>CAYRTW010000113.1:0-17023 GCA_964426935.1 uncultured Rickettsiales bacterium
CCCCCCCGTGGAAGGGGGAAGGCTTGTTCTCGACGAGGCCGAATGGGACTCCAAGGAGCTTCGCTCGGTGCGGGGAGGGGCGTGGAGCGGGGTGCTGGGGCAGTGCCGATCCGCCACTCGACTGGCGGCCAGACCCTCCAATGGACTGGCAGCGGTGGGGTTTCGGCTGGTGCGCTCGGTGTGAATGAAGGAGGGATCAGCCCTGGAAGTTTCCCAGGGTGAGGATCAGGCGCTGCCAGGGGGCGTTGGGAGTGAGGGAGCTGACATAGGGCCCCGGCAGGGAGCTGTATTGCACACACAGCCGTTCGATGTTTCCACCGGTCATCTGGGGAGTGTCCAGGGACCAGGACAGGCCGGTGAGCACGTAGCTGGAGGCGGGAGAGAACACAAACTGGAGGGCTCGCCAGGAGAAGGTCTGCACCACCGTCTGCCCTTGGGAGTTGACCCCGGTGGCGGTTTCGGCGTTGAACCTGTAGGTGGGACCCTGATTGGGCATGGACGTCCCTGAACTCTGGGAGGTCCAAGTGGCCGGCAAGGTGGGGCAGGTCCAGGTGCAGAGGGAGTCGCCGCTGCCGGGGGTCCAATCCAGGTTGCCACTCACCTGGGCCCAGGTTCCCTGAACCAGGATGGTGGTGCTGATGCTGGCGGGGCGGGAGCTGGACTTGATGCTGGTGAGGGCGTTCTTGGAAAAGCGCCAATATTCGGTGTTGGAGGCGTATCCCGAGGGGGCCCCGGTGAGGTTGGCGGTGGTGACCGTCACCTGCCCCAGCACGGCGCCGGTGCTGCCGTTGGTGAATCGGTAGATGCGAACCCCGCTCTCCCCCGCGTCCAATTGGCAATCGGGCCGATCCCGGTCAGGGGTGCGGGAGGTGGATGCTGGTCGGCTCCCCTTTTGGAAAAGGGCCAGGCGCCCTTGGAGAAGGGGATACGTCATCCACGGGTCCTGAGCCAGTCCCAGGCCCTTGAGGAGCCAGTGGCTTCGGGCCATGGCATTGGAATGAGACAAGGTGAGGCGGGTTCCGGCGCCGTCGGGAACGGACTTCCATTGTTCGGAAACGGATCGTAGAGCGGTGGAGAAGGCTCCCTGCCACCCCGATCCCACCGGGATCTCCTGGGCGGCTTGACCCTTGCGGGCCGCCAGAAGAAGCCGTCCGGTGAGGCGCATGTCCAGGGGAGCAGAGAGAAGACCTGGAAGGGGAGGGGCGATGTAGCGGGGGTTGAAGCTGCCCTCGGGAGGGGGAGTGAAGCAGGTGTCCAACACCACCGTCAGGTTTTCAGCGGTGCGCCCACAAGGAAGGATTTCCGAGTCCAAGATGCGCTGGATCTCCCCGAAGGGAAGCAGTCCGGTCACCGCCCCAGCCTTGTCCTTGCGGATGTCAGAGGGACACAGGGCCACATCCACTCCGGCAGAGTCGGCCTCGGTGGCGTCCAGGCTGCCGTGCCCCGACCAGGTGAGGAGGGGATGCTCCGAACCCTCGGCGATGCGCTGTCCCAGCCATCGCACTCCCTCCCGGATGGAGGCGCCATCCCCGCCTCGGAAGTTCTCCTTGGGGATGTCGATGCCAACAGAGCCCAGGAGCTCGGGGGTAAGAAGGGGAGAAGTGAGAAGGAGGATGCGTTCTGGGGGAATACCCAATCTCTGACGGCAGAACCCCACCCATGCCCTCACGTCATTGCGGCTTCCCAGGAGATCGTTGGCCCCGGAGGAGTCATAAATCCGGTAATCGTCCACCCCCATCAGCACCGCACACGAGGCGCGGTCAAGGCCAGCCTTGGAATCGTCCGCCTTCATCATGGAAACCTCCTGGAATGATTTTCGTCTGGTTTGAGGGAGCAAAGAACAGGATGGGGACCGCGCGGGAGGGTCTCTACTTGCCGAAGCGAACGGAAACGGTGCCCGTTCGGGATGGAGAGAACGCAGGAGCGGGCCGAGTCGGAGCCAGGGTGGCTTGGGGCGCCAGGGATTCGGCCCTGGTGCAGTGGTACCGGAAGATGTCATCCCGAGGGCGCCCATCGTTCCACCCACCCATCAACAGAACATCGCCCCCGGAAAGGGAGACCGCCGAGAGCCCGGCCCTGCCGCTGCCCAGGTCATCGGTGTCATGCTCGTACTCGGGATCGTCGGGGACTTCCTGGAAGGTTCCTTCTGCGAATCGATACACCTCGCAAGAGGACTCGCCATCGTTGGTGGTGGACCATCCGCCGCACATGAGCACATCCCCCGACTTCAGGGCAACGGCGGCGTGTTCGGCCCGGGAGGCGTTCATTCCCCCGTCCACCTTCTGGATGTCATCCCCGACTGGATCGTAGATTTCGGCGATTTTCAACGGATCATCCATGTCGCCGATGCTACCGAAGGTGCCGGAGAACACCGTGGAGCCCCCCGCCAGAAGGACGGTTCCATCGGGCAGAAGGGTGGCGCTGAGGAGCACCCGGGGCTCGGTCAATTCGGTGACCACTTCGTTGTCATATCCATCGGAGGGATCCCACACCTCCATCTCGGCGATGAGTTTGGACTCATCCTCTCCACCGCCGATTCCTCCATCGTCCCAATACCCATAGCCCCCCGCCAGCAGGATTCGCCCGTCTTCCAGGAAGGTGGCGGCATGGCCGCGTCGAGAGCCGGAAACCGCTCCGGCGGTGGCGGACTCCCCCGAAGAGACGGTGAACAAGGGTACGGTGGCGTCGAAGTAGGCGAACTCATCCTCCACAAAGTAGCCCCCGGTCACCACCACCCTCTCTTCGGGGAGGGCAAGGGCCAGCCCCTGCACCCGGGAGGGGTCCATGGTGCCGATGCTCTCCATCCCCTGTCCTGCGGTCTCGGCATCCAGCAGGTAGACTTCGGTGGAGGTCTCCACGTAATCCCCGGTAGAGTTCATGGGAGGATCCTGAGCGGGGTGGTAGACCGTCTGGGCTCCCCCCAAGAACAGGAGATCCCCGTCCCATTCGGCATCAAAGCTCTGCACCGCCACCATCGTTCCCCCCACCAGGTCCACTCCCCCGGGCACCATCCCGCTCTTCTCCGCGGAGGGATCGGCAGGATCCACCACCAGAAGAGAATCAGTCAAAGCCTCTTCGTTCTCATCCGAATAGGTGGTTCCCCCCGCCAGGACCACGCGACCGTCGGGAAGGGAGGAGGTGGCGGCAAAGGCCCTGGGTTCGGCCAACACCGTGGCGAGGCGTCCTACCGATCCTTCCCGGGCGAAATAGATACGCGCCGATCCCCCATCCTCCAGGGAGATCCCCGTCGCCTCCCCGGAAAACACCACGTTTCCATCCACCAGGCCCTCCAACCTGAGGGTGACATCGTTGCCGGGTCCCACCTCTTCAGCGGGAAAAGTGGCATCCCCCTCCTGGGAAAGGGGGAAGGAAGCCTCGGTACCGTCTGCGTAGAAGACGATGAGTCGCATCTCCTCCACCTTGCCCTCATCCCCATCTACCCCCAGGGGGTCCTGGTCAGTAGGCAGGGTCACGCTCAGGTCAAAGAAGAAAGAAGGCGTCCAAGACGTCTCCTCACTTCCCCCACAACCAAGGAGTCCCCAGGCCGCAAGGGAGGCAAGGAGAGGAGAGATACGGAGGGGAAGTCGATGAAGGTCCATGGGGGGTGATTCTCGCACAGGTTGGAGACGGCTAGAATCCCCGCCGCGATCCTCACACCGTGCTTCCGGTGGAGCGCGTTGGTGCTTGTTTGGATTCCTCCTCCTGCCTTCCGGTGCTCCAGGTGATCACCGCCCTGCCCCAGGCCGGAGCAGAGGGGGTGGTGCTGGGCCTGGCCCGGGGGCTTCCTGCCCATGGATTTCGGGTGGAAGTGGCGACGGTGATGGGCATGGGCCCTCTTCTACCCCGGTTCATGGAAGCGGGGATTCCAGTGACCTGCTGGAATCGCCCTTCAGGAGGTCTGGGGATTCGGGCCTTGGGGCGAGGCGCCTGGCAGATACGGACGGGGAGATTTTCCCTGGTCCACACCCATCTGTTCGCTGGGGACACCTGGGGGCGTGGAGCCGCCTTCCTGGGAGGGGCGACGGCGACGGTTTCGACTGCCCACAACGATGATCGGGATGAACAGGGATGGCACCATCGGGCAGCCACCCTCCTTCTGGCCCGATCCACCCGCAGGATCGTCGCCGTTTCTGCCGCAGTGGGACGATTCCTGGAGGGAAGGGGGGTTCCATCGGACCGAATTTTCATTATTCCCAACGGAGTGGAGCCTTCTCCCTACCTGGCCGTTGATTTTATCCCCCGGAGACCCGATGAGGGTCCACGCTTGTTGACCCTGGGGCGTCTGGTTCCTCAGAAGGGGGTGGATCTCGCCTTGCAGGCCTTCGCCCATCTGATTCGCTCCTTTCCCTCTGCCCGGCTCACCGTAGCGGGAGAGGGGCCTCTGCTCCCTCAATTGCGGGCCCTGGCTTCCGCTCTGGGAGTCCAGGAGGCGGTGGAGTTTCCCGGGAGGGTGGTGGACGTGCCCTCCCTTCTGGCCCGCACCGATCTCCTGCTTCATCCGTCCCGGTGGGAGGGGTTCGGGCTGGCCCTGGTGGAAGCGGCTCTGGCCGGGGTCCCGGCGGTGGCGGCGGCGGTGGGGGGGATTCCCGAAGTGGTGGATGCCCCCCGAACCGCCCTGCTGGTTCCGGTGGAGGACCCCCTGGCCCTGGCCCAGGCAGCACGTTCCCTTTTGAGTCGGGAGGGGGCTCGTCTCACCATGGGGGAGGCGGCGCGGGAGAGAGCCCTGCATCTCCACACCGAGGCGGCGATGGTGGCGGCCTATGCTCGACTCTACCGGGAAGTGCTGAAATGACGGGGACTTCCCCTTTGGATCGGGGGCTGTTCACCCTGTCCGCCCTGGCCTTTGCTGCCCACCCCTTTGTCTCTCTGGGAGTGGGAATCGGGCCCTGGAATGCCCCGGTGACAGATGTCCTGGCGGTGGTGATTTTTCCTCTGGCTCTGGTCAAGGCAAAGGGGCAGTGGACCTCGGGGGCTTCCGTTGGTTCCCTGCTCGAAGGCTGTACCCCATTCCTGCCGTTTCTGGTGTGGACGGCGATGATCCTGGTTTTCGTACCTGATCCCAACCGCGCCATCCACGACTTCCTGCGCCAACCTCTGTTTCACATCCTGGCCTACGGGTGGGCCCTTCCTCTGGCCCTACGGGGAGTGGGAAAGGCGAGGCTGATGGGGTGGATTGCCCCTCTGGTGGCGGCCCTGGGGTTGATCCTGGCCTGGACCTCCGCCTATCGCATCCTGGGGGGAGGCCTCACCTGGATTCACGACCTCCGACCCCTGACCACCAACCACAAGACCCTGGCAGTGGCCCTGGCCCCCTGGCTTCCCCTGCTAGCCTCTCGCTGGCACCGTTCTTCTGACCGATCGGCCCTGGCCTTGGGAATGGGGGGAGCTTTGGTCTCCATCTCCCGAGCCTCCTGGGCGGCAGGAGGGGTGGGTCTGGTGCTGGGAGTCTTCCAGGGAGGAAAGTGGATGCGTAGACCCCTGCGGGCGGCGGCGATCCTGGGGGGAATCCTTGTCCTGCTGGCCGCCTTGCCACAGTTCCTTCCTTCCCAGAGGCTCAGAGACGCCTCCATCACCCGCCAGGCCTTGTGGGAAAAAGCCCTTCAGGAAGGGTTGGAGCATCCGCTCACCGGAGCAGGCCCAGGCGGCTTTCCATTGCTGCCCCTTTCTCCCGGGTCTCCCGTGGAAGCGACGGGTCTGGACGCCCATGGTTTCGGCGCCAAGGTTCTGTCAGAGACGGGTTGGATTGGCCTTCTTCTGTTCACCCTGGCCCTGGGAAGGGTGGGGCAAAGGGTGGCCCGTCGGGACCCCGTTCTAGGAGCCTGCATGGCCGCGTGGCTGGTGGGGCTTTCCCAGTCGACCGACACCTTTTCCTGCGCGGGGTGGATGCCTCTGGCTGTGATCCTGGCCTTGTCGCAGGAGAAGACTCTGCGCTCCGGGGGCGAATGGGCTCTGCGGGATGGCGTCGAGAAGCGAGCATGAAGATCCTTCTGGCCCACTCCTGGGGATACGCCCGGGGGGGAGATTCCACCCATGTGGATTCCCTGGCCGATGCGTTATCTATTAGAAATTATTTAGTTATTCGATTTTCAATGGTCCATGAGCGCAATCGTCCCGATCCCCAAGAAGCCTTCTTCGCCCCTCAGGTGGATTGGGAGGAGGTGGACAGGCAGAGGCGAGAAGGAGGGAGGATAAAGGCGGCCTGGGCGGGATTGGGGATGTGGGCGAAAAGCACCTGGAATCGGGAGGCGGCCCGGCGGTTTTCGCGGCTGCTGGAAAAAGAAAAACCCGATGTGGTTCACGCCCATCACCTCCATCACCACCTCACCCCCTCCATTTTGGAAGCTGCAAAGAGAAGGGGCATTCCCGTCGTCTGGACTCTTCACGATTACGAACTGGTGTGCCCGAACGGGTTGCTCTTCACCGATGGAAAACCCTGTGATCGTTGCCTGAAGGTCCGCTATTGGGAGGCGGTGCGACATCGCTGCAAGAGGGACAGTCGGGCCGTTTCCCTTGTGGCGGCAGGGGAGCAGGTCATTCATCGCCTCCTTCGGGTTCATGCCCTGGCGGACGCCTTGATCTGTCCTTCGGCGTTTCTGGCCAACACGTTGAAGGAATTCGGAGTGGGGGGCGGTCGGGTGCGGGTGATCCCCAATTTCCTGCCCCAGGGATGGCTCCTCGCCTCACCGCCATTGCCCCCCTCTCCAGAGGCCCCCCTCCTTTATGCCGGTCGCCTCTCCAAGGAGAAGGGGGTGGATCTGCTGTTGGAGGCAGCGTCGCGGCTGCCGAACCTTCGAGTGAACATCGCTGGCGAGGGGCCCGCAGAAGGGGAACTGCGGAGCCGGCACCGGGAGCTGAGGCTGGGGTCCCGGGTGCATTTTGGGGGAAGGCTGGAGGGAGGGGCGGTGCGGACAGCCCTGGATGAGTGTCTGGCGGCGGTGGTCCCTTCGCGATGGCCGGAGAATCTTCCCTTTGCGGCGTTGGAACCACAGGCGCGGGGACGGGCGGTGATCGGGTCGCGATTGGGAGGGTTGCCCGAGACGGTGGTGGATGGGGAGACGGGGTGGTTGTTTTCGGGCGGGAACGTTTCCGACCTGACCCGAATCTGTCAGGAGGTGAGGGGGAATCCATCGGAAGCGGCAATCCGGGGAAGGACGGGGTGGGAGAGGGCTCGCACCCGATTTTCTGAAGAGGAAGGGGTGGAGAGGATCCTGGCGGTGTACAGGGAGGTGGGAGCGAGGGGAGCAGGGGCTTCCTGAATTGTCGTCGCAAGACCCTCACGCTCCCCAACCGCACCCACGAGGCGAGGACCTCTCCCCAAACGAACTTGTTGGTTTTCTTTGCCAAATCGCCTCGATCCTGGCAGCCTCGGGAGACCCACTCCATTCAATTGTGGCCAGTGGCCGGCGGTAGAGCGCGGGCCATGGCCCATCAGGAGCCGCGATTGCAGACCCCCACTCCCCGCCTTCAGCGCTCGACCCCCACTGCCCTCACTGCCTGTGCCCTGGCGTTTCTGCTGGCCGTCCCCGCCGACGCCACCAACTGCGCCTGCGACACCTTCACCGCTGCCGTTGGGACGGTGCTGAACGTGGACTCCACCGCTGGCGGGGCCACCGAGCCCTCCCTGGACGTGACCAGCACCGTCGGGTACGGCATCAAGAGCACTGCGACATCGGCCACCGGGGTGGGGCTATATGCTACCGCAGGGTATCGAGGGGTGCTGGCCTACGCCAACGCGGCAGGGGGAGCGGGGGTGGTGGGATATGGCACCGACCCGGCCACCATCGGGGTTGCTGGCTACACCGGGTCACCCAACGGATCCGCCGTGTACGGGAGCGCTTATGACCTGACAGGGACCAACGTCGGAGTAAAGGGGGTGAGCGCCTCGGCCTCGGGACAGGGGGTGTATGGGTGGGCCAGTTCCGCCACCGGGACCAACCAGGGAGTGTTTGGGGCGACGGAGAGTCCAACCGGCTCGGGGGTATACGGGTACGGGGCCACTACCGGGGCGAGCACGGGGGTGTACGGCTTCACCTCGTCTACAACGGGGAGGGCGGTGGTCGCTTATAACAGCGCCACCACGGGTGCCAGTTTTGGCCTTCATTCCACCGTCCTTTCCACCAACGGAACCGCACTCTACGCCTCCGCCGACGCCATCACGGGGACCAATGTTGGCGTCTACGGACGGACCCTCTCCAAGGGGGGAACGGGAGTGAAGGGGCTGGCTACCAACTCCACCGGCTCCACTGCGGGCGTCTACGGTGAGTCCTACTCCAAAACGGGGAAGGGCCTCTATGGGAATGCTTCCTCCCTTACGGGTACGACCTACGGGGTGTATGGGCTGTCCATTTCACCCACCGGGTATGCCCTCTATGGATCCGGAGATTTCGCCGTCACCGGAGCCAAGAGTGCGGTAGTTCCCACCTCTTACGGCCCCACCGAATTGTATTCAGAGGAGTCGACGGGAGTGTGGTTCACCGACTATGGCAGGGGCCAACTCCAGGGAGGATCGGCCAGGGTGGAGTACGACCCGGACTTCTTGGAGACGATCACTACGGACGGCGGTGATCCCCCCATGGTATTCGTACAAATCGAAGGGGAGTCAAACGGCGTCTTCACCGTACCCGACGAGACCGGTTTCGACGTGGTGGAGCGAGGCCGCGGTCAGTCGGACGCCCCCTTTTCCTATCGGGTGGTGGCCCCTCGCCTGGGGTACGAAGACCGGCGTTTGCGGAGGGTAGACATCGCCGACAAGGAGATGAGGGGGTCGGTTCTCGACTCCCCGTGAGGCGCCTGTCAGGAATGAAGGTTCAGGGCGCGCTGGCACCCGGCAGTGCCACGTCTACCTGCCTCATGCGGCGATTCTCGTATCCAGCTCGATGGGCGACGACGCGGTAGGAGAACGGAGCGTTGCTGCGGCCGTTTTTCAACTCGACAACGTCGAAACCGGTGTCACCCGGCACCACGTACACCCCATGGGCATCCCCCTCGAGTTGGATGAACACCCGCAGCGGGTTGTCCTCGTCGACGGTCACCAGTTCCAGGAACTCCTCGTCCAACTCGACCCAGGTGGCGCCCTCCTCGAGTCGGGCATTGCCGTAGTCGGTGAACCACACCTCGGTCCCCTCCTCCGAATACATCTCGGTAGGCCCGGCGCTGCTGTCCACCACGGCGCTCTTGGTGCCGGTGACCGCGAAGTTTCCTTCTGAATACACTCCGTAACCCGTGGCAGAGGGGGCCCTTCCGTAGACCCCGTAGGTGGTCCCGGAGGTGGCGGAGGCGTATCCGTAGACCCCCCTACCTGACGTGGAAGAAGAGCGGCCGTAGGCGCCGTAAGTGGTCCCCGTGGTGGCGGTGGCGGTTCCGTAGACGGCAGTCCCAGAAGTGGACGCTGCCGCTCCATAGACTCCATAGGTCGTTCCCGATGTGCCGCTGGCGTTTCCGGAAATCCCCTTGCCGGAGGTGGACGCGGTGGTTCCGTAGACCGCAGGGCCCGTGCCGGTGGTGGCCGACATCCTGCTGTAGACACCGTATCCATTGGGGGCAGAATTCTTGGCGTAGACGCCGTAACTGGTCCCGGAGGTGGCCAGGGACTCGGCATAGACCCCATACCCACTGGTGGATGAAGTGAAGCCCCGCACTCCGGCGCCGGTTCCTGTGGTGGCGGTGTTGGAGCCGGTGACTCCGACCCCGTCTGGCGATGCCACCGAGCCAAGGGCACCGGTGGTGAAGCCGCTGACGGCGGTGGCCGTGCCCTTCAGAGCGATTCCCGAGGTGGAGGAGGTCGTGCCGGACACCCCATACTGCTGGCCGGTGGTCGAAGTGGCCACGCCAGTGACTCCGGCATACCCAGCGCTGGTGGAGTCGGTGACGCCATAGACGCCGTTTCCAGCGGTGGCCCATCCGCGAACGCCGACCATGGAGGTGCCGGTGGTGTACCCGGTGATCCCATATTGGTTGGATGACGCAGTGATGGCCTGGTTGTTGGTGGCGGTCACGGTGAGGGCGACATTGACGCCGTCGTTGTCAACGGCCAGACCGTTGGGGAAGTTGCCACAGGTGCAATCCACCGCATCGGCGGGCACGGCGAGGAGGGGCACCAGCAGGGCACCCATGAGGAGGATGGAAGGGGAGGGGCGAGCAGGGCGGGGGAAGGGGAGCATGAGGACCTCTGGAGTCGGACCCGCGTCCTGCAAGGTCCTGGGCATGGGGGAGGCGTGTCATCCAGCATGGTAACACGCGGCTCGGTCGCGTCGAACCTCCTTGCCACTCGGACAGTTGACAGGGAAGGATGGGCCCCGCCAGAGTGGATTTCCCTGTGGTTCAGCGGTATCTGGCTGATGTCTGGAAGCCTCTTCATGTCTCGAAACTGCAATTTCATCCCCTCGCACATCCTCTGGAGCGCCACCGTCTTTGGTTGGGGAATGACCCTGTGCATGGGGGGGTGCAATGGAGGGGAGGGGGCTGTCGACGACGACTCAGCCCTCTCTGAAGGGGATGACGACAGCGCATCCCCGGGAGCCGATGCCCACCCGGTCTCGGAGGACCTTCCCTCCCTGCTCGCCTGCGGAGAGGAGCGTCAGGTCACCGTGGTCATGGAGAACACCGGGTCGATCCCCTGGTCTGGGGCTGAAGGGTATCGGCTGGGCGCTGTAGACGACTCGGATCCCTTCAACGGTGAGGGAAGAGTGGCCATTCCCGACGAGGTCGTGGTCCCACCGGGAGAGACCTGGTCCTTCTCTGTGGTACTGGTCGCGCCATTAGAGCCGGGCTCCTACATCTCGGACTGGCGAATGCTCCAGGAGCATGTCCAGTGGTTTGGTGAGTCGGTGAGCCAGGAAATCGCCGTGGAGTGTGACACGCACCCGCCTCGGACGGGCCTGGTGACACTGGATGGACATTCGCTTCACGACGATCAGGGGACCTTCCATGCCCTCGGGGCCACCCTGATGTGGGCGGCATGGGGATATCGCCACGACCGAAAATTGCTGGAGAGGAATCTGGAGTTTCTGGCATCCCACGGTTTCGACTACTTCCGTGCCTTGGGGGTCGTCGGCGATGTCAGCGCGCCCGATTATTGGGATGGTCGTGAGATCGATCCCCATTGGCCCGACTACCCTGAAGTCATCGCCGGCCTTACCGATCTGGCCTACCAGAAGTACGGCCTGCGGGTGGAATGGACCCTGATTGGGGATGGGCAGTTGACCGTACCGGATCTGGATGACAAGTACGCCCTGGCGGACGCTTTTCTGGCGATGTCAGCGGGACGGGAACAGGAAATCATCCATTTTGAGATCGCCAACGAATACTGGCAAAACGGATTTGATGGGGACGACGGGCTTCAAGAGTTGCGGGACCTGACCGTCTACCTGAGGGATCGCACCCCGATCCTGGTGGCAGCCTCCGCTCCTGCGGGGGTGACCTGCGACGACGCTCTGGCGGTGTACGGAGATGGAGTCGCCGATCTGGCCACCGTCCACTTTGATCGGGACACCTCCCAAGAAGAGGGGAGTTGGAGGCCGGTGTGGCAGCCCTGGACATGGCAGTGGTGCGATGGAGTCCCGGTGGCCAGCAACAACGAGCCCATCGGGCCGGGGTCGTCGGTGGCGTCGGAGGAGGATCCCCAGAGGCTGGTGGCGGCCGCGATCACCACCTGGGTGGCTGGACTTCCCGCGTATGTATTTCATTCGGAGGCCGGGGTCCGGGGCTTTGACGACATCGCCAACATGGAGGGGGCCGACGCCTTCACTCACCTGTCTGACCTGGTTCCCGACGATTTGCCCTCCTGGGATCGGGTGGACCATCTGAGCCCGGAAGGACCCTTCGTGGTGCATGCCGAGGATGGGGGAGGAGGTCTGCACGCGGACTCGCTGTGGGTGGACATTGATGCGCCCGCGAGTGGAGCAGTGCGCGCGTATGGGGCACTCAAGGAAGACGAGTTCTTCTTCTTCCCCATCGGCATCCTGGGGAGGCTGGTGACCGACGCTCGAGACGACCTGGAATTCGAGGTCTGGGAGCCCGTCTCGGGAGTGTTGCTGGAGACCGGGAGTCTCGCCGCCGGCGAGAGACATGAGTGGTCTGGGGCCGATGCGCTGATCGTTCGCGGGCGTTTTACCGGGAGGGCGAGGTAGGAAGGACCTTTGGCGGAAGCGCATGAGAATTGCCCCGTGGGTTCGGGTCGTCCCGCCCCTCTCTCCCGGGCTGGCTCAGACGCCTGTCGCATCCGTCCGGGATGCTTTTCCACCCCCGGTGGCGGCGTCTTCGCGTTCAATCCTCCTGCGATTGGGAGCGAGGCGGGGCCCTTGGCGGAAGCGCATGAGAATTGCCCCGTGGGTTCGGGTCGTCCCGCCCCTCTCTCCCGGGCTGGCTCAGACGCCTGTCGCATCCGTCCGGGATGCTTTTCCACCCCCGGTGGCGGCGTCTTCGCGTTCAATTCTCCTGCGATTGGGAGCGAGGCGGGGCCCTTGGCGGAAGCGCATGAGAATTGAACTCACCAGGCTCGGCCTCGCGACCTGCCCCACCGGTTTTGAAGACCGGGCCGCTCACCAGAACGGAAGCGCTTCCGCAGTCAGAATAGCAGAGGGGAGGGGTTCGCCTGAAGGGGGCGCGGGGGACTTCTCGGGTTCAAGGCTTATTGGGCTGCTCCATGTCCACCATCCACTGCTTGTCCAGGAAGCGTCGGCTGGCCACATATTTGCCGTCCAGTTGATGGTACTCCATGGTCTCCCTGGTCAACCTGTGCTTCTCCGCCACGGCATGAAGGGTGATGGGACCGACCGAAGGCGCCGGGAATTCCAGCTTCCATCTCCTCTCCTCCAGGGGTGCCAGTCGGTTGTCCGAAAGGAGTTTCACCTCCGGGTACCACTGATACACCGACCCGATTCTCTCCTCCCGGGTGGCCAGGAGCTTTCCGGCCCCATCTCGGGCGGTCAGGGTCACGGTGATGAACCGTTCCGGATCTCCGGTAGGGAGACGATGTCCAGCGAAGGCATTTTTCCCTATGAATTCCATGGATATTGTTTGCTCGGGGCTCACCCCGGTCGCCGGGGATGGCACCCATTCCACCGTCAACCCGTCCGGGTATACCTCCCGCAAAGGTGCCAATTCCGCTTCGTATTCCGGTTTTTTGGGGATGAGGGAGCCCCCGAACCAGTGGCGTCGGGTCGTTCGGGAGGGCATGCCCGCTACCAAAGGGCGCTCCACTTCGGGCATGTGGCAGGTCTGGCAGCGGTACCCTTGCTCCGGGTAGGGCCCCTCCTCGAATTCGGTCCCGGTGCGGAACACACAGGTCAGGTTCAGGGCTGGAAAATCCGCCTCCGCCTGGTGACAGCGCAGACAGACAGACGGGGTGAGCAGTCCCTCGTCTTTGGCAACGGGGTGAGGGGCCTTGGTGTCTCCATAGGGCCCGTAGATGATGCCGTTCTTCACATGGCAGGTAGCGCAGCCGATGGCGCTGTCCACCAGATCGGGCATGAATCTCTGGTTGGGGACCGAGATCGGCTTCTCCACGCGTCCATCCTTGAGGCCAATGACTTGGGTTTCATGCTGATTTTCCAAGGGAATATGACAGTTGACGCACATCCATCGAGCGTCCCCACGAGTTCCCATCCATCCCTTCTTGTGCTGCTTTGCCAACTCCGCCTGGAACTGGGCATCCTCCCAGGCGTGGGCATGGGTGGACACCTTCCACTCCTGGTAGATCTCCTGATGGCAGGCGCCGCAGGTCTCCGGGCGCAGATCGGTGATTCCCTTGGGCACAGGAGTGTAGGGAAAGGGGCGAAGGTAGAGGGGCTGGCTGGCCTGAAACGCGGCTGCAGCGGCATCGGCTTCGGTGCCGGCGGGGAGGCGAGCGCAGCCCGGAGATCTCCATACGACCACGAGGAGGAGGACAGCGAGGAGGAGACGATGATGGGGGGAAGGGGAAGTCAAGCCGGGCCATTCTCCCCGTCGACAGGAGAGAGGTCAACGGCGTTACTGACGCCCGCCGTGTCCCCCGGTGTACCTTCCAGGTCCTCCGAGGGGGCTCCCCCCAGGCTATACTTTCCTCCCATGTGGATGCCCCGTTGAAGACGCGTTTTACCTTTTTGTCTCTGGCCTGCATCGTCGGCTTTTCGGTGTGGGGAGTGACGGAGAATCGTTCGTCTGCCTCATCCCCTCCTCTCAGGGACATCACCCCCTGTGATTCCACCTGCGGTGACGACTTCTGCGACCGACCTGCCGGCGACGAAGATCGCTGTCCGTCCGACTGCGTTCCTGGCCCCTCCGAACCCTACTCGGATCGCCTTGCCCTTCTTTTCGAGCAGCAGGCGGGGCAGGCCCGAGAGGCAGTGAAGGACTCGGAGATTCTGAGAGAGAGGGTTTCCTTGGTGATGGGGCTGGGGAGGTGGCCGGAGGAAAGGGGGCTCTCCCCGATCCCGGTGACAGGCGCGGCTCCCGAGTTTCGCGGAGATGCCTGGGAAGCCGTCTGGACCCTCCACGATCCCCTGTCGGGGGCCCTCAACGTCCGCATCCTCTGGCCCGATCCATTTCCTCAGGAGGAGGCCCCGGTGATCGTTGCCCTCCACGGTCATGGCACGGTCTCCGCTTCCCTTCGGGATGAATACGGGGCACTGGAGCTTGCCCGGGGCGGCGCCATCGTCCTGCTGCCCGATTTTCCCTCTCTGAAGGACGACCTCTTCTCCGAATTGGGTCCCCAGGAGGATTTGCTTCAAGCGGGAAGGAGCCTGATGGGGCTGCGCCTCCTCCAGGTGATGACCGTGCTGGACCTGGGCCGGACCCTTCCCGGGGCCTCTCCTCATCGGGCCGGCATCTACGGTCATTCTGCTGGTGCCATCCTCTCCATTTTTGCCGCTGCCTTTGATTCCCGGTTCCAGGCGGTAGTGACCGATTGGGATCCGGCAGCCGTCAAGACCCGGGACAACCTCCTGGTCTCCACCGGCTCAGCCGACAACTACTTGCCCTCACTGGCCTCCCTGGGGGAGTGGAGGGATCTGGTGGACAGTGTGGACTCCCGGTTGCCGGTGCTGGTGCAGGACTATGATTTTCCCGCCGGACCCTCGGCCTTGGTGTCGTTTTTGACGGATTCTCTATGGGTCGATGCTCGGGACGGAGACGGACTGTGTACAGCAGGGGAGGACGGAGTTGGGGCTCCCTGGGATTGCCTGGAGGCCGGCGAAGAGGAGGCGAAATTCGTACACGGGGCTCCTTCCCTGGGAGTGGGTGACGGCGAAGTGGACGAGGTGGTTGCCGGAATTCTGAAGGAGGAGGTGGAGACCGCGGTCCACAGAAATCACCCGCTTCGTGAAGCCATCCCACGGATATTGCAGGGGAGTTTTGCTGGGAAAGTGCGGGGAGGCCGTTTCTTTTCCAGTCTACACTGCCTCGCCCCCCTCCCTGAATGGGGAGCCTCGGAGACGCAGCTTCTGGTCGCTGAAGAACCCTCCCGAATGCCGGTGCGGGCTCGGTTCAGTCCCTCTCCCTCCCCCTCTCCCTCACCTCTGGTGATCCTGCTCGCTCCCCCTCCAGGGCGGCCGGACGATCAGGGGGAATGGAGGCAGGATGCCCGATCCTCTCCTTGGCCATCCCTGGTGAAAGAGTTGACACGAAAGGGATTCTCGGTGTTGGAGCCCCTCCTGGTGGGCTCGGTTCCCACCGATCCTCGCACCCAGCCCTATCTTGCCCTGAGGCTGACCCTGGTGGGAACCTCCCTCCCGGCGTTGTGGATCTCCCAGCTTTCGTCGTGGGTGGAGGCCCTGCACCGCCCCGGCGAAGAGGGGGAAGTGACCGTGGTGGCCTGGGGAGGGTTCGCTGGAGTCGCCCAGGCTTGGGCCCTCCAGGAGCCAAGGGTGAAGGCCCTCTGGGTGGATTCTTCCTTCGATCCCTCCCTGTCTCAGCCGGGGTGGCTGCCTGCCCTGCGGATGCCGGGAGCAGCTCCCGCAGGAGGAAAGGAAAAATGGTTGGAATCATTGAATATTTCCATCCTGGAATTTCCGGCTCGCAGTGACGGGAGCCCCCGGGATGGAAAGAGGCTGGCGGAGGAAATGGTCAAGGCCCCTGCTCGGAAGCGGCCCGTTCAATAAGGAGAAGGAAGAAAGGGGAAGGGGGTTCCCAGGGGCTGGGAAGACGCTTACCTTTCACCGGCGACGGGTCCAGGGGGCTCGTCCTGGAGAACTCATTATGGAATATCGGCGGTTGGGTGCGAGCGGTCTGGAGGTCAGTGCGTTGTGTGTGGGCACGATGACTTTCGGTGAAGTGGATCAGAATTCCTTCATGCACAAGGTGGGGTGTACCGAGGAGGAGTCTCACAACATTCTCGACCGGAGCTTTGAAGCGGGGGTCAATTTTGTAGACACCGCCGATGTGTACGGCAACGACGGCCTCATTGAGAAGGTGGTGGGGCGCTGGCTCTCCGGTCGCAAGCGCGAAGACGTGGTGCTGGCCACCAAGTGTCGGTTCCGCATGCGCCCTGGTCCCAACGGCACTGGAGCTTCGCGAAGACGCATCCTGGAAGCGGTGGAGGGGAGCCTGAAGCGCCTCCAGACCGATCACATCGACCTGTATCAGATTCACATGCAGGATCTCGCCACCCCCGAGGAGGAGACATTGAGGGCCCTCGACGATCTGGTACGCCAGGGCAAGGTTCTCTACCTGGGAGGTTCCAACTACACCGCCTATCGAATGGTGGAATCCTTGATGCTGTCCCGTCAGTTGAATTCGGAGCGCTTCATCTCCATGCAGATGCAGTATTCCCTGGCCACCCGTGAGATCGAACGAGAGCACGTTCCCGCCTGCAAACGCCACGGGGTGGGGATCCTGGCCTGGTCCCCCCTGGGAGGAGGGTTGCTGACCGGAAAGTTCCGCATGGGGGAGCCTCCTCCGGCGGGAACCCGGATGGAAAAGTGGTCCCAGACCTTGGCCGGCTTTGACACCCCCCGCAACTGGGCCATCGTCGACGCCCTGAGGGAGGTGGCGGCGGAGTTGAACACGACCGTTCCCGCCGTTGCCCTGGCCTGGGAGGAGGTGCACA
>CAYRTW010000114.1:0-17018 GCA_964426935.1 uncultured Rickettsiales bacterium
CCCTGGGGGACGATTCCTCCTGTTGACCTCCGGCGTGGACGTCTATATCATGCGGCGCTCTTTGTGCCTGTGCGGCGTTGAGGTCAGTCATGCGCGACAAGATCAAGCTCGTTTCCTCTGCTGGGACGGGGTACTTCTACACCACCACCAAGAACAAGAGGACCACCACCGAGAAGCTGCAGTTCAAGAAGTATGATCCGGTGGTCCGAAAGCACGTCCTCTTCAAAGAGGCCAAGCTCAAGTAATCGAAGTTCTTCTGTGCCCGCCGGGAGGCGGCCCTGGAGCGAATATGGCCAAGTGTAAGATCACCGGTAAGCGCCCCCTGGTGGGTAACCGGGTTTCCCATTCCAACATCAAGACCAAGCATCGCCAGATGCCCAACATTCAGCACAAGCGCGTCTGGGACGAAGAGGGGGGGCGGTGGGTTTCCCTGCGTGTGAGCACGCGAGCCCTTCGTACTATTCAAAAAAACGGGCTCGCCGCTGTTCTCAAAAAGGCGGGGCTGGACTCCTGACGCCCCCTGTGGCGAGGTCCTCGGTGTGAAACGGGTCCTTTTCAATGGGATTGGGCCCGTTTTCGTCGTTCTGCCCGGTGGACGAACCCCCCGTCCCCATCCGGGGCCACGGCCTTGACAGTGTCTAAATCGCTCCGTATGGTCTTGCCGCATCTGCCCTTGTGGGGAGTCTCCTGTGCTCTCGCGCGGAGGTTCCCTGCCCCGGCCTGCTCAACGAACATCGACGGAGAACGATGATGCCGCACGTGGCAAAGGACTTCAGCGGGTTGTTGGGGACCCTTCGGGGAATCTCTGACAAACAACTCACCGCCCATTTCGGGCTCTATCAGGGATACGTCAAGAAGCTCAACGAGATCGAGGAGCGGTTGCAATCTGCCGACCCCGGCACGGCCAACTACTCCTACGGAGAGTTTTCAGAGTTGCGACGGCGCGAGGCGGTGGCCCTGAACGGGACCTACCTCCACCAGGCGTATTTCGAGAATCTCTCCGCCCAGGGGGAACCGCCTTCCCAGGCCTTCCAGGCGGCTGTGGTGGCCTCCTTTGGCTCCTGGGATCGCTATGTGGCGGACCTGAAGGGGTCGGCGGGATCCACTCCTGGCTGGGTGTTGACCACCCTGTCCCGCATTGACGGGCGCATCCACAACTATGTCATGTATGAGCACCATGTGGGCCTTCCCACCGGGCAGGAGGTCCTTCTGGCCCTGGACTGCTGGGAGCACGCCTTCATGATCGATTACGGGACCGCCAAGCCAGACTACCTCAAGGCGTTTCTGGATAACGTGAACTGGGGCGTGGTGAACGCCCGGTTTGCTGCCGCTCGAGCCCTCCCTTCTTCCTGAACCTTTCCACCCTGCGGGGCCCGTCTCCAGCAGTCTTCGTCCCTTTGCAAGGAGTTCCCATGTCTGCAGCCAAGTCTCTTCGAGGCACCAGCACCCACGAAAACCTCAAGCACGCCTTCGCGGGCGAGAGCCAGGCCAACCGCCGCTACCTCTACTTCGCGAAGATCGCCGACATCGAGGGCTATCCCGATGTGGGGGGATTGTTCCGGGACACCGCCGAGGCGGAAACCGGCCACGCCCATGGCCACCTGGACTTTCTCAAGGAAGTGGGGGACCCGGCGACGGGGGAGCCCATCGGTTCGACCGATGCCAACCTCAAAGCCGCCGTGGCCGGTGAGACCTATGAGTTCACCGAGATGTATCCCGGGTTCGCCCGCACTGCCCGCAACGAGGGCTTTGATGAGATCGCCCAGTGGTTTGAGACCCTGGCCCGGGCGGAGAAGTCTCATGCCGGTCGGTTCTCCAAGGGCCTGAGCACCCTCAGCCTCGACTAGTTTGACACGTTCCTCTCGGGGGGCGGCGCAGCGGTCGTTGCCCCCCGAGAGTCGCTTCGCAGGGAGGGGCCCCGGAGGATTGCATGGCTCCCGTTGTCACCAGCTACCATCCCCACGAGCCCCTCTACTGGGATGAAGAGAATCTGGGGCTGGAGATCAACCGGATCTTCGACATCTGTCATTCCTGCCGTCTCTGCTTCAACCTCTGCCCCTCTTTTCCTGCTCTATTCGACTTCGTGGATTCCCATGAGGATGAAGTGGCGGGAATGACCGCTCCCGAGAAGAGGGAGGTCATCGACCTCTGCTACAACTGCAAGATCTGCTACCTCAAGTGTCCCTACGTGCCCCCCCATGACTTTCTTCTCGACTTTCCCCAACTGGTACTGAGGGCCCGGGCCCAACGGGTGAAGAAAGAGGGGGTCCCCTTCCGGGATCGCCTTCTGGCCCGCTCCGAGATGATGGGCACCCTGGGGAGCCTGACGGCGCCTCTGGCCAACTGGTCCCTCACCTTCAAGCCCCAGCGGGAGCTCATGCATCACCTGGTGGGAATCCACCGCAACAAACTCCTCCCCCGCTTCCATACCCAGACCTTTGACCGGTGGTGGCGGAAGCATGTGACCCGGCGTCTGCCCCTTCCCCAGGGGACGGCGGTGGGCCAGGAGACCCCCAAGGTGGCTCTGTTCACCACCTGCTCGGTGAACTACAACGCCCCCCAGATCGGGACTGCCGCCGTGCAGGTGCTGGAACACAACGACGTTCAGGTTGCGGTTCCTCATCAGCGTTGCTGTGGGATGCCCTTCATCGATCAGGGGGATGTGGAATCGGCCCAGGCTCTGGCCCGGGAGAACGTGGCGTCGTTGCTTCCACTGGTGAGGGCCGGGCACAAGGTGGTGGTCTTGAACCCCACCTGCTCGCTGATGATGAAGCAGGAATATCCCCGCCTCCTTCACACCGAAGAGGCCGCCGAGGTGGCCAAAGCCACTCAGGATGTGGCGGAATACCTCATGAACCGCAAGGCGGTGGGGGGATTGAAGACCGACTTTGGGGTCCCCAAGGAGAAGCGAGAGGTCACCTATCATCAGCCCTGTCATCTCCAGATGCAGAACATTGGCTACAAGAGCCGGGATCTTCTTCAACTTCTCCCCAAGACTCGGGTCAAGCTGGTTACCCACTGCTCCGGGCATGACGGAACCTGGGCGATGAAGAAGGAGTTTTTCGAGAAGAGCCTGGAGGCGGGGAAGAAACTGTTTGCCGAGGTCCGCGCCACTCCTGAGGGGCAGCCCGTGTGCAGCGATTGTGCCCTGGCTTCCGTGCAGATCGAGCAGGGCACCGGCAGGACCTCTTGCCATCCCATCGAGATGGTGTGGGACGCCTATCAGGACGGGGCAAAGAATCCCCCAGTACCCGTTGGGGAAGGGAAGAGGGAACCGTGAAGCCCATCGAAATCGGGGACATCCTGGACATCGCTCAGTACGAGAGGATTCGTGAGGAGTTCCGTCGGGAGATCATCGCCCTCAAAAAGACGAGGCAGGTGGCCGTGGGGGAGCGCATCACCTTCTCCTTTGAAAATCGGCTGACAGTGCGATTTCAGATCCAGGAGATGACCCGGACCGAGAGGATCGTGAAAGACGAAGCCATTCAGGAGGAGATCGACGTCTACAACGAACTGATTCCTCCTCCCGGCTCTCTTTCCGCCACGATGTTCATCGAGTTCACCGACCTTTCCATCGTTCGGGAGCAGCTTCGGCGACTCCTCGGCATCGATCAGGCCACCTTTCTGGAGCTTCCTTCCGGAGAGAGGGTGCCGGTGGAATATGAACCGGGACGGCAGACCGAGACGCGCCTCTCTGCTGTTCAGTATGTGCGGATCTCCCTGTCCCCGGACCAGGTGGCGGCGTTCAAAAGCGCGCCTGGAGACGTCACCCTGGTGATCGACCACCCCGCCTACCCCCACCGAACCCTTCTCTCCCCGGAGACGCGGCGGGAGTTGGCGGCGGACCTGAGCTGAGGGGACATCCCGCCGAAGAGGGGCAGCCGCCGGCCGGGATCCATGGACGGCGTTTCCCCGCGGCGGGGGGACGAGAGGACGGGGCGGGGAGAGAGGACGGGCGGCGGACGGGGGTGATCAGGCGGAGAAGGACGAGCCGCAGCCGCAGGTGCGGGTGGCTTTGGGATTCTGGAACACGAATCCGCTCTTGGTCAGGGTAACCATATAGTCGATGGTGGTGCCTTGGAGGATGCGGGCAGAGTTGGGATCCAGATAGACCGTCAGCCCGTCAAAGTCCAAGGACATGTCCTCAGGGTCCGATTCCTCCGCAAAATCAAGAGCATAGCTATAGCCCGAGCAACCGCCTCCCACCACGGCGACCCGAAGACCGTAGCCTCCCAGGCTCTCCTGCTCCATGGTCTGCTTGACCACTTCGATGGCCTTGGTGGTGAGAAGAATGGGGCGATCCACGGTAGCCTCGAAGGCGGCGGTGGTGGCCTCGGGGGACGTGGCGGTGTCAGTGGATTCCATCGAACGAACCTCCAGGAGAAACGAGCCTCCCAAAACTGACCCTACGATAGGTTTTTACTCGCTGAAGTCAAGGCAGCGACCTCTTCAACCGTCTCCTCTGCCTTGGGAACGCCCCCCATCTACCGAGAGGACCTGGCCGGTGACGTAGGGAGCCCCTGCGGCGAACCAACGCACCGCCTCGGCCACCTCCTCGGGAAGTCCGCGTCGCCCCAGGGGCACCCTCTTCTCCAGAAGGGCCGCCTGTTGGGGGTCCAGGTGAAGGGGGGCGGTGATGAGTCCGGGAGCCACCCCGTTGACCCGGACCTGGGGGGCAAGCTCCAGGGCCAGGGAGCGCACCAGCCAGGTGATGGCGGCCTTGGTGGAGCCATAGGCGGCGTGATGCCTCCAAGGAATCACGCCTCCCACGTCGGACAGGAGGATGACCTGGCCTGAGGCCGCTCGCAGGGCGGGCAGGCAGGCGGCGGTCAGGAGGAGGGGAGCGCGAACGTTGACGGCATGAAGGCGATCCACCAGGGCCGAAGTGAGCTCCACCAGGGGGCCGCGATGGTAGAGACCGGCGTTGTGGATGAGGAGATCCAACGGAGCGTCACCGAGCCCCTCTACCAGGCGGGTTGCGAAGTGCTCTTCGGTAAAATCAGCCGTGTGGACGAGGGTGGAGACTCCCGCCGCCTCCAGTTCTCCGGCGAGAGAGGTGGTGGCTTCGACGCTCTTATGGACGTGAAGGTGAAGGACGCTGACGTGGGGCACCAGGGCCCGGGCAATGGCCTGACCCAGGGGGGAGGAGGCTCCGGTGAGAAGGGCATGAAGGCGAGGCGAAGGAGCTGGGGCCACGGGGAGTCTCCGGCGTGGGGGAGGAGGAACTATAGGGCAAGGCCGGGGGTCCCGCTTCGGTGCGCGGTTGCTCCCGTCTACCCGATCTCATAGACTCGGACCGGGAGGGGATGGAGGATGAGTGATCGGTGAGGAGTCGCAGGGAGGGGGAGGGACGAATCTCATCGGTCGCGTCGCCGGCTCCCTGCACCGCCTCCGGGGAGGATGGGAGTGGGTGAGGGGGCGGCCCGCTCCGTTGTCGGTGGGCTGCATCCTCACTCATCGCTGCAACCTTCATTGTGCTTATTGCAGCTTTCCCGACCATGCCGGGGAGGAGATGTCCACCCAGGAGTGGAAGGGGGCTCTGACCGAGTTTGCGGCTGCGGGGACCCTGCGGTTCGGGTTTTCTGGGGGAGAGCCCCTTCTTCGCTCTGACTGCGGGGAGCTCATCCGCCATGCTCGGAGTCTGGGGGCGGTCACCACCCTCAACACCAACGCGTCTCTCCTCCCGGCCCGCCTCCACGATCTGCGGGGGCTTCACATCCTCACCACCTCCCTGGATGGGGCGACCCCGGAGGCCCACGACACCCCCCGGGGGGCCCGGGGCAATTTCGAAAAGGTGCTGCGGGGGATCCATCGGGCGGTGGCGGCGGGGCTGTCGGTCTATACCCAGACCGTTCTCACCCGAAGCAACCTGGGGGAGGTGCCCGGTATCCTCGCGCTCGCCGAACGGCACGGGTTTCGTGCGGGGTTTCAGCCGGCCTCCTCCTGCTCGGTGGCCTCGGATGCGGTTCCCTCCCTGGTCCCCGAAGAAGAGGCCTTTCGCGCCACCACCCTCTTTCTCCTGCAGGCCCGCCGACAGGGCCGACCGGTGCTCAACTCCACCCCCGCCCTCAAAGCCCTGCTGCGATGGCCTCGGGTGGAGCCCTCCGCCTGTCGGGCGGCAGGGCGATACTTCATATCCGTGGATCCATCTGGCCGGGTCTTCCCGTGCTACTTCGTCTACCAGCCCCCCGGTCCCCCCTATCCCCAAGGTCGAGAGAAGGGATTCCTGGCCGCCTTCCAGGCCCAAGCCCAACAGCCGTTTCGTTGTCCCGGCTGCTCCATCACTCCCCTTCAGGAGATGAACCACCTCTTCTCCGGCAACCCCATCGCCCTGTGGGAGAGGCTTTGGGATGCGGGCCTCCGTGGCTGAGGGGGGGAGACGATTCGGCGGACAGGCGACCCTGGCCCTGGTGCGGATCCCCGATTGGTGGCCCTACCTGGGGCTTCTTCTCCTGGGAGGGGTCTTGGGTGAAGGACGGGAAGGAGTGCGTTGGGCGCTGGGAACCCCCCTGGCCTGGTCGTTTCTCTACCTGGCGGGGCTCTACGCCTGGAACGGGGCCTGCGATGCCGGGAGCGATCGGCCGGGCAAGAACCCGGCTGCGGGGGGGAGGATGGGAAGGGAAGAGGCCCTTCGCCTCGCGGTGGCCCTTCAGGGAATCTCCCTGGTGTTGGCCCCGCTGCTTCTAGGGACCTCTTGGCGGGTGGGGGTAGGACTGGTGCTCCTTGGGTTTGTTTATTCCCTTCCCCGCTGGGGCCTCAAGCGCCATCCCGTGGTGGGAACGGTGGCCAATCTGGGTCTGTTTCTCCCCCTCCTGGTGTTGGGCTGGGGAGGAGGGGCCCCCCCGCGTCTTGTCGATATCGCCCTTCCCATCCTCCTTCTCTCCCTTCCGGCCCTTTCTTCCCAACTGGTTCATGAAATCCAGGACACCTTCGAGGATCAACGGGGACAGAGCCTCACAACGGCACGGTGGATGGGCCCGACCCCCACACGGTGGGTTGCCGTGCTGTTGAGTCTGGGAACCGCGGGTGTGGCCGGAGCCGCAGTGGCGATGGGGCGGTTGCCTGGTCTGGAAGGAGGCGCCATGGGGCTGGCGGGGCTGGTGTCCGCGTGGCCGGGGGGAGTCGATGAAGAGGGGGCAAGGCGGTGGCGACGCCGGATCCGCGTCTCCTTCCTGGTGGGTTGCGGAGCGTGGCTTGCCGCCGGATGGGGAGGGGGCCGAGATGGTGGTTGATGCCCGGGGGATGGTCCGGTCCCTAAGAGACAGGGGACTCCGCTTCACCTCCTGCCTGCTTGTGGAGGAGGGGGAGGGAACCGCCGCCGATGCCGACTGGAACATGAGGGATCTCCTTCACCCGGAGTGGCTTCATCCCGCATTTGCCGTCATCCCAGGGACGATGACCTCGGGAGAAACAGGGGGGGTCTTCCTGACTCGACTCGGGGGAATTTCCTGGCCGGCCACCGCAGTACACGGCGTAGGGGAGGACGGGGTGCACCTTCGTTTCTCCTCACAAGGCCCCCTGGTGGTGGTGGTGGAGACCCGCCTTCTCGACCTTGTGGCGGAGAGGCATCGCGCCGAAACCCGGATCTGGGCGGGAGCTCCGCCGGGGTTTCACCTGGCCCTTCCCCTGATTCTGGCCTCCCTGGTCCGTCGCCATCGCCGCCTGGCGGAAGAGGACGCCCCCGTGCGAAAGAGGCGGGCCACCCTTCGTCGCTCCGGGCATCGCTTCCTGGAGGACGGCGGCGCCTCCTACCAGCGTTCGATTTCCCGGACCATCGACGGAGTGATTCCTCCTCCCCTTCGGACTCCAGAAGAAGGCTCCCTGTCCTTGAAGGGGTTCGAGGAAAAAACCATTCTGTGGGGCGAGGACGGCGCCTGGGGAGTGAGGGCGTGGATCGACCGGGAATGGGTCCGTCTGTATCCCCGCACCTGCCGCCACGCGGGAGCATGCCTGGACGAACAGGGAGTGACGAAGAGGGGGACCCTTCTGTGTCCCTGGCACGGAAGGCCCCACCCTCCTTTGGCGATCCTGCCCCGAAATGTCGATGGAGACGCTCTTCTTTGGGGGCGGCTCAGGGTTTCGGTGAGGGGGGAGTCGCTGAGTTTTCGTCCCCTTCCCCTGGCAGAGGCAGTCCCCGAGCCCTGATTTCTGCGGCCGACCCCTCCCGGGAGAAGATATCCGCTGAGGGTTGGAGGGCAAAGGCGGCGTTCCACCCGGGCTCCTTCGCCTCCCACCTGGGCAGCAGGGAAGGCGCTCCATCGGGCTGCACGAAGCGAAGAAACTCCACTCCGCCGACGCGGCACACCGAACTTCTCAGGGATTCCGGGATTTCAAGGGCGGAAAGAAGGGAGGCGGACGGGGGGGGAAGATCCTCTGGAAGGGGGCGAAAGCCCATGCCACTGGCCCCCAGGCTGGCGCCGAAGCAACAACCGGCTCCGTAGGCGGCCATCCCGCCGGGATCTACCGGCCAGGGAGGGGGAACGCAGCCTTGAGGGGACATCTGGGCGACCGCTCCCGCCCCGAAGGCGTAGATCCAAGCCTCCCCCGTCGGCCATTCCTCCAGGAGGGTCCCCACCCGCTGTGGGGGAACTCTCAGACGGGCGTCCTGGCGAGCCCTCCACACCGGAGAAGCCGCAGGCGCCATCAGGTCTCCATCGGTCCACCCCTGGGCGGCGGTCACTCCCAGGCCCGCTCCGCCCCAGAGCAGGAGGGAGGGAAACACCAGGGGCCGCCACCCCTTGGAGAAAGAGAGGGTGGCGCTGGCGGCAAGCAGGGCGCAAGCGGGGTATAGAACAAGCTGATACTTGACGGAGGCCGCCGGAAGAAGGGTGAAAGGAGGAGCCCCCGCTCCCAGTCCCAGAAGGGCAAAGGAGGTCAGGAGCAGGACGGGGAGGGCCCGCTCCAGGGGGAGGGCTCGCCTCTGGGAGCGAGGCGTCCTCCAGGCTTCCCGTCCCGCCGCCACAGCCAGGCCCAGGACCCCCCAGGCGGGAGGTTGGGCAAGGAGGGCCCGGCTCGCGGTACTTCCCCATCCGTTGTCCCAGAGGAGGGGAAGAGAGGCCACCGGAAAAGACAGGAAGATCACCGCTCGAAAGGGGGTCCACACATGCTGGCGGAGGAGGGAGAGAAGCCGGGCCGGATCGTTGGAGCCCGGGCCCCGCTCCGCCATTCCCAAGACCCCCAGGACCGGCACCACCCCCAACAGGAAACCGGCAGCCAGAGCGAGCTTTTCCCGTCGGGAGAGGGGTCCCCACACCCCCAGCACCCCTCCCAGCAGCAAGGCCATCACCACCACAGCGAACAGGAGATAGGCAGAGACGCCGAGGCCCGCCACCACGCCAGCCCCGCCGGCCAGAACGAGGCGCCCCCGGGTCCCGGGCTCCCGGCTGCGGAGACGATGCAGGAGGAGAAGGAGGGGAGCCAGGAACCCCCAGGCCCGAGCGTGGGGGATCCCAAAAAAGCCGCGATAGCGAAGCACCGGTTCGGGAGCGATTTCCCAGGCGAGACCGGTCAGGAAGGCCAGGGGAGGCGACGCCAGCCGGGCCAGGGAGGCCACGGTGATGACCTTCACCCCCAGATCCGTCCCCACCGCCAGGAGGCGCTGCACCCAGACCCTGTCCCCCAGCACCGGCATCACTGCGGCGAGCATTCCCACTTCCACCGCCGAGCCCAAGGTGTAGGGCTCCTGGCTGAGGGCTGCCGGTTGATCCAATTCTCCTCGAAGCACCTGGGTGGCGGCCGTCCCGACGAAGCGCTCCTCCGCCTCCAGGGGATGGGCGTGCCAGGTCGCCAGAAGGAGGGAAGATGTGGCGAGATGAAGGGCCAAGAGGAGGCCCCAGCCCCGGCGGTTCAGGGAGGTCTCGGTGCAGGCCCACCGGCAGAGGCGATGGAGGAGGGAGGGCAGGGGAAACTCCCGAGGCAGGGACGAGGCAGGACCGGGCGAGCAGTATCCCTCGGGGGAGGCTGACTACACCACCACCAGCCGGGCGTCCGGGTGGCTGGCCATCTCCAGGAAGGTCGCGTGACCCATGGGGGCATCCACTCGGGCCAGCTCCTCGGGGGTGAGGCGAAGGACCTTGATGGAAGTGGTGCAGGCATACAGCCGCACAACCCCGATTTCCTTGGCATTTTCCAGGAGGTCTTCCAATGAGGGAAGGGCACCGGAGTCCACGGCTCGCTGGTAGAGCACGTTCACCTCGTCGTCGTCATGGCGGGGGAGGGCCTCATCCAAGGAGCCCTTGGCTACCCGCCACAGGGCGCCGTAGGTCAGGAACAGATGGGCTTCCATCCCCAGGGCGGCGGCGGTGGCGGTCAGGCCGATGATGGTGTGGAGCTTGTCGAAGCTCGACCCGTGACACAGGATGCAGAGCTTCTTTGCTGAGCCGTCTGCCATGGGGGGCCCTCTCACAGAAGGGGGGATCGGGGATTTACAAGTAAAAACAGGTGATGGATTCGCTCTATCCGTCGTTATCCATCTTCCATTCGTCGTACCACGCCATCTGGATGCCCTCCAAGAGCTTCTCGTTGGAGCCCTTGGGGTCGTCTCCGAAGCCCGGCAATTCGATCACCCACCGATGCAGATCGGTGAAGCGCACCTGCAAGGGGTGAATCTCGGGGTGAGCTTCATACAGAGCGATTCCCAGGTCGGGAGCGTCTCGCCAGGAGAGGTTGGCCATGGGGAATTCCTCGCTTCTCAATAGGGCTTGTCGGGGATGCGGATGGTCACGTCGCCGTGAATTCGCGCCTGGCAGCCCAGGCGGCTCTTCAAGGAGACCCCCTCCGCCATGTCCAAGCGGTCGTCCTCGTCGTAGTCCTTCTCACTCAATCGGGCAAGTCCTTCTTCCACATAGACCTGACAGGTGGAGCAGGCGCAAACGCCTCCGCAGGCGTGCTCCAACTCCAGGCCATTCTCCAAGAGGGCGTGAAGGATGCTCTTTCCTTCGGGGACGGTGAGAACCTGACCGGAGTTGAGGATTCGCAGGGTAGGCATGGGAATTCAACCGATTGAATTCGCTGGGGTTTTCATCCCAGGGTGATATTCTTAGCAGGAGTCTGGGTGGTCTTTCCCTCCAGCACGTCGTCCAGGGTTCGCCCTGCCACAGTGACCCTGAGCACCTCGTTCATCAGGTCCTCGGCGATGGGGTGGGTGACGGTGTTCAGGGAGTCGATGGCGGCCGGGAGGGCCGCCCGGTCGGTCCCAGAGGAGGCCTCCTCCACGGAAGCAATGGCCCCCGCGATGGCCCGGCAGGTCTCCTCCCCCACCCGTTCCCCGTGCTCCCGTAGAGCTTTCCTGGCGTAATGGAGCACGGTCTCCCCCTCCACCTTGAGGTCGGCCAGCAGGTGAGCCTCGAAGTCGGTGGCGGCGTTCTCCATGCCCGACAGAATCATGGACTCCACCTCGCTGTCGGTGAGGCCGTAGGAGGGCTGAACCTCGATGGCCGCCTCCACTCCCGAGGTCATCTCCCGGGCCTTCACCTTCAGGATGCCATTGGCGTCGATGGCGAACTCCACCAACACCCTGGGAAGACCCGCAGCCATGGGGGGAATCCCCCGCAGGCGGAAGCGCCCCAGGGAGCGCAGATCCCGCGCCATCTCCCTCTCCCCCTGGAGGATGTGGATGTCAACGGCGGTCTGGTCGTCCACCTGGGTGGTGTACCCCTCGTTGGCTCGGGTGGGGATGGAGGTGTTGCGGTGGATGAGCTTGCTGACCCCACCCCCATAGGTCTCGATCCCCAAAGACAAGGGGGTCACGTCCAGGAGCAGGGACTCCTGACCCCCTCGCGAGAGTTGCTCGGCCTGGATCGCAGCGCCGAGGGCGATCACTTCGTCGGGGTCCAGCTCGGTGTGGGGGCGGCGAGAAAAGGCTTCCTCCACTCGCCTTCGCACCAGGGGAATCCGGGTTGAGCCTCCCACCAGCACGATCTCGTCCAGAGCTTCCGCCTCCAGGGAAGCGTCCTCCAGGGCAAACCGGACATGGTGAATCGTCTCCTCCACCAGGGGGGCGATGGCGACCTCGAAGTCGGCGCGGGTGAGGGTGACCTGCAGAGACACCCCCGCCACCTGTACCGAGACCTCGGTCTGCTCTTCGGATGACAAGGCTATCTTGGCTCTTTCCGCAGCAATCTTGAGGGCTTGAAGGGCGGTTGGATCCGCGTTCAACAAGGCGATGTCGGGGGCGGTCAGATTCTTTTGGAGGAGATCCACGATCCGGAAATCAAAATCGTCTCCCCCCAGTTGGGTGTTGCCGGTGGTGGCGATGACCTTCAACACCCCTTCCGACAGGCGCAGCACCGATACGTCGAAGGTCCCTCCTCCCAGGTCATACACCACGATGACCCCCTTCTGCTTGCGGTCCAGGCCATAGGCGATGGCGGCGGCGGTGGGCTCGTTGATGATCCGCAGCACCTCCAGTCCCGCCATGCGGGCGGCGTCCCGGGTGGCCTGGCGCTGGGCGTCGTCGAAATAGGCGGGCACGGTGATGACCGCCCTCTTCACCGGCAGGCCGCTGACCTGTTCCACCCGTTTCTTCACCTCCTTGAGAATGAAGGAGGACAACTCCTGGGGAGTGTAGGCGACGCCCCCCACCATCACCCGGAGAAGCTTGGAGTCCTCCCCCGCTTCCACCAGGTAGGGCAGGCGAGACAGACCCTCCTTGAGATCCGACAGGCCCTTTCCCATGAACCGTTTCACCGAGCGAATGGTGCCCGCTGGATTCTGGAGGGCCCTGGCCACCGCGTCCTGGCCGACGGTGATCTGCGGAGAGCCGCCCTCTCCGGTTTCGATGGCGATGACCGAGGGAACGAACCGCCTTCCCTGGCGATCCCGGATCACCCGGGGGCCATCCCACCGCATGTGGGCGGCCAGGGAGTGGGTGGTTCCCAGATCGATACCCACCACCACTTCCTTGCGTTCGCTGCCCGATCCCAGTTCTATGGCCATGATTCCCTTTTGTCTCTCAGGCGTCCTTTGCCTCTCGACACAGACGCAGGATGTTTTGCAGGTACTTCACCTGGTTCAGCAAGGTTCGGATTTCCTCGGGGAGATGAGGGTCCCCATCTCCTCCCTCCCGCCGGGCAAACCGCGCTCCCATCTCCTCTTCCACCGCTCGCAAACGGCGGCGGGCCTCCTTCCGGATCTCCTCCCGCCGGGCTGGGGTCACCCCGTCGTGAAGCTCCTCTCGGAGCGCCATCTGCTCCTGAAGAAAAAGGGGGGGCAGGGAGCGATTCTGCAACATCTCCGCCCCACCTTCCAGGCGCAGCAGGTACTCGGCCCGGGCGAAGGGATCCCGCAGGATCGCCAGAGCCTCGTTCAGGGCTGATTGCAGGGAAAGGGACAGGTCCTGAAGGGAGCCCTCCCTTCCCACGAAGAGGTCGGGGTGAAGAAGGCGGGACAGCTCCACTTCGCGCCGATCCAGAAGGTCCGCCTCCAGGAAAAACGAGCGGGGCACCGAGATTCGAGCGAAGAGGTTCAGGCCCCGGCGCTCGGGGAAGGAGGTGCCGCACCCGGCGCAGAAGAGGGGGAAGGGGGTTTCCTTGCCGCAGTTCTCGCAGACGAAGCCGGCCGCTTCGGTGTGGCGATGGGTGGTGAGCATGGTGGCGCTGGAAGCGGGTAAGGGTGAGCCAGGAGGGTGACCAAGGAGAGGTCAGACCGAAAAGCTAGTTCCGCAGCCGCAGGAGGACTTAGCGTTGGGGTTGCGGAACACGAAGCCGCCGTTGAAGTCGTCCTCGTTGAAGTCTACCTCCAGGCCGGCGGTGTACAGGAGGCTTTTCATGTCCACGATGAGGCGAACGCCGTGGTTCTCGAACACCCGGTCATGGGCGTCCATCTGGTCATCCACCGACATCTTGTAGGACAGGCCGGAACATCCCCCGCCCTGCACGGAAACCCGCAGGCCCGCCTCGGGGGGAAGCCCCTTGTCGTCGATGATGTGCTTGATCCGGCGTGCCGCCGTTTCGGTCATGGTCAACATGTGCGCCTCCGTCCCCTCCCTGGCTGTGGCCTGATTCGGGTCAACCGATCTCACTCCTGGGAGCGGGTCGCCTTGCGGGTCTGGTAATCGGCGATGGCGGCCTTGATGGCGTCTTCTGCCAGCACCGAGCAATGAATCTTCACCGGGGGAAGGGCCAGCTCCTCCACGATGTCGGTGTTCTTGATGGCCTTGGCCTCATCCAGGGTCTTTCCCTTCATCCACTCGGTGGCCAGAGAGGAGGAGGCGATGGCTGAACCGCAGCCGAAGGTCTTGAACTTCGCGTCCACGATCCGGTCTCCGTCGACCTTGATCTGGAGCTTCATCACGTCCCCGCACTCGGGGGCGCCGACGATGCCGGTACCCACGTCCTCTTCCTCTTTGGAGAAGGACCCCATGTTGCGGGGGTTGTTGTAGTGATCCACGACTTTTTCGCTGTAGGCCATGACGGAATCTCCGGCGCGGGCGGGTGGGGCCCGGGCAATGGGGTCAGTGGTGGTCGGTCCATTGCACCGACTTGAGATCGATGCCTTCCTTGACCATTTCGTAGAGGGGGCTCATGTCCCTGAGCTTGTGTACGGTCCGAAGAGTGGAGGCAATGGCGGCGTCCACCTCGGCCTCGGTGGTGAATCTCCCAAAGGAGTAGCGGATGGAGGTGTGAACCCTCTCCTCGCCCACCCCGATGGCCCGCATGACGTGGGAGGGCTCCAGGGTGGAGGAGGTGCAGGCCGAACCCGAGCTGATGGCCAGGTTGCTGCACCCCATGATGAGGGACTCCCCCTCCACGAACTCAAAGCTGACGTTGAGGTTTCCCGCCTGTCTTTCGGTGGGATGGCCGTTGAGGTGGCAGTAATCCAAGGCTTCGGAGAAGGCCGTCCACATCTTCTCCCGAAGAGCGGTGATGCGGGGCTTTTCCTCGGCCCTCAGTTCCTGGCAGAGCTGGGCGGCCTTGCCCAATCCGACGATGCCCGGGACGTTGGCGGTGCCGTGGCGCATGCCGCGCTCCTGTCCGCCGCCCTCAATAAGGGGAGCGAGGCGGACCCTGGGGTTGCGACGGCGGACGTACAGGGCCCCGATCCCCTTGGGGCCGTAGATCTTGTGGCCGGAGAGGGACAGAAGGTCGATGCCCATCTTCTCCACGTCCACCACCTCGGTGTCCAGGCCCAGGCAGGCGTCCAGGTGGAAGAGCTTCTTCCTCTTCTTGGCGATGCGACCGATGTCCGCAGCAGGAAGCAGGGTGCCGATCTCGTTGTTGGCCAGCAGGACGGAGATGAGAATGGTGTCCTCTCGAATCGCCGCCTCCAACTGGTCGAGATCGATGCACCCCACGCTGTCCACCGGCAGGTAGGTCACCTCAAATCCCTGCCTCTCCAGGTGGCGACAGGGATCCATCACCGCCCGGTGCTCTACCGAGGAGGTGATGATGTGGCGCCCCTGCTCCTGGTACATCTCAGCGATGCCCTTGACCGCCAGGTTGCAGCTCTCGGTGCCCCCCGAGGTGAACACGATCTCGGTGGGATTGGCTCCCAGGAGAGAGGCCACCCGTTCCCGGGCGGTGGTCAGGGCCGTTTCCGCCGCCCAACCGTAGGCGTGACTGCGGGAACCGGCGTTTCCGTACATCTCGGTGAAGTAGGGAAGCATTTCGTCCAGGACGCGCCGGTCCATGGGCGTGGTCGCACCGTAATCCATGTAGATGGGAAGGCTCTGGGCCACTGGAAACACCTTGAGGTCGGCCGGGCCGACGGAGAGGAGAAGGGGGTGGGGGGCACCACCGAAAATCCTGGACTAAAGTAGTCTACGATTTATCCAATGTCAACGGATGGAAGGAAAGGGGGGCGGAGTGGGGCGACCGGCCAGGGAGGCGCCGCCGTTTGCCAGTGATTCAGGTAATCTTTCGTGCAGAGTCGGGAGGAGATGCCGACGTTGAAGAGCGAAATGAGTGACACCAACCCTGAAATCGCCTCCATCCAGGAGGGAATTCTTCGTCGTTTGACCGGAGAGGAGCGTCTTGCCCTGGCGCTGGAGATGAGTCTGATGATGCGGGATCTCTCTGCCACCCGGATTCGGCAAGAGCACCCGGACTGGTCCCCAGCTCAGATCACCCGGGAACTGTTGCGCTACGCCTTTCTACCCAACCCTCTTCCGGCTGGGCTGCGATGACGACCCAAGATGTCTTCCGCCGGGTGATCGGAGCGCTGGACAACGCGAGCATTCCATACATGCTGACCGGATCTTTCGCCAGTTCCTACCACGGGTCTCCCCGGTCTACCCAAGACATCGACATTGTGATTTCACCCACGGCACATCAGATCCGTACCTTGCTGACCCTCCTTCCCGAAACCGAGTATTACGTTGACGAGGACGCCGCCGTGGACGCCCAGAAGCGGCAAGGGCAGTTCAACGTCATTGACTTCGCGACTGGCTGGAAAGTTGACCTGATCATGCGGAAATCACGCACCTTCAGTCGTGTGGAATTTGAGCGCCGGAGCGCCATCGAGTTCTTGGGGATGACCCTGAACATTGCCACAGCCGAGGACGTTCTTCTCGCCAAGCTCGAATGGGCCAAGAAGGGAGAATCGCTGAGACAAGTGGAGGATGCCGTCGGAATCTTGAAGATCCGCCTGGATCGACTCGATCACGACTACATTCGCCACTGGGTGCGCGAGTTGGCCCTCGGAACGCAGTGGGAGGCAGCCTGCCGTTCCGCCGGAGTCACTCCCTGACTCCCGAGATTCAACCGTTCCTTCCAGGGATTCATTCGGGGGAAATCACCCCTCCTTGCCCCTCTTCCCCTCCCGCATCCCCTTCTCCCCTTGGCGGATCTTCTCCGCAGCCACGGCGGCATCGAACTCCTCGTTGACCTTCCTGAGAAGCAGCTTCTTGTCCCGGAAGGGCAGAAAGGCGCTCTTGAAGCCGTTGACCACCACCCACCGCAGCTCCTCAATGGACAGGCGATATCGGGACGCCGCCAGGTAGTACTCCTGGGAGACGGTGGTGTCGGTGATGAGGCGGTTGTCGGTGTTGAGGGTGACCCTGAGCCCAAGGTCCAGGTAGA
>CAYRTW010000115.1:0-16904 GCA_964426935.1 uncultured Rickettsiales bacterium
CTCTTCAAATCGCTGCATCTCGGCGGCCACAAGGCGCTGGGCCTCCTTCACCGCTCGTCTGGCCTCCCCCACCGCCCGGGCCAGCTCTCGGCGAGCGTGGGCCTTGCGCTCCTCCTGGCGAACCGAAAACTCCAGCCGTGCCGCCTGGAGTTGTGCCAAGGCAGCGTCCATCCTCTGTTCGGCCTGATTGAACCTCTCTCGGGCCGCCTCGCTCCATCCATCGAGCCGAGCCTGCAACTCCGCCCTCTTCTGCTCATAGCGTCGCCGCATCAGCACGTCCACCGGGGTCCGGCGAAGATCGTGGGCCAGCCCCAGGGTGCTCAGGGTGAAGATGAACCACTTGGTGGGATCCCAGTGGAACCACTTCACCCCGTTGCGGTAGTCGGCCTGAAAGGCGTGGTGGAAGTTGTGATATCCCTCACCAAAGGTAAAGAACGACAGCACCCAGTTGTCCCGGGCGGTGACGGAAGTGGTCCAGGAGCGGCTCCCCCACATGTGGGCGAGGCTGTTGATGAAGAAGGTGAAGTGATGGACCAGCACCATCCGCACCAGGCCGGCAAAAAGAAGCATCCCCATGACCCTCCCAGTGAGAAGGCCAAGACCCAAGGGAATCAACAGGTTCAGCCCTGCCACCACCAGGAGGTAGTAGCGATGCTGGAGGGCACACAGGGGGTCTTTCTTGAGGTCAGGCACGCTGTCGAAGTCGTCATGATGAGCCCCCCGAATCAGCACCCACAGGACATGGGCATGCCAGAACCCCTGGTGGATGTTGTAGGGATCGGCAGGGGTATCCACGTCCCGATGGTGGTATCGGTGGGCGGCGCACCAGGCGATGGCGCTGTTTTGAGCGGCCATTCCCCCAAAGAGAAGGGCCAGGAAGCGCACCGAAACGGGAGCGGACCAGCCTCTATGGGCGAAGAGGCGATGATAGCCGGCGGTAATCCCCAATCCGGTGAGCCACCACAAGAGGATCGTGGCCAGGATCTCCTGCCAGGTGATGCCATGCCGGGGCAGGTACCAGGCGCAAAGGACCACCGCCAGCACCGGAGACAAGGCAATGAAGGCGACATTTCCCCAGATCCAGGGCGGGCGGGGAGTGGAAGGGGCCATGGCAGGAGTCCTTGGGAGGGAGGTGGGCAGATTCGACTCAGGAGGTCAGGGCCGGGAAGAAGCAGGGTATTATCTCCACGGGGAGGGCGATGGCAACGGGCTGACCGCAATCCGCGTCCGCGCCTCCTTCCGCTTTTTACTCCTGTTTCCTCCCTTCTCCAGGCAGGGAAGCAGGCCCGGTGATGAGTCGGGCCCCCCGCTGGAAGGTCAGCCATGCCCACATCCATTGGATCATCACCAGGACCCGGTTCTCAAACCCCACCAGCCAGGCGATGTGAACCAGACTCCAGGCCAGCCAGGCGAGGATTCCCGACAGGCGAAGTCCGGCGATCTCCCCTACCGCCAAAGACCGGCCGATGGTGGCCATGTTTCCTTTGTCCGCGTACCGAAATGGGGTGGTCGCCTTCCCCCTGAGGAGGGCCGCCAGATTGCGGGCAACGTGCTGCCCCTGCTGGATGGCCACCGGCGCCACCCCGGGAAGCCAGCGCCCCATGCTGTCCTTCAGGGCCCCCATGTCCCCCAGGACGAAGACCTCGGGGTGACCGGGAATGGACAGATCCGCCTCCACCAGAACCCTCCCCGCTCGATCCAGAGGCACCCCCAAGGAAGCCCCCAGAGGAGAGGCCCTCACCCCCGCTGCCCACAGGACGGTCCGGGTGGGCAGCATCTCCTCTCCCAGGCGTATCCACCCCTCGCCCATGTCGGTCACCGGAGATCGCAGCCGCACCTCCACACCTAGACCCATCAAGGATTCCCGCGCCTTCTCCGATAAGAGTGGATCCATGGCGACCAGGAGCCTCTCCCCCGCCTCCACCAGAATCACCCGGGCCTCGCCAGCGTGGATGGCGCGAAAATCCCGGGCAAGGGTCCGCCGAGCGATCTCCGCCAGGGCCCCCGCCAACTCCACCCCGGTGGGCCCTCCTCCCACCACTACAAAGGTCAGCAGCGCCCTCCGCTTCAGGGGGTCCTCCTCCTGCTCCGCCTCCTCATAGGCCAGAAGAATGCGTCGCCTCATCTCGACGGCGTCCTCCAGGGTCTTGAGTCCCATCGCCACATCCGCCCAGGAGTCATGCCCCATCCATGCATGAGTGGCCCCACAGGCCAGCACCAGGAAGTCGTAGGGAATCTCTCCCCGATCCAGTACCAAGACCTTGCGATCCACCTCCACTGACTGCGCTTCCGCCAAGAGGACCCGGGTGTGGCCCTGATGGCGGAGGATGGAGCGGATGGGCTCGGCAATGTCGGCAGGAGAAAGGGCGGCGGTAGCCACCTGGTAGAGGAGGGGTTGAAACAGATGGTGATTGCGGCGATCCACCACCGTCAGCTCCACCGGGAGGGCTCCCAGGGAGAGGGCGGCGTAGAGGCCTCCAAACCCTCCTCCTACCACCACCACCCGGGGACGCCCCTCTCCCTTCTCCTGGGTCATCTCCTCTTCCACTCCGTACGCCTCCTCCTCACCCCACCATCGCCCCCGTTTATAGTCCGAAGACCTTCGCATTTCCCCGTTATTACAAGGAATTGCAGCATTTTACCTTCATGGGTTTTCTCCCGTTGACAGGCCAGCCAAAGCCCCCTAGTGTGCCCGCCGCGCTGGGGTGAACCCGGCGTTCCCACCCTCATTCGGGTGGGCTTGGATGAGGAAGACGACCGTGACGACCAAGGCATCGTGGACAGCGGGAATTCTAGCGGGGGCAATGGCATTGAGCGGTGGCGCGGCATTTGCCGCTTTCGGTTTGCCCTCCGGCTCCTTCGAGCTCTTTACCGCCGACAACAAGGGAGGTGGATGGGTCATCAACCACATCCCCGTTCGAGGCGACTCTCTTTGGGGATGCGGTGACGCCCAGAACGTGCAGGATTGCAAGCAGGTCTATCTGGAGCATTGGACCCCCGCCACCAAGCTGGAGTTCATTCATGTCAGCGAATCCTCCATGAAGGGATGGCTGAAGATGTCGGTGCCGGTCTACGGCGACATCCTCCTGGCCTGCGAAGACCCCAAGGGCAGCCCTTCTTGCGAAGAAGTGGATCTGGAACTGCGGCCTCCCCTGGCTGCCATCGCCCGGGTATGGCCCGACTATCCCTGCAAGGAGGGATGCTCCTCTCCCGCTCCCGGTGCGTCCTCGGGAGGAGGGGGTGGCCTGCCCATTCCCGGCCTCGGCGGTGGAGGTGGGGGCCCCAAGAACAACGTGGTGGAACCGGCAGCTTACGGCACCATGTGGTTGCACGCCGCTCTGAAGCTCCCCGGGCCCATCAACCTCTATGCCTGCCGCAACCTGGAGAGCAAGCCCGAGTGTCGGCTCACCCTTCCTGACTATCTCCTGATTGATCGGGCGGCTTTGGGTCTCAAGAAGCTGGAAGAGATCATCGTGGAAGAGGGGGACAGCAAGAAATACGGCCCGGGCGTCCGCATCGTCGAAGTGGAAGACGGCTCCGCTGCCCAGAAGGCCAAGCTGAGGGCTGGCGATGTCATCGTGAAGGTGGGCGGGTTCGCGGTAAGCCGCATCGCCCACCTGAACGCCCTCCTGGCTCAGTATCCCGCCACCTACGAAATCCCTCTGGAGTTGGAGAACGGCGACCGGGTCAAGTTGAAGCCCAGCCGCAAGAGCACCGCCGCCAAGAAGAAGAGCAACAACTGAGGCCGGAACAGGAGTGGGGAGGGTCTACCCGGGTGGCCCTTCCCATTCCTACCGCCCCCGACAGGTGACGTTTTCGCTGGGCTCGGGGGTCATCCGGTCGCATCCCCGGCAGACGGGGGCCGCCAGGGTCTGGCGCTGACTCTGTTCAGGGCCGGAGCACCGCACCAGGAATCCCTCTCCGGTGAAGGTCTTTCCCTGATCGTAAGCGAGAATGGCGGATCGGGCGGTGTCAGACTTGGGGACCGCCACCTGCTTGCCGAAGGGGAGAAGGTCAGCAAGGGCAAGACTGGTGGTCTTCACCGTGCGGCCCACCCGGGTGGAATATCCCTCTTCCACCACTTCCTCCCCACCGGGCAGAAGCTTTACCCACTGGCCTCCCTCAGACTCGACGCGGATCGTGTAGGACGGAAGTTCCGCCGGTCCCGCCTTCACGATTCCCGCCTCCTCCACCTTGTAGATTCCCTGGATTCGCAAGACCACCGGCACTTCTCCCTCGGCATGGCCCCACCGATAGGCCCTCTCGATGGTGATGGTGCGCCCCTTGGCCTCCTGGGGATCCGGGCCCTGGGGAGGGGTGAAGCAGCCGGAGAGGACACCCAAGAGGAGGCTCCCCAAGAAGGAGCGAGAAGGGAGGGATGAAAAAAGCGAAAGGGACATGGTGAGCTCCTGATGAGGGGGGATTCTACATTCATGGGTCCGGGGAAGGGTCCCTACCCCTCCTCCCTCTTTGCGGCATCATGGAGAGATCAACCTCCAGCCGCCCCGCCCGCTCATGCAGAACGTTCCTCCAGGGCTGCATCCATACACCTGAAAGCTCAAAGGGCTCCTGCACCCTCGCCACCCGTCGCCGGGGAACCTCAGGGTATGGGGCGGCAAAGGTCCGGAGCCCAGAGAGGTCGGCGGTTCCGGGAGCGATTGGGAACTTGATCTCCACGGCCAGACGGGCCTGACCATGCCGTTCGAAGGCCAGATCCGCCTCCGCTCCTGAGGTGGTTCGCCATGAAGAGGGGGAAAGATGCTCGGGGAGGCGAACTCCGAAGCAACGGGGCACCTGGCCCAGGCTCCAGGAGCAACCTGGGGCTACCCACTCCCGCTCGTTTCAGCCTTGACGGTGACGGGCCCCCGAGGCGACACTTTCCCCCGGAGGTCACTGTGGCGTCATTCAACCGTCTCTTCTTCCCGTTCTCCCTGGCCCTCCTGGCGGCTTGCGTTTCCTCTCCCCCCAACGGGGACTCGCCGGTCCAGTCCTTTTCCGTGGTGATGGATGGCAGGGACGCCAGCGCCGCCTCTCAAGGGGGACAGGCGGTCGCGGGAACCGTTCACTCCTTTCACTTCCAGGTGAAGGCGGGACGGATGGGCCTGCCCGCAGGAGCGGTGGCGGAATTGGTGGTTCCAGCCACCTTCACCCCTCCACAGACCGGTGCCCCCCGCTCCCTGGGCTGGTCTCAGGTCTTGATGCCTTCGGGCGCCTCCCTGCCCGCGAAGGTGTGGATGGAGAGCGGCGACCACAGCCTTCACGGCACCGAATCCCACTCTCTTCGCACCACCCTGACGACTCCGCTCGGAGAGGGGGAAGTCCTTGAATTCGTATATGGCGACACCTCCCGGGGTTCCCCTGGCGCACGGGTCTCCTCCCTGGCCCGCTCCACTCTCTCCTTTTCCATCCGGGTGGACGCCACCGGGGATGGCGAGTTTGAAGGCATCCAGCAGATTCCCTTCCTCACTGAAGCGGGACCGGCACGATTGGTGAGGGCCTATCCCCCTTCCACATCCCTCCCGGGAGAGGAAGTGGAGGTGAAGGCCGCAGCCTTTGATGGCATGGGAAATCCGGCGATACTGGATGGGGCCGCCTCCCTCAAGTGTGCGTGGTATCAGGGAGATTCCCTGTCCTCTCCCTTCCAGATGCCCCTTTCGGGCAGGGCCCTGGAAGGAACCACCGCCGCCGCTCGGGTGACCGCCCCCTCCCGGCCCGGTCCCCATTGGCTGCGCTGCGTCCTGGACGGAGTGCCGGTTCGCGTTCACGGGGCCACGGTGGTCGCGGAGCCTCCGGACGGCATGGCTGAAGCCGTCGCCCCTCCCGCCTCCTCTCGCTATCTGCTCTGGGGGGACCTCCATATCCACTCCAACGAAAGCGATGACGCCGAAGGGGCTTCCCTTTCTCCCAATGATCTCTACGACTTTGCGCGGTACAGCGCTGGCTTGGATTTCGCTTCTGTCTCCGACCACGACTACCTGGGCCTGGAAACCCAGAGCGCCTTCGTGGCCAGTGCCATCGGCTCCACCAACGACAAGTACGTCGATGGCAGCTTCGTGACCCTTCTCAGTTGGGAATGGACCGATGTGACTCCGGGGGAGCTTCAACTCGAAGGGGGGCACAAGATCGTGTACATGCTTCAAGGAAACGGGGATTTCTACTGTCGATCCACCAACAACCCCAGCGCCACCTGCCAGAGCGTGGACGTTGCCAAGATGTATCACTCCCGCTCCCCCAGCTACGACACCTCCTGTGAGCTGTGGACGAAGCTGGCCCAGCAGGTCACCACCACCAATCCCAAGCTCCAGGCCTTCACCATCCCCCACCACGTTGCCGCCTTGACCGCTCCGGCGTTCACCAAGTGGGACACCACTCCCGACGAATGCGGCGGTACCCCCGCTCCCACCCGGGGGATGATGCCGGTGGTGGAGCTGTATAGCGACCACGGCAGCAATGAAGGCTGGAACGGTGAAATGCCTGATGTTATTGAGGATCCGATTGAGTGCAACGCTGAGCCGTCCCGCACCGTACAAGCCGCATTGGAGTACGAATGGAGCGCCACCGGGGATCAGGCCCAGTACCTGGGAATCATCGCCTCGGGAGACAGCCATGCCGGCCGCCCCGGATTGGACCCCCTCCCTTACTCTGCCGATTCCCAGAATGGCCCCGGCACTTCCGGCTCGGGGGTGGGATGCCCGGGGAACCCGGTGGACGACATTCGCTGGCGGGAGATGGGTCTGGCAGCGGTGTGGGTGACCGCCGCTTCCGCCGAGGATGCCCGAGATCGAGCCCGAGTTTATGAATCCTTGAAAGGAAGGCGAACCTACGGCACCACTGGCTCTCGCATCACCGTGGGGTTCCAGCTTTATGACAAGGCGGGGGTGGGAGCTGCCGTGTATATCGACCAGGGGGGCACCAACCTCACCGTCGCGGAGAACATCACTCCCGGCCTTTACAACGACCCCCAATACAACATCACCGGAGCCGGCACCCGCACCACCCGGCTGAAGGTGGACGGAATCTGCCCCGGCACCGAGGACACCGCCCTGCAATCGGTCAAGGTCATCCGGGGCCACGGCACCCCTGGCGGCGGGGATTGGAACTGGCAGACCGTCCAGGAATGGACTGCCTTCAACCCCTCCACCGGTTGCCTGGACTCCAAGGTTCTCGCCTTGATCAGTGCAGGAGCTGTCAACGGATCCGCCCTTGCGGAGGGCAAGAACATCTACTACCTGAAGGTCCAAGAGGTTCCCGTATCTCCCCTCCGTATCGGGAGCGGCCGGAACATCCTTCGCCTGGGACCCGACGTGGCCTCCGCCCAGCCCTGTACCCTCTCCGCCATGGACTCCCTGCCCCAGGACTACGCCCCCACCCTCGCTGCCGATCTCAACGCCTGCTCGATGGCCAACGGCTGGGGTCTCACCTTCTCTGCCGGGTACGACTCCGTATACAACGCGGAGTTTGAAACCGATTTCCGCTTGTCCATCGCCGCCGACGGACCCTTCGGTATGGACCTGGATACCTCAGGCACCGATCTGAACGCCGAGGCCACCGCATCCATGCTGGGATTTGCCTTGGCGGATCGGGAGGGCTCCAGCAGCTACGCCTCCGACGACCAGGTGCAGAACGTGGAGAACGCCGAGTTCGCCTGGAGTTCCCCCATCTGGGTATCGTTCACCCCCTGATCCGCATGTACCCCAGTTCTTTGCCGAAGGACTCGTCAGGCCATTCGGGAGCCGGGCCGCAGCCTCTCCATTACCCACTTCTCTAATGGAATCGAATAGTTGTCTTGCTGCATTCTCAAGCGGGAGAGGGCTCTCAACGGCCACCTCCACGGAGGAGGACGCGGGCCGTAGGCGTGGCGCTGGTAGAAGCGAAACCGCTCCACTCGCCGCTGCCGGGATTCGGGCATCCACGCTCCCGCCCCCGATTCCACAAAGTCAAAGCGAGACCATTCCTCCAGGGTGCGAGGAAGGGGAAAGCCGGCATCCTCCACCGCCTGGGCAGTAGGAGAGCCGGGGTAGGGTTTGTAGAAGAAGATGGGGGTCTCAAAGAGGGGGCTCATGGCCCGCAACTTCCTGGCAGCGGCCAGGGAGGCCTCCACCATTTCCTCGGTCTCCCCGGCAAAGCCGACAATGAAGTTCCAGGTCACTGCCACCGAGAGCTTCTCCATCCTCTCCGCTGTCTTCCATACTTGTTCGATGGACACATCCTTCTTGAGGGCCTTGAGCATCTCCACATGGGCCGACTCCACCCCCACAATGGCCCGAGAAAACCCCGCATCCCGGCACGCTTCCAGGGTTTCCATGGGCAGTCGCGCTCCCTGATCGGCTCTCAGGGTGGCGCTCCACCGAAACTTCAGGCCTCGCCCCAGGATCTCCCTGGCCATTTCCTGAACACGGGCTCTTTGGGTGAAGAAGGTCTCGTCCTGGAAGGCCACCTCTTCAATGCCATACTGGCGAATCAAGGCCTCCAACTCTTCCACCATCCGCACGGGGGAAAGCCCCGTCCACTGACGCTGATACACTTGAGGATCGGCGCAGAACGCACACCGGAAGTTGCACCCCACCGATGCGATGTAGTCCAACTGGCGCTTCCCCTTTCGCTTCAACCACAAAGGCACATCCAAAAGCCGGTAATCCAGAGGTGGGAGACGCTCCAAGGAGGGAAGGCGAGGAGGAGGACCCTGAACGAGGGTTCCGTTTTCAAGACGGCTCCACACCCCGGCCACGGCCCCGGGATCGCCCCTCTCCTCCACGGCCCTCAGCCACTCGGCAAAGGCTTCCTGGCCTGCCCCCACCACCACCGCGTCAATGGGAACCTCTTCAAGACAGGATTTGGGGAAAAGAGAAGGATGCCAGCCCCCCCACACGATGGGAAGCCGGGGAAACCGGGCTCGGGCTGCCCGGGTGGCCTCCACCGCCCCCTGGATGGGGGCCCCCGTCAGCACCCCCATACCGAGGGCCACCGCCCCCGGCAGACGGTTCAACAGCACCGCGATCGGGTCGTCATGGAGGCGGGCGTCGATGATCTCCACCTGATGGTGCTCAGGGGAGAGGCCTCCAGCCACGGCAAGGAGACCCAGGGGCATGGTGTAGAAGACGGAAGGGGGGTTGTAGAGGATGACGCGGCGACGCACGGGATCTCCGATCCCGAAAATGATCTCCCCCCTTCAAAAGCGCAAGAGCAAAAAAACGGCGTCCTGATCGGAGGCCTGGCGCCCCTACTTGCCGCCCTTCATCAACTCCCAGCCCGCCTCGCCCCGGGACATGGTGGACTTCACAGTGAGGGGCTTTCCGGCTCCCCCACAAACGTTGCGGGCTTCCAACGACAAGAGGGGCACCCCTCCCTGGGAATCCAGACAGGACAACCAGGCGGGAGCCTCGGAATGCCCCATGATTGCCTCCACCGATTGGGTCCCACGGGTCAGCTCCTTCATGGACTTGACCTCAACCACCTCGGCGACACAGGCCTTGAGCACCAGTTTGTCGGCAGCCCCCTGCTCAGCGGCCTTGCTGGCCAGAAGGGTGTCCGAGGGGGCAAACGTGTAGGTGTTCCGAATGCTGTTCTCCAGCTTCTCGTCCTCGCTGATGGTCAGGGTGCCAAACCCCGCCGTCTGGAGACATTCAAAGGTCACCTTGGTCCTCTCATAGGAGGACTGTCCCGGCTTGTCCAGGGGGCCTCTCTCCAGAGTTCCGGAGATGGGAAGATCCACGGTCACATCGTGCCGATGCTTGCCGTTGAGGGCTTCCTTGACCATCTCCTCGGTCAGGGGGGCCTCCGCCTCGCACCCCGCCAGTCCCAGAACCACCGCCGCAACCGCTGCCCCGATCCTTCCCCCCGCTCTTCGTCCACTCAACGTCTCGAAATTCGCCATACGCACCTCCCGGAGCCAGGGGGTCCAGCCCCCAAGGCCACTTCCGACGCCGGGAACATACGCCGATTCGTCAAGAAAATGTAATGAATCGTGACATTCCCACCTCGTCTGGCCGACAAGGCACATATCTCGCTGGATGGAAAACTTCCGCCCCTCGGGAACCCACACCGAATGCCCCCAGGATTCCGTTTTCCTCCCCCCTACTCTAAAAAGGAGGGCGGCCCACTCCCCACCAGGGCCTCCACTTCATGGATTTCCTTCGGGATTCCACCGGTGAGAACCCAAGGGTCTCCTTCCGTGCAGGCGACATCGTCCTCAATGCGAATGCCCCCAAAGTCCAACCACTCTTCGGCGGCCGAATAGTTCACTTTGTCTCCCCACAAGGCTCGAAACCGGGGGTTTCTGAGGATGGCGGGCACGAAGTACAGGCCGGGCTCAATGGTCACCACCATCCCTGGGGCGAGATCCCGATCCAGGCGGAGGTAGGCGAGACCAAACTGCTGGGATCGCAGCCTTCCCGGGGCGTATTCGGCGGGATGACCCAACCCCTCCATATCGTGGACATCCAGGCCGATCAGGTGTCCAACCCCGTGGGGAAAGAACGCGGCATGCACTCCATCTTCGACGAGGCGATCCGGATCTCCTCGCAACAGCCCCAGGTCCACCAGGGCCTCGGTCATGATTCGACAGGCGGCAAAATGAATGTCCCGATATCGCACTCCTGGTCTCACCATGGAAATGCTGTGCAACTGGGCCGCCAGCACCGCCCGATAGACCTCCTTTTGCCGGTCGGTAAACCTTCCCGACACCGGCCAGGTGCGGGTCACATCGGTGGCGTATCCCTCCCTGGATTCGGCCCCCGCATCCACCAGAAGGAGTTGACCGGGCAGCAGGAGATTGTCCTGGGAATGGCAATGAAGGACTTCCCCTCGCACCGTCACAATTGAACCATAAGCGGGTACACAGCCAGATGCAGCGAAGAGCCCATCCATCCGGGCTCCCACATGCCTCTCCCGCATCCCCCGGGGCTGGGTCATGGCCATTCCCTGGCGATGAGCCCTCCTGGTAACCTCCGCAGTGGCCACCATCTCCGCCAGTTCGGCTTCATCCTTGAACGAGCGAAGGGCGATCACCCCATCCGCCAGGGGCTGGTGCTGGGGAGAAACCGAGCGGGGAACGATCTCTTCTCCCAGAAGGGCGCTCTGATGCCGTTGGGCGACCGGGTCGGCGATAGGGACCGACAAGGGGGACCGGCCTGCCTCCCTCCTCCTGGCCACATCTCTTGCCAGAAGAGAGACGGACCGAACCTCATCCACCCCCGCCTCCTCTGCCCTCTCCCGAGGAGAAGGCGTGGGGCCGTGCCAGAGTTCGTCATCTTCGTCGCCCTCCGGCAGATACAGGACGCTTTTCCCCTCGTCCATCAGCAGGGCAACGCCAGGTACTCGGCAACCGGTGAAGTAGAGGAGAGTGCTGTCCTGGCGGAAGGGGAGCGGATTCTGGGGGTAGTTCCGGGGAAGTTGAGTGTGACCCATCAGAAGGATGGGAACGTCCCCAACGAGGGTACTCAACCGGGAGCGGCGCCCCTGGAAGGTCTGGGGAGAGAAGCGGGAAGCATCAGGCATGGGAGGAAGAGTACATGGCAAGGCCCGAAGGAAGGAATCCCCTCTCCCCCTCTTCCGCCCCGGCTTCGGTCGGGCCATCTTGATCCCAGAAAGAGCCCTCATGACCCTTCGTTCCTCCCTCCCTCCCCTGCTTTTCCTCCTCGGTTTCGCCGCCTGCTCTTCCGCCACTCCGGAGCCGGGAGACGATGACGACGATTCTTCACCGTATCAGACGGTGTTTTGCCACTCTGGAGTGGCCTACGATTATTCTCCGGGAGCCTTTGATCGGCTGACCACCTTTCCCGACGACTTGTGGAGTGTGGCCGACCCCTCCACCGTCACCGGCCGCCGTCTGGCCTTCTCCTCCGACCTTCCTGGGGTCCAGGCTCTCAGCTCTGACCGTTTCGACGCCATGTTCGACTCCCTGTCCACCCTGGATGGCTTCGGCACCCTGGCCTCCATCACTCTGCGCTTCACCGGAGGGGTGGATCTGGCCACGGTCCCATCGGGGGAGGTGACCGCCGAGGCGGGGCTGCCGGTGGCCCTCCTCTGTGCCGATGAGGAGGGAGCCTTCACCCGGTTCCCCTTTGAAGTTTCCTCCACCGACGAAGGGGCCACCCTCCTTCTGGCTCCCATGATCCCCCTTCCCGCCGCCTCCACCTGCCTGGCCGCCGTGTCCACCGCCGTGGAGGCGGAAGCCCAGTGCATCTCCCCCTCGGAAACCCTCAAGACCTTGCTGAGGGGAGATCTCCCCGGCACCTCCTTTGAAGGATTGCCCGAACGCTATCAGACCGCCGTAGACGCCCTGATCGCCGATGGGGCCATCACCGGCATCGGGGACGTCTCCGCCCTCACCGTGTTCACCACCCAGTCCATCACCGAAGAATCCGAGACCATTGCCGAAGACGTGATGACCCTCTCTCCCGTCCCTGATGGCCCCTTCACCTGCTGGGACGATCTCCTTTACCGGGTATGCGATGGCTCCTTCACCGCCGTCGATTATCGCTCCGGCTCCCTGTCCATCGACCTCTCCCAAGGCATCGACCGCAGCGTCACCTGGTCCATCCCCATCCGGGTGTGGCTGCCCCTGAAGGGAGAGGGCCCCTTCCCGGTGGCCCTGTTCGGCCACGGTCTGGGGGGATCGCGGGGTCAGGGAGACGAACTGGCCCGGGTCGCTGCCCCGGAGGGGGTGGCCACCATCGCCATCGACTCCTTGGAGCACGGGGATCACCCCGGCAACCACGAAAGCGACGAGCTGTTCCAGATTCTTTCCTTCTTCGGCATCCTCCTCGACGATCTCAGCCTCGACCCCCTGTGGCTGAGGGACAACTTCCGTCAATCCACCTACGACAAACTCCAGGTCCTCCAGATGATCCGGGGAGGGATGGATCTCAATGGGGATGGCACCACCGATCTCGACCCTCAGCGCATGGTATACGTGGGAGCCTCGTTAGGAGGGATCATGGGACCCGAGCTTCTGGCCCTGGCTCCGGATATGCCAGTGGGAGTGCTCATCGTTCCGGGCGGTCGAGTCTCTTCCATCATCGAAGAATCGGAGACCTTCGCCCCCCTCATCGCCCTGATGCGCCCGGAGGGGACCTCCGATGGTGACGTGGATCGCTTCTTCCCCATCCTCCAAACCCTGTTGGAGAGGGGGGACTCCGCCAATTATGGCCCCCATGTTCTCACCAACCGTCTCCCCGTGGCCCAGGGAGGGGCGGTACCCCAGGTGGTGTTCGGGATGGTGATGAACGATGAGGTGGTGCCCAATCCCTCCAACCGGGCCCTGGCCCGCTCCATGGGTATTCCCCATTTGGACCCGGTGCTGGAGGAGATTGGAATCATCCCCTTGGGAGGTCCCGCCCCCCTCTCCGGCAACCTCCCCGACGGCGGCACCGCTGGCCTGCTCCAATTCGACCGGGTTCTGGAGGAGGATGGATCCATCGGAGTGGCCGCCCACGACAATCTGCCCTCCAATGTGGTGGGAACCACCTGCTGGGTCCACTTCATGAATAGCTGGTTGGAAAATGGAGTGGCCGAAATCATCAATCCCTATGAGGAGTTGGGCATCGATCCCTGACAAGGATGTTTTTGCATTCAGCGAGGCGGACGGCGAAAGGATCAGGGGTATGCGTTCAGGCAGTCACGCCTGTGTGGCTGGGCCTGACGTGGGAATGGCTTCCACACTTTTTCATGAACATCGCCAAGGTACCCAGGCGCCATGGGAACATCGCGTTCTCCCGGTGTTCTCACTGGCCTGCTCTTGGGGACGGTTGTGGGGGCCTGGTCGGGAGAATTCCTCCCTTCTGCCCGAACCCTTGGCGCCTTTGCACGCTGGATGCGTACCCCTTGCGGTGGGTCAAGAAGGCGAGCAAATCGGGGCCGTTGTGCATGGGTTGCTTTTGGAGTTGGGGACTGCCTGAACGGTTACGACTTACTTATCTCCCCTCTCCACCAGGAACGGTCCCAGCAGCAGATAATCCAAATGCCCGTCCAAATATCCCCGCACAGCATCGGCGGGAGTGCGGACGATAGGCTCTTCGTGCATGTTGAAGCTGGTGTTGATGACCGATGGGTTGCCGGTGCGCTTCCGGTAGGCGTCGATGATGGCGTAGTACTCGGGGCTGATCTCTTTTTGGACCAACTGGGGGCGGGCGGTACCGTCCTTGTGGACCACCCCGGGAGAAGAAGCCTTCATCTCCGGAGTGCAATCGAAGCACACCGTCATGAACCGGGCGGCATCCTCAGCCCCCCTCATCTCCAGGTAGCACTGGTGTCGATATTCCCACAGGGTGGCCGGGGCGAAAGGCATGAACTCGGTGCGGCGCAGGCGCTTGTTGAGCCAGTCATTGACGGCGGGATCATCGGGGCGAAACATCAGGGTGCGATTCCCCAGGGCCCGGGGTCCCCACTCCATCTTGCCCCCGTGGCGGGCCACGACCTTGCCGGCTTGCAGCAATTCCGCCACCGTCCCCGGCAGATCCTTGGGCCGAGTGAAGGGCAGGCCCCGGGCCCGGATGGCCTCTTCGCATTCGGTCTCGGTGTGGTCTGCCCCCAGATACACATCCCGTAGAGATTCAGGCCCCACGTCACTCACCGCCAGGGCGGCCCCCGCCGCCAACCCACCATCCCCCATGTTGGGATAGATGAACATGTCTCCCACACCCGGGAGCTGGTGAAGGCGCTGGTTGAGCTTGACATTGGCGAAGGTGCCCCCTGCCAGGGCCAGATGGGTTCGCCCCGTCTCCGCCACCCACCAGGCCACGAACTTGCACACCTCTTCCTCCAGATTGCGCTGGAGGGCGCTGGACACCTGCTCCTTGGAATATTTCGCCAGGAAGGAGAAAAACCGATCATCTTTCGACTGCTTCCGCAGGTAATTGGTCTTGTTGAACCCCGGCCCCACGAAGTGCATCTGGGCCTTGAAGTGGGCCAGGAGTTCGGGGGGAGGCTCCACGTAGGCAGCCAGGCCGGTGAGCTTGCCCTCGTGGCGGATGGCCTTGAAGCCCAGATATTCGGTCACCCGGGAGTAGTAGGTGTTGATGGAGGAAAGGCCGCTCTGACGATAACGCAGGCGCAGATCCCCCTTCTCGCCGGTGGACACCGTCACCGAGGTCCCGTCCCCCATGGCGTCCACGGTGATGGCCAGGGCATCCTCGTGAACCTGGCTGCGATAGGCGGAGTAGGCGTGGCAGGAGTGGTGCTCCACCATCCGCACCTCACCCCGAAATCCCCTCTCCATCAGTTGGGCCCGCAACAGCTCCCGGGACAGGTCCGCTTCCACCGCGTGCAGCCCGGTTTCCCGCAGGGCCACCTGATACAGGATGTAGGCGTTGAGAAGATAGGAGAACTGCCCCGCCCTCTCCTTGGTCCCGTGGTGAAAGGATCGGAAACGGCGCAGGGCGGTGGCGGGGGTGAAGAAGGAGGCGATGGCGATGCGATCCACCTCATCCGCCCGGACCCCGGCGATCCGCAGCACCTCATCGATGGCTCCCCAAGGAAAGGCCTGGGAGTTCTTCTGGCGGTCGATGCGCTCCTGGCCTACAGCGGCCACCATCCGCCCATCCCGGATCAGCGCCGCCCCTGAATCGTGGTTGTCGGTCAGCCCCAGGATGATCACGTCGCCTCGGTCCGTCCCGTGGGTGTGGTCGGGGCGGCGGGCAATTGTAGACCAGAGGCCCGGGTTTCGTCCTCTGAGGAGCGATTCGGTGGTTGTTCCCTCGCTTCCCGGAGCCCCTGCCCTGACCTGAAGACCCTGGATCCAAGGCGCCAGGGCCGATGGATCTCCCCCATCCCCGAGGGCGAAATAATCCTTCCCTTCCTCTCCAGTCCGTGCCACAGTCCTTGGCGAAGGGGAACCCAATGCCACCGTTACCCGTCACCCGTCACCCCAGCGCTTTTCCTATGCGTGGCAAGCGTTTTCGTCGCTTGTCAGGGGAACCTGAGCCTGGACGAGTCGGGGGCTGATCCGGTGGTCTCCCAAGTGGTCCTGGCCCTGGATCTGGGGGCCGAGGCCGACGCGGAGATTCCAGTCATTGCCGAGGTCGGCACCGCTCATGAGTTTCGTTTCCGCCTGACCGCTGGACCTGAGGGACTGCCGACGGGGGCGAAGATGCGGATTCGGGTCCCTGGGACGTTTGCCGATCCCCAGTACACTTCTGCTACCCGGGAAGGCCATGTCACCGCCCACAGCTCGGTGGAAGAATCCCTGTCGACCGCCGCCTGGCTCGATGTCGTGGATGGGCATCTCACCGGCACCGAGGGGTGGTGGGTGGAGTCGGTGTTGGGGGAACCCCTGTCTTCAGGGCAGACGGTGGATCTGGTCTACGGCGACACCTCAGGTGGCTCCATCGGCTCCCGAGTATCCTTCCTGGCCCGCCCCGCTTTCTCGTTTCCAGTCTCTCTGGACAGCGATGGGGACGGAGAGTTCACCTCTCTGGCGGTTTTTTCAGTGCAGACCTTTCCCGGACTGCCGGTGACGATTCGGGTGGCTCCCTCGGCAACGGCCAGGGCAGGGCAGGCGGTGAAGGTCCAGGCGGCTGCCTTTGATCTGCTGGGGAATCCAGCGGAGGGGGTGGAGGGGGCGTTGGCTTGTACCTGGACTCGCGGGGAAGCCACGGCGGAGGCGGGGACATTGGCTTTGAACGCTGGGGAGTTGGAAGGGGAGATTGGAGAGACGACGTTTACTGCTCCGGAGGAACCTGGGCCCTGGCGGCTGGCGTGTACTCATGCTTCGCTGTCGGTGACCGTTCTCAACGTGACATTGGTGCGGGAGGCGGCGGCGATGTATTTCGATGGGGGTGCGGGTGGGGAGTCCTGGCTGTTTTGGGGGGATTTGCATATTCATTCGAGTATCAGCAATGATGCGGGAGCGGATTCTGAGTATCACACGAAATGCTGCTGCACGGTCGGATCGCCGCGTCGCGGGT
>CAYRTW010000116.1:0-16861 GCA_964426935.1 uncultured Rickettsiales bacterium
GGCCCCATCTCCTCCGCCGTTATGGGGCCCTGCCTGGCGTTGATGTTGGGGGTGGGGGCCCTGGGCGCGGTGTCGGTACACGCGGCCCTGGGTGGGGAAGCGCTGGGGGTGGGAGGAGCCACCGCGCTGGGCTCCCTGCTTACCGGAGTGGGCATGCTGGCTGCCGTTGGAGGTTGGCAATACGGGTGGGGAGCCACACCCTCTCTACCCTCCGTGGTGTCCATTGCCGGATGGGGAGGGGCGGCGAGCCTCGGCGCCCTGACCGGAGCCCTGGCGGTGTGTTCGTCACCTGAGGCCCCGCTTTCGAAATCTCCTGTCCGACTTGAAGAGCGAACTTCCTCACCGATCTGCGCCATCTGCCGCCAGGAAGTGGCCGAAGGAGACCCCTCTCGGGCCCGGTGTGACGGGACCCGTCGGGACGGGCGCAGATGCATCGCCGTGTATCATCGGCACCATCTTTCCTCCCTGAAAGAAGGGAAATGCGAATACTGTAATCACACCTTCGTTGAAAGACGAAATCATTCAAACTGCTTGTAAAAGAGGCGTGTAAATCATGGAATCACTTTCTGCACACAGTGGAAACCCGGTTGTTCGGGCCATTCTTCATCCCCCCGACGCCTCCCAGACCCTTGAGGTGGAGATCGATGTGCGGGTTCCCGTGGCGGATCTGGCGGCGGTCATCGCCCAGGAGTTGGGCCTTCCCACCGCCGAACGCCAGTTTGGCTTGAAGACCCGGGGTCGCACCCTCAAACCCCACGAAACTCTTGCTTCCGCAGGGGTGAGGGACGGGGATGAGCTGTGGTTCCTATACGAAACCGCCGCCGGCTGAAGGGAGTCTGACCATGCCCATGGTGGAGCGATTGCTTGCTGATGCCATCGAAATGGAAGAATACAATCACGCTTTTTCCGGGCGGGTTGTCATCAAGCCCCTGGAACGACTGATGGAGGGTCCCCCCTTCCGGTGGTCCGTCAAGCCCCGAACTCCCGCCTTGCGGGGGGTCAAGAAGCCCGATCACGATGTCTCCCTGGGGAGGGAACACCTGATCCTCGATCCTTCCCCGTCCTTCATCATCACCCTACCTGAGACCTATCCCAGAGAGAGGCCCCGGGTGCGAAGCGCACGTCCCTTGTTTCACCCCAACGTAGATGAATACACCGGGGAAGTGTGCGTAATCTCCCCGTCTCTGTGGTCGCCGGGAGTCCCCCTGACCCAGGTGGTGGACCAGATCCTGGCCATTGTCTCCTGGCAGAAGTTCAATCCTTTCCGCACCTTCGATTTTCTCAATGAGGAAGCGGCCCGATTTGCCCAAGATCAGCCGACCCTGGTGGCCTGGCTGCGGGGATTGGGGGAAGGGAGCCCCCGCCCAGAGGGCACGGTACGGGTGTTGAAGGGGTGTGGACTGAGATGATGCCGCAGGGGGGGGAGGATCTTGCGTTTCCATTCTTCCGTCGGTTTTCAATATCCTCCGTCCTTCGTCGATCCTCAACGTCCCCCTTCCTTCCATTCTCCACGGGAGATCTTGGCGGCGAGGTACCACCCCACCACCTTGGGGACGTGGCGAAGGTTCTCTTCGGCGTCGCATCGTACCCGGATGTCTCCTTGGGAATCGTGGGACCACAGGTTCCAGAAGGTCCGCCGATATCCCCGCGCCGACAACTGGGCGAGGCCATCTTTGATGTTCTCTGGTCCACAGTTCCAGCCCGCCAGGGTGAACCACAACCGCTCGGCCTGATCGGGAAGGGAGACCAGCTCCGTCCTCTCCCAGATCTGGCGATGATAGGCAGCGGCGGCCCGAGAGGCCTTGGGGACATCGGTTCTTTCATCGGCAGGATCGGCAGGATGGGCGAACCAGGGGGAAGCATCCACAGCAGACCCGGAATACACAGCCGGATCGCAGGCGGCGTAGTCGGGCGCCGATCCTCCCTGGGCGATGCGAACCCTCTCCTGCTTTACCCAATCCGGATCCCTGCGGGTGACATCCACCCGAAGCCCCAGGGTCATGGCGGTGCCGTAGGTGAACTGCCAGACCCCCCGTGCTCCCGTGGTGGACAGGGCGAAGGGACAGGCGGCGCTCTCCACCAGAGGATGATACAAAAACAATTCGGGGAGCCCGGCGAAATCCGGCCCGGCGAGACGAACCAGATCCCCTCCCCGTCCCCGGGTGACCAGCCAGCGGAACCAGGAAGAGTCCTGGGCGTGGCGATAGGCTTCACTTACAGCCTGAAGCATTCCTGCCTCGGGCTGGTAGTAGGGGTCGTTGGCCAGTTCGGGGCCTTGAATCCAGTGCAAAAGTTGGGAATGGAAGGGAGAGATCTCGGCGGAAGAGGGTTCCACGGCGGCAGCCTGCCAGCGGTCCCTCTCCTGAATGGCCTGATCTCTTTCCGCCTTCAACGAAACCACCTGGGTCTGATGGCGCTGATGCTGCCAGAGGGTGCCGAGGAGGGCGCATCCGGAGAGGAAGAGGGGCAGGATTCGTCGCAGGGAAGGGAAAACGCGTCTCATCCCGGCAGTGAGAAGGGAGGAGGGGCGCAGTCGTCGGCCCAGATCCCGGCGGGCGGCGCGGCTGCGAAGAAGGTCCCTCATCCACCCTCCTGGGGAACGATGCAGCTTGATGGGGGAGGGGGAAGGAGAGGTCCCCGCAGTGGATTCAATGCGCGGCGGAGGTTGAATTCGTCGCCGTACCGGTGCCTCCACGGCGCTGGCCAATTCAAACAGGACGCGATAAGGAGAATGGAGGGGGCCGAAGGTGATGACGTCGCCGGAGAACAGGTCCACATCCCCCCGCACCGGGGAGCCTCCCAAGCTGCTCGTCCCCGCCCCTTCTTCCATCTCCAGGCGAATTCCCTCCTGGTAACAGGCCACATGCCAGCAACCCCGGCCTGTCTCAGGGGGAAGCGGCACGTCGTACTCCCTCCCCGTGCCCCATCCCAGCACCGCTCGGTGTCCCCGCACCTCAATCACCCTGGGGGTCCCCTGGCGGTCCACCTCGTCCAGAAGACGGAACAAGAAATGCGAAGAAATCAGGGTATACACGGGATATTCTCCCTCCATGACAGATGTGTACATGCGAACAATTCAATGACGCATCCCATTCCGGATAGATGGAATTTTTATGAATAAATTCAACATCATGAGACGAAACATGGATAGCATGAAAATCAATGGCGAGGAGGCTGCTTTGCGTCTTGTATCAGGGTTTTCATCGGTATCTTTGTCACACGACTCCAGCCCGATCCAGGCCTTGTTCAGTCCCCAGGTTTTGCGATTCCTGGGAGAAGAGGGGAGGCGATCGATGGAGGAGGGCAGGGAGAGGGGAGGGTGGCTCCTGGGAAGAAGGGAATCTGAGGGGGAGCCGGGGTGGGTGGTGGCCGCCGTCCCCGGGCCGGTCACCTCGGGGTCTATTTCGTCCTATCGTTTTGATCTGCCCACCCTGTCGCGTCTCCTGGATGGGGAGGATGAAGTCGCTGGCCGCCTGAAATCGCAAGGAATGCCTCATCATCGTGTGGGCTGGTATCACACCCATCCGGGCTACGGGGTGTTTCTCTCCGCACCGGACCGGGAGGTTCATCGTGTCTATTTTTCGTTTCCGGGCGGCCTGGCGGTGGTCATCGCTCCCGAGGTGGATTGCCTGCTGGATGCCTTCGGGGTGTATGGTTCGTCGGTGGACGGCGGTGTTCATCCCCTTCGGGGAGTGGGGCTTTGGGTGCCGCTTGAGGAAGAAACCGAGGTCGGGGCCTTCCCCCGTTTTGTGGTGGGTCGGGAAGGAGAGTGAAGGATGCTCACCTTGCGGGAGTGGATGCGGGGGGAACCTCGGGGCCTCGGGGAAGAAGAGGCCCTGGAGACGGCGGTCGCCCTGGGGGATGTGCTGGGGCGGGCCCGCGCCCGAGGGATTTCGGTGGGAGAGGATCTCTTGAACACAGGGATGACCGACGAGGGTGCCCTGGTTCTCCCCGTCCCTGACGATGGAAGGCTCCTTCCTCCCTCTGAAGACGTACCGGCGCTGGGGAAGGTCCTGGCCTTCCTGCTGGTGCCCTCCACTCAGGGAGAGGATCTGGAGGCGATGTTGGAGAAGACCGGATTTGCCCGGGCCCGACTCATCATCGCTGCAGCGGTGGAGGAGAACCCCTCTCTTCGCGGCTATCCTCATGCCCGGGCCTTCGCCGCTGGTGCCCGCAAAGCCCTGTTGCACCTCAGGGAATCGGCGACACGGAGGGAGCCGCTTCTTCCCACAGAGAGGGGAGAGACTCCAGCGCGGAATCCTGGCAACCGGGGATGGGGAAGGGGCAGAGGGCCGCTGGTGGTCAGAAGGATCTCGGGAGGGGGAGGGCCGGTCTTTCCCTGGAGGGCCTACGGCGGTGGGGTGACTCTGGGGACGGCGGTGGGGCTCCTTTTGTGGTGGTGGTCCCCGTGGGGGTGAGTCATCTCTTCGGCCGCCCATGCAGGGTGGGTTGGGAGGGGTGTGTGTCGCCCCGAAGTGGAACGCGATCTACTTTTACTTCGGGAACCGTTGAAGGAAAAGGAGATCAGCGATAGCCTCAGCGGGCTTCTCCGGTGGTGTCCTCCGGGGAGCCGGACTCCTGGCCATGCCCCAATCCCCTTCTCCTCCCTCTTCCTCTTCCCTGGGGAGAACCCTCTCCCCCCTGTCCCGGCGGCGGTGGCTGGTGGGGGCGCTGGCGTTGGGGTCGGCAGCAGCGGCAGGGATTTATTCGCTGGCCCCCCGCCGGTCGGTGCCGGTTCCTTCGGGAATCGTCCATCTCAGTGAGGAGGAGTACACCTTCTGGACTCGGGTGGTGGAAGTGTTTCTGCCGACAGCGGGCTCGGGGCTGACGCCGGTGGAGCAGGTTCCGGTCATGCAGAACATCGACGAGATCATGGGGGCCCTGGATCCGGTGGTGAAGAAGCAACTAGGCATGGGGATTCAACTTTTTGCCTACGGGTCTATTGCGGTGGGCTGGCATGGCACCCGTTTTGTGAATCTTTCCGATGAAGATGCCCGGGATTATTGCGACCGGTGGCTGAACGGAAACGCCGTACAGAGGGCCATTTTTGCCGCCATGAAGCAGTTCGTATACGTGTCCTACTGGCGGGACCCCTCCACCTGGGAGCCGGTCCATTACGACGGGCCCCTGACCCGCAAGTTCAACATCCCCCGCTTGGGGAACACCCGGAGCCCCGATGCCTGACTCCTCCTCTTCGGTTCCCTCTCCGGTTCCGCCGCCTGCCGATTCCATCGCTCCCCCGCGAAGCCGGGTTCTCACCCTGCAACCCTTGGACCCCCTGCCGGTGACCGATCACCGCAACGCCGAGGGTCCCTCCCTTTCCCTGACGGCGGACGTGGTGGTGGTGGGGTCGGGAGCGGGGGGCGCGGTCATGGCTTACGAGCTTCAGAAGCTGGGGCATCAGGTGGTGGTGGTGGAAGCGGGTTCCTACGTTCCCTCTTCCGAGTTCACCGAAAAGATGGCGGAGATGTTCGGAAAACTGTTCCAGGACAAGGCCGCCCAGACCAACGTGGAGGGAGATTTCCTGGTGCTCCAGGGGCGTTGCGTGGGAGGGTCCACGGTGGTCAACGGCGCCGTCTGTTTCCGAATCCCTGACGACGTCCTGTCCGATTGGCAGAGACTTCACGGCCTGGCCGGTTGGACCCGGGAGCGCCTGGAGAAAGCCTATGAACAGGTGGAGGGGCGCCTGTCGGTTCACGTCAACGAACCCCATGAGATCAACGCCAACAGCCGTATCCTGGAGAAGGGGTGTACCGCCTTGGGCCTCTCCTGGAAGCCCCTGTCCCGCAACACCAAGGACTGTGCCTTGACCGGATTCTGTGTGCAGGGATGCGCCTCGGATCGCAAGCAATCCATGTTGGTGACCTATCTGCCCTGGGCAGTGGAGTGGGGGGCTCGCATTGTCGCCGACACCACCATTGAGACCGTCAAGATCGAAGGGGGCAAGGCGGTCGGGGTTTCCGGAGTGATGCGGGATCCTGCCACTGGCCGGGAGATCGCCCAGGTCAGCGTCGCCGCCAGGGTGGTGGTGCTGGCGGCGGGAGCCATCCAAACCCCCGTGCTTCTCCTCAAGAATGGGTTGGGGAACACTTCCGGTCAGGTGGGGATGAACTTCGCCCTCCACCCCTCGGCGGTCACTCTGGGGCGCTTCGACGAGGACGTGTTTGGATACCGGGGGGCCACCCTGGGGAGCTATTGCAATGAATACGAGCCCCTGAGTAAAGGGGGATTCATCCTGGAGGGGGGAACCACCGGGGCTGACGCCCTCTCCGCCCTGGCCCCGGGGTATGGGGTGTCCCACATCGAATTCATGAAGAATTACCATCGCATGGCCACCATGGCCTCCCTGGTGCACGACGAGAACTGCGGCATGGTGGAGTGGGTGGATGGGCGCAAGAAGATCACCTACCGCCTCGCTGAGAGTGACCATCCCAAGGTGAGGGAGAGCTTCAAGGTGGCGGCCCGCATCCTCTTTGCTGCGGGGGCCAAAGAGGTGTTCCTGCCCACCTACTCTCCCCATGTCATGCAGAGACCAGACGAGATCGATGCCTTGGTGGACGGATTGGATCTGGGGCCTTCCTCGGTGTTCTGGTTCTCCTATCACCCCCAGGGGACCTGTCGCATGGGGGTCGATCCTTCTCGCTCCGTGGTGTCTCCGACGGGAGAGACCCACGATGTGAAGCAGCTCTATATCGCCGACGCCTCCCTGTTTCCCACCTCCATCCTGGTCAACCCCCAGATGACCGTCTACGCCCTCTCCACCCTCATCGCCGAGCATGTCCATGAGGATGGGCTGGGTGGCGGAGCCTGAGGGCACCGGTGACTCGCATCCGCCGCATCCTGAGTCCCCTGCGGGTGCAGCAGGCTCGCCTGTGGTGGCGCTTTCGCCTGGCGGGAATGAAGAGGGTGCAGGTTCCCATTCCCGGTGGAGAGATTCACGCCTGGGTGACTCCCTCCCCCCGTCGCCGGGAGAACCCTCCCCTCCTGCTGGTTCATGGCTTCGGGGCGGATGCGAGCTGGCAGTGGGAGGGGCAGGTTCGGGCCTTTGCCAGGCGCCACCGGCTGATCGTTCCCGATCTCCTGTTCTTCGGCGACAGCCACACCACCTCGGCGGATCGCTCCCTGGATGTGCAGGTGGACGCGCTGCTGCGGCTCCTGGATGCCTGTGGGGTGGATGAGATTGATGTGGTGGGAATCTCCTACGGGGGATTGGTGGCGTACGCGCTGGCCCACTTCCACCCGGGGCGAGTGAAGCGTCTGGTGCTGGTCTCCTCCCCAGGGCCGATGATGAGATCCGCCGACTACGATGAGCTTCTGGCTCGATGGGAGGTGGATTCCATCCAGGAATTGCTGCTCCCCCAGACCGCCGAGGACGTGAAGCGCCTGATGAAGGTGGCCTGGCATCAACCCCCTTGGGTTCCCGCCTTCGCCTTGAGGGACGCTCGCCGCCGTCTTTTTGCGTGGAGGGAGCAGGAAAAAGCCGAGCTCCTGGAGGAATTGCGGAACCTGCTTCGGGAGATCCAGCACCAGCCTCTTCAGGTCTCCCAGCCCTCTCTGCTGGTGTGGGGGAGGGAGGATCGGGTGTTTCCCTTGGAGATCGCCAGTCGCCTCCAGGCCTTCCTGGCCCCCTCCTCTCTCCTGCACGTGATTGAAGAGGCGGCCCACGCTCCCAACCTGGAGAGGCCCAAGGAGTTCAACCGGGTGGTGATGGAATATCTGGCGGGGAATTCAGCCCCGGGAGGAGGAGCATGAGTCCCCAAAGGGGAGGAGGTGGGGGAGGAAGGGCCAGGCGGGTATATGGCCACGCCGGATATGGGCTGCACCCCGATGAGGTGGAGCCGGACCTGGTGAAGCGGGTGACCGACAGGCTGGGGGCGTTATTTGGCGACGGGAAGTATTTTCCCCTGACCGTGAAGGGGTGGGAAAACCTGACGGAGTCTCCCTCCCTGCTGGTTTCCAATCATTCAGGGGGGACCACGGTTTTGGATCTATGGGGCCTGGGGGTGGCCTGGTATCAGCATTTCCAGGACTCTCGGGCCCTGCATGCCCTGGCCCACGACATCATCTTCTCGGTGGAGGGGGTGGCCCGGGCTTTTGGCCGATTGGGGGTGCTGAGGGCCCATCCCCAGATCGGTGAGAGGGTGCTTCGGGAGTGGCGGAGGGATCTCATCGTCTGCCCCGGCGGAGACAGGGACGTGTGGAGACCCTATCGGGACCGCTATCGAGTGCATTTTTCCGGTCGCAAGGGGTATGCCCGCCTGGCCCTTCGCGCCGGAGTGCCCATCGTGCCTGTCGCCCACGCCGGGGCCCACGAGACCCTGGTGGTGCTCACCGATGGGGCCCGCCTGGCCCGCAGTCTCCGTCTTCCCGAGCTGTTTCGAGCGGAGATCTTTCCCATTCATCTGAGCTTTCCCTGGGGACTGGGAGTGGGTCCCTTTCCCCATCTGCCTCCTCCCACCCACTTGCGCTATCGCTTCGGGCCCCCCATCTTCCCTCCCGCCGGTTGGACCGGAGGAGAGGACCCCCCTGAAGACATGGTGCTGGCTCATGACGAAGCGGTACGGGCGGCGTTGCAGCAGCAGTTGGACCAGCTCTTGGAGGAGGCGGAGCCCTTTCAACAGAGGGCGGCCCGGTTGGGGAGGGAGATGAGGAGGAAGTTTCGGTTGCGACGGGGGGAGTGAAGGGAGGGGTCTGCGGGCCTGGCTGAAACAGGCTTGATCCGATCTTCTCACGAAGATGAGAACCGCTGAATCGGCCTATTCTGTCCACCAGACTGCCCCCGTCACCGCGAAAGGGAAGCGGCCGGGATAGACCGGGCTCAGATCCCGGGAGTTGCCCTCCACCTCCACGGTGTAGAAGCAGGCTTCGTCCGGGGAGTCCTGGAAGGTCACCGAGGCCAGGAGGGGGGGAGAGGCCAGACCCTCGTCCACCGCCTCCACCTGGAGGAGCTCGCCGTTCTTCATCAACCGGACCTCGTCGATGCCCATCCACGAGGTCCCCCACACCTCCACCGCAAATTCAATGGAGTCTCCGCTCAGGTGGGAACCCGGGCCTCCCTGACTGGCGGCGGTGCTGGCCATCAGGTTCACGAAGGGCCCGGTGGAGGCCACGGTGGCGGAACCGCGAATGGCCTGAGCCAGGGTGGCCGGCTCCACGTCCTGAGCTTCGTCCACCCCCACCTCCACCCAGGTGAAACCGTAGCCCATGGAGCCGCCGGTGCGAGAATGGGAATCCGACGCACACACCGGGGCTACCGCCATGCCGTTTCTCAGCAGGGAGTACCACACCGGAAGGTATTGGGGCCAGTCGAAGCCGTCTCCCCCAGGGATGACCTCCATGGATTGGAAATCGGTAGCCCAGTAGTCTTCCCGGCCGGGAACGCCGGTGTAGAGATCGTAGCCAGAGATGTTGAAGAGCCCACTGGAGTTGAGTCCGTGGGCCACCTGGATCACCCCGCCTTCTTCCAAACGGGACCTCATGCCATTGAAGATATCGGTGGTGGTCATGGGCTCTGCATACCACAGGACCGAGCCGTGTCCCCTCTCGTCCGGTTGATCCAACAGGGGGAGGATGGTGTAGTGACCGCTCAAAACGGGGGACACCTCCATGGCCACCACCGTAGCCAGGAAGGGTTCCAATTCCAGGGCGGAGAGGACGGGCCCGTAGTCCGCCACCGCGTCATGGTCGGTACCGATGTGGAGATCGACGCCCACGGCGGCGTTCACCACCAGCCGATCCTCCATGGGGGTGGAGCCGTCAATGGAGGGGGACGCGTGCTGGTGGGAGTCCATGGTGAGCCAGCCCGAGGGTTGATACACAGCGGGGACGGCGAGGGTGATCGGGACGGTCTGCCCCGCTTCCACGGCGATCCCTTCCTGGGAATCGTATTCAGAGAGGTGACCCCGGTGAGCCAGGAGGTTGTAGGTGCCTGGCTCCACGGGAACGTCCACTTCGCCCTGACCCCGGGTCCACACCAGCCTCTCGGAGTCATCGGGATTGTCAGGCTGGATGCGCTCATCGGGAGGAGTGGGATCCCCCGCCGGGAAGGCCACCCGCACCCGGGCAGGCACGTCCATTCCCGACTCATCCACGGTGCGGATGCGGAGGAAACCGGGGCGTCCCAGGACCAGGTCGGCGGAGGCAGGGGAGGCTTCGGTGGGAGATACGGTTACGGCGGTGGAGGTCACGTACCCGTCGGCAAAGGGAGGAGGAGGCAGGAGGGAGGCGCCGTGCCCTCTCTCGTTGACTTCGGGCAGGGCCCAGGGGGCCTGGTGAGACCAGGAAGAGGGAACGTCGGTCTGCTCCCCGTCTCCCTTGCCAGTGGCGATCACCTGGCCGCTGTAGACCCCGCTCACCAGGCGATAGTGGCCGGTTTCGTCGGTAAAGGCCAGGCCGCGATGGATGCCAGAATCGTCCAGGAAGTGAACACGAGCCCCGTTTACTGGTGATCCAGTATCGTCCCTGACGTATCCTTCAATATTCGCACGAACATCACTTCGAGACAGGCGTCGTTCCTCTTCCAAGATGGAGGGCTCGGGGCCGACCGCCAGCAGGCGGGTGGAGGAGGTGGATTCCCCGGGAGCCAGGGTCAGGGACGGTTCCATGCCGGCCATCACCGGGCCCACCCCTGACAGGATGGAGGTAATGGAGGTGTCGTAGCTTCCGGTCAGGGGCCACATCATCATCGCCAGTTGATTGCGACGGCCGATCCCGGCCAGGAAGTCCACGTCTCCCCCCAACTCCTCGGTGAATCCCGCCTCCGGCAGGTAGAGAGCCATGTCCTCCTGGGCAAGGAGGATACCGTCGCCGATGGACAAGCTGACCTCTTCGGCCTCCCGGTTGGTGACGGTGGTCTCCATGCGGAGGGCGCAGGCATCGGCGGCGAGGGTGTAGTCCTGGACGATGAGGAGTTCCAGGGAGGGGATGAGGTCCCAGGCGCCGGTGGCCGCCAGCACCAGGGTCAGGGGCTCGCCATGGCCGGTCACCCGCAGGTGGGCCAGGCCCGATTCGCTTCCGTCGTCCACGAGTTCGATGGAATCCGCCACCAGGATGCGGGCAAATCCGGCCATGGTGAAATGATCGTCGATGATGTCCCCTCCCGCCTGGCCCTCGGGGCGAGCGGCGTCGGCGTCGATGACGTTTCCCCCACCGGGGATGAAGTAGGGACCTTCACGCAACCCTCGGATGGCGAAGCGGGCACAGGCGCTGTAGAGCTTCCAATCCCCAGGGCGGGCCTCCGCGGAGATCCCTTCCCAGACGGCATCGGTGGTGGTGATCTGACCGGCGCGAACCTCTCCTTCCTCCAACGGGGAGGTCAGATCCGGATCTTCAGGGAGGGGGTTGGCGGAGGAGTCGTCGTCGTCTCCCGACCCGGGCTCATCGGTACACGAAGAGGACAAGCCCGCCATGAAGAGGGAGAGAAGGGCAAATTCAAGACGGCGGAAAGGCAATGGGGCCACGGAAACCTCCGGGGCGGAGGATCCTCTGTTGGCACCGTCACCGCAAGGAATATCCCGGCTAGGGTCAGGAACGACGCTTCAGGCGGCGAGTCACTCGGTGGAACAGCGTTTGTGACTCGGAGACCCGGGCCAAGGCGGTCAATCCCAGATAGGTGGCCCCGTACAGGCTCAACACCAGGAGCCCTTTCAACGCCGCGGGAAGGGACTCCGCGAGGCCACGGGCCAGGAAGAAGGGGAGGAGGGAGGAGGAAACGGCGCACCCCCACAGGAGGAGGGTATGGCGGCGGGGGAGAGCAGTAGGTCCCAGACGCTTCCGCAAGGCTCCCCTCAACAGGCTGAACTCCAGCCAGGAGGCGATGGCCCCTGCCAGGGTGATTCCCGCGGCGCCCCAGCGGAGATCCCAGTTCAGCAGGCGGGGAAGGGGCATGGAAAGGGCCCACCCCAGCGAGGTCACCAGGGCCACCCGAATGATGGCGAAACGCAGCGGGGTGCGAGTGTCGGAGAGGGCGTAGAAGGCGGAGGAATACAGGCGCCCCTGGGTCCCCGCCAGGAGTCCCACCGAGGACCCCGCCAACACTCCCCACACCCACACCGCCTGGTCGCGGCCAAAAGCTCCCGTCTGGAACAGGGTGGCGGCGATGACGTCTCCCAGGGCCAGGAAGGCCACCGCCGAGGGCACCACGAAGAAGGCGATTCGGCTCAGGCCAGCGGTCAGGCGGGCCCTCAGCTTGCCGGCCGATTCCTCGTCCACTCCGGCGTGGCGAGCCATTTCCGGTAGTTCCGAGGCCGAAACCGACATGCCAAACAGGGAGACCGGCAGGGTGTAGAGGACCTGGGCATAGCTCAAGGCGGCCACCGCTCCCCCGGGGAGAAAGCTGGCCAGGATGGCGTCGATGTAGGCGCTGATCTGCACCACTCCCCGGCCCAACACCACCGGTCCCAGGTTGTGGAACACGTTCCTCACCGGCGGTTCCTGGAGGGAGAAGGCCGGCCTCAGCCCGGGTGCCAGCCGAAGCACCGCGGGCACCTGCACCAGGAATTGCAAGGCGGATCCCGCTACCGCCCCTCCCGAGACCCACACCGCCAGTTGGTATCCATCCACCGTCCGGGCCCCCCAGGCGCAGGCGGCGATGATGGCGGCGTTCCATAGCACCGGGGCGGCATAGGAAAGGAAAAAACGGCGATGGCTGTGGAGGATTCCCAAGCACCAGGCCGACATCACCAGGAGTCCGGTGCCGGGGAAGAGGATGCGAACCAGTTGAAGGGTGGCGTCCCGCCTCTCCCCTTCGAATCCGGGGGCGATGAGGTCGATGAGGAGGGGAGTGAACAACATGCCCAGGGCCACCAGAGAGGTGGTGACCAGAGCCAGAAGGGAGGCGACGATGGAGGCGACGCGGGTGGCTTCGGCTTCCTTTCCTTCCCCCAGGAGCCGGGCGTAGACGGGGATGAAGGAGGCGGACAGGACCCCTTCTCCGAAAAGGTTCTGGAGAAGGTTGGGGATGCGGAGGGCAGCCTTGAAAGCGTCGGCGGCGGCAGAGGTCCCCAGGTAGTGAGCCAGGACCCTCTCCCTCACCAGACCGGCGATGCGGCTGAGGAAGATTCCCGCTGCCACCAGAAAGGCGCCGCTGCGGCGAGGAGGGGAAGAGGGGGCTTCAGGCATGGGAGGAAGAAGCTCCACGAGAGGGGCAACAGAGGGGGAAGGATGCGCGGGGAGGGAGGTCCGCGCAAGGTGCAGCTCACCGAGAGGGGGCTGGAGGAGGGAGGCGGTGGCGCTTCATCTGGGTCCAGCGTTGACGGGCCAGGAGGAGGCCCAGGGAGGGGGAGAGGCGGTGCAACCACCACTCCAGGCGGGTGAGGGCAGAGATGGGGATGATGGCCCGGTTGCGGCGTACCCCTTCCAGGGTGGCGAAGGCGCAGGCGGCCGCGGAGAGGGGAGGGATGGGGATGGCTCGGGCCAGGGCCTCTCCATCCAGCCCTCGGTAGGGGGTGCTGTGCAGGATGCCGGTGGCGATATATCCGGGGCACACGGCGCTGACCTTCACTCCGTGGTCCCGGGCCTCTTCCCGCAGGGAGAGGGAGAGCCCCACCACCGCATGTTTGGTGGTGGCGTAGGGGACCATCCCCGGGCGGGGGCACAGGCCGGCTCCGGAGGCGACGTTGACGATGTGGCCGGATCCCCGGGAGGCCATGGCCGGGTAGAAGGTGCGGACGCCGTGGATCACTCCCCCCACGTTCACGGCGATGGCCCGGTCCCAGTCTTCCCAGGGAGTGTCCAGTACCGAGCCCGCTACTCCAATTCCGGCATTGTTGAACAGAAAATCCAGATGGGAGAAGGTCGAGAAGGTGAATCGCTGCAGGGCCTCCCACCCCGTCGAGGAAGTGACCTCCAGGTAAAAAAAGTGGGCATCGAATCCCCGGGCTCGCAGGGAAGAGGCCAGGGCTTCCCCCTCCTCGGCCTTTCGGTCGGCAATGAGAACCCGGGCTCCCCGTTCCGCCAGAGCCTCTGCCAGGGCGGCGCCGATTCCCCCTGCCCCTCCGGTCACCAGACAAACCGCGTTTCGGAAACCAGGAGCAGGGAGGAGGGGCATGGAGGGATTCCCGGAGAGAAGGGGAGGGAGGTGCCACGGTGGCGTATACCGGAAGGGCCCTCAGAGATACAATCCGCCCCCTCCTCCCCGGGGCTTCCACCCATGAACTGGCTCCTTCTGCGCGGCCTGGTGCGTGAACAGCGGCATTGGGGCTCCTTCCCTGAGCGGCTGCGTTCTCGGCTGCCTGAGGGGGCCCGGGTGCTGACCCTGGATCTTCCCGGCATGGGGACGGAAGCCGCCCGTCCGTCCCCCTCGTCGATCGCCGCCATTACCGATGACCTGCGAGAGCGATTTCTGGAGATTCGAGGCCCCCAGGGAGGGGACTGGGGGCTGTTCGCGGTGTCCCTGGGGGGAATGATCTGCCTGGACTGGTGCTCCCGACACCCCCAGGATTTCTCCCGCGCCATGGTGTGCAACACTTCGGCGGCTAACCTGTCGGGCCCCTTCCAGCGCTTGAAGCCGGCGGCCCTTCCCATCATGTGGAAGGCGTTGCGGGCCTCGGACTTGGAGGTGAGGGAGAGGGCCATCCTTTCGCTGGTATCCAACCGGCCTCCTTCAGAGTTGGAAGAGGTGGCCCTGGCCTGGGCCGAGGTGGGACGGGCGATTCCCCTGGATCGGGGGGTGTTCTACCGTCAAATGACGGCGGGGAGCACCTCTCGGGCTCCTGATTTCCTGGCCGTGCCCCTGCGGGTGCTGTGTTCGGACGGAGACCGGATGGTGGCTCCCGCCTGTTCCAAAAAGATTGCTGCCCGACTGGGAGCGGAGTTGAGGGTCCATCCCGATGCTGGCCATGATCTCCCCCTGGACGATCCTGAATGGGTGGCCGGCGAGATCCTCGCCTGGGATCGCGAGGCCTCACCGAGCTGATTTCGGGGAGCTCAGGGGCATCCGGCGGTGAACACGACCCGGTTGTTGGTCTCGTCGCACTCGGCGAAAGAGCCGTCCACATCGACCTCAAGGGTCCAGGAAGTGCCTTTGGGCGAGGGGGGAAGGGCGAGGGGGATGCCGGCGGAGAGGACCCCACCGTCGGGGGAGGAGGGCAGGGTCAGGGGCAGGGAGGTGGATTCATCGCTGGTGGCGAAGATCCGCAACTCCAGGGGCCCCAGAGCCTCTCCCCTCCCCTGATTTCCAACCTGGAGAAGGATCCACAGGGCTCCCGATGAACATTCCTCGGTACACACCGAGGTGAGCTGTCCATAAAAATCAGGGAGGGAGGGCATGGGCAGGGGATTGGCCTGTCGATAACCCACCGGAACCTCCCAGGGATGACCGGGGTCGATGGGGATCTCGCCTCCGGGGGCCGATTGGGTGACGTGCCAGGCCCACTCGGTCCAACGAGGGTCGGTGGGGCGAAAACTGCCCGTCGCCGAACCCCAGAGGGTCAACTCCACTCCGCCTTCGTCGAGGGCCAGAGGAGCGAGGAGATCGGCGGAGCCATCGCCAGAGACATCCGCCAGGACCGGATACAGGGAGGCCTCCTCCATGGGGCCGTGAAACTTCCACCTGAGGGAGCCGGTCAGGCCGTCCAGGACGAACAGGTTTCCTTGAGATGCGTAGGCGATTTCCGGGGTTCCGTCTCCGTCGAAATCGTGGGCAGTGGCCCCGGTCAACCCGGTTCCGGTGAGGCCCGAGGTCCACAAAAGAGAGCCGCTCGGGGTCCGCATGGAAAAACCACTGGCGTCGGGCACTCCCAGCTCGGAGAGGCCGTCTCCATCCACATCGACGGCCACCAGGACCAGGGCATCGGAAGCCGGAAAAGTGTGCTGGTAGGGGAGGGACCAGAGAGGGGAAAAGTCATCGTCCCAGGCTCCCAGGAGGTGCTCGCTGGCGGTCACCAGCTCAGGGAGGGGATCCCCGTCCAACTGCACCGCAAGCAGGTGTCCCATCCCGGGCTGGAGGGTGGTCAGGAGGGAAAAGTCAGTGTCATAGACAGAGTTTCCCGCCAGGATCTCTACCGATCCATCTTCATCCACATCGGCGCAGGTGGTGGCGGCGAGGAGGCCGGACCCGGTCCCTTCGGGGAGATCCAGGAGGCCGAGGAGCTGGCCACTTCCATCGAGGATCACGTTCCCCAGGAGGATTTCGGCGTCGCCGTCTCCCCACAGATCACACAGGGAAGGGGGTACCTGGCCATACCCCTCCAGAGAGGGTAGGGGGTCGCTGCTCCACAACAAGGTGCCCTCCGTGGAGAAGAGATGAGCGCTGCGGCCACCTGCCGGGCCCACGCACACGATATCGGCGCCGGGGGTTCCATCCAGGTTCCCGGCGGCCAGTGGATCCCACGGGGAGCAGGGGGAATCCGGCATCGCCCAGATCTCTTCACCGGTGTCTCCAGAAAGGACCCGGAGCACCCCGGGAGCGAATCCATCCTCCTCTCCCCACACGGCGGCGAGGTCGGGAACATCCCCGTCATCGGCCTGGCCGTCTCCATTGTCATCGGTGAAGGAGGACACCACCGGGGGTTGGCGAAGGAGCAGGGATTCGGGAGAGGTGACGGGAGGGGAGGCGGTCCAATAGTGGGCGAAGGAGAGGGTGGAAGGTGGGGAACAGGTGTCTCCAGTGCCCACCCGTGAGGAAGGAGCGGTCAGAGCCCCACATCCCTTGCTGGAAGAGTCGTCATCGGGGGAGGAGTCGTCCTCGGTGGTCGCATCATCGTCGGCGCTGGAGTCATCGTCATTCTCGGGGATCAGGAGGGTGTCGGAACACCCCAGATACCCCATCAGGAGGGGTGCCAGAAGGAGGGACCTCCCCTTGAACTCAGGCAAGGGCTCGTTCCACCTGCACTTCGACCAGATCGGCCGCGAGGTGCTGACC
>CAYRTW010000117.1:0-16794 GCA_964426935.1 uncultured Rickettsiales bacterium
GTCATCGCCACCGCCAACCTCAGGGATCGGGGAGTCTCAGAGATGTCCGCCGCCCTGAAGCGCCGGTTCAACTTTGAGACCGTACCTCCCATCGCCGATCTGAAGCGGGAGGTGGCTCTGGTCAAGAAGCAGGCCCAAGCTGCCCTGGGAGGCCCCCAGAATCCCCTGCCTGTGGACGACGCGGTTCTGGAAGCCCTGGTCACTGCCTTTCGGGATCTTCGTTCCGGACGCTCAGAAGAAGGCTGGGCTGTGGAAAAACCCACCGCAGCCATGAGCACTGCTGAGGCCGTGGCGGTGGCCACCTCCCTGGGCCTTCAAGCCCGCCACCTTCCCCAGACCGGTGATGCCGCCTCCCTCCTACCCGCCTGGCTCCTGGGAGTGGTGCGAAAGGACGATCCCAAGGATCAGACTCGCCTCCTGGCCTATTGGGACGCCGCTGTGAGGCGCCGCGCCGAGGGCTCCGCCCGCCTCTGGAAGCAGCTCTGGGAAGCCCGCCACCGTTTGGAAGGGGAATGACCTCTACACCGATGGCCCCACCTCCCCTCCTTGCTCCCGCCTCCGCCCTCTCCCTCCTCGCCGCCTCCTCCACGCCCTGGCTCTTCGGCATTCGTCACCATTCCCCCGCCTGTGCATGGGCCGTTCCTCTCTTCCTGGACGGTATGAATCCTGACCGGGTCCTGGTGGAGATCCCCGCCGATCTCTCCCCCTGGCTGCCCTGGTTGACCTCTCCGGAGGCCCAACTCCCCCTCGCCCTGGCGGCCGCTTTTCCAGACGGTCGCCTCTCCTTTCATCCCTTCGCCGATTTTTCCCCGGAGATGGCCGCCCTGCGCTGGGCTCGGGATCGGGGCGTCCCCGTTGAGGCCTTCGATCTCCCCCTGAGCATGGGAGAGGAACAGGAGAGCCCCCCGTTTTCGCCGGACTCGTCTCCTCACCCGTTCAAGGGGGGCGTCCTTCACCCGGATGAGGAGTCTTCTTCATGGGAGATCCAGGTGGAGGCCAGGGTGGGAACCGATCCCGAAGCCCTGCGCCGGGCCTCTCTCCTGTATGGCTGGGGAGTGCGAGTGGCGTCAGGTCCTCCGTCCCCCCGGGATCTCCACCGGGAAGCCTGGATGCGCCAGCAGATCGCCCGGGCCCGAGAGGAGGGGGCGAAGCGTATCGCGGTGGTGATCGGGGCTTTCCACGGACCCTCCCTGGTGGAGGAGCCGGGAGTCGATCCCTGGCCCCGCTGGAACCCACCGCCCATCGCCGAGGTGCAGACCCCGGTCACTTCCCTGGTTCCCTATGGCTTCGAGCAGTTCGACTCGCGCTCCGGCTATCCCTCAGGCATTCGCCATCCCTTGTGGTGTCAGCGAATCTGGGAAGCTCGCAGCCACCGCAGGGACCTCTCCACCGTAGCCGCCCGAACCCTGGTGGAGGTGTGCCGCCACCTGCGAAGCCTCGGGCACTCAGCGGGAACTCCCGAGGCCCGCGAATCCCTGCGAATGGCCTTCGACCTGGCCCGACTGCGAAATCTGCCCCAGCCCAGCCACCGAGAGCTCCTGGAGGGAATGGGCGCAGCCTTGGGTCAGTCAGAATCCCTGGGGAGGGGCCGGGTCCTGGAACAGGCCCAGGATGCGGTGATGATGGGGAGGATGCGAGGCTCCCTGGCGCCAGGAACCCCTCGCTCCGGCCTGCTCCCTGGCGTCGAGCTCCTGCTGGCCCGACTGCGCCTTCCCGGGCCCGAATCTCAAGGAAAGGAACCCCTCCTCCTTCGCCTCGATCCCCTCCGTTCCCCCCTGGATCGCCTCCGTCAGGTGACCCTGGAGAGGCTCCAGATCTGCGGTGTCCCCTACGCCGAGGCCACCCCTTCCCAAATCCCCCTGGGGGAGCCCCTTACCCGCGCCTGGGAGGTGTCCTGGACGGCTTCCACGGCGGCCTCCCTCTCCCTGGCCGGCATCTGGGGAGTCACCCTGGCGATGGCTGCCCGGGGTTCCCTCCAACGGGAAGAGTCCCGGCTGCGAGAGGCCTCCGCCTGGAACCCCTCTTCCCGACTGGAGGACCTGGACGCGTCGGCGCGCTGCGGCCTGGGAGATCGGGTGGCCTCGGGGCTGACCGAGTTCATGGAGTCCCTGCGCCTCCAGGCTTCCCTCGGCGAGTTGGTGGCGGTTGTTTCCCTTGGAGACAGCATCCTTTCCGGTCACATTCCGGGAATGATCCCCTCCGGGGATTTATTGCAACATATTGATAAAACAAAAGAAATAATTGATTTTAGTCCTCCACCCGCCTGGCATCGAGAGGTCCTGATCTCCACCGCCCTGGCCACCTGTCGGGGCCTGCTGGGATCGACGGACGAGGCCGATGTTCTCTCCCTGGCGGAGCTGGTGCGAATCCAACGGCGGGGAGAGGGGGAGGGTGGAGACGGGGACGGGAGCCTTCGCCACACCCTCGCCGAAATGGTGGGGAGCGGTTCTCCCCTGATGCAGGGAGGGGCGGCGGGGTGCCAGATCCTCCTGGGAGTGAGGGATGTAGAGGCGTTGGGGATCTGGCTGGGATCGGCGGTGGACGGAGCCACCACGCCCTCCGGTCGCAGCTCGCTGACGGCTCGATTGCGGGGCTCCCTGCTGGCAGCGGGAGGAGTCATGGAAGGAAACTCCTCCGTCCTGGACGCCATGGAAACTCGAATCGCCGCCCTCTCCGATGCCGATTTCCTTTCCCGCCTTCCCTCCCTTCGCCTCGGTTTTGACGTGTTGTCCCCGGCAGCGCGGGAGAGACTGCTTCAGTCCCGCCAGCTTTCCGGAACCCCCCTGACCCAGGACCCCCTCCTCCTGGGGCGTCAGGGTCAGGCGGATGCTCACGCTCGGATGATGTTGATTTCCCTTGGGCTTTTTCCTCCGCCACCCCTTTCTGCCGCCCCACCAGGCCCTCCTCTCCCCGCAGGATCTCCTCCACCCCATCCATTGGCGATTGGAGCTTCGCTGGATTCAGGAACCCGCTGGCGCCTGATCCTGGGCTCGGGTCCCCTTCCCGAGGGGAGCACCGCTTTCATCGCCTCCCAACTGCTGACCCGCTTTCTGGGACCGGGGCAGGGAGAAGGCTCTCAAGGAACCCTTCTCCCCCAGGGTGGATCGGGACCCTCCCATCCCGCCCCTCGGGAGTGGGCGTCCCAGGTGGAGGAATGCTTTGGCGTTGAGGTCAGGGAAGAAATCCTGGGTGAGGCCGCCCTGCGAGGGGTGGTCAGCGTTCTGGACGTGGATCCCCAGTCGGTCACCCCCTCCCTGGAGCTTCTCCAGGCCGTGCTGTCCCTCAAAGGAGGCCTCCCCGAAGCCCATCTGGGTCGCCTTCGCCTTTTGGTGGCCCGCTGCGTGGACGCCCTGACCCGGGCCCTGGCCAGTAAAGTGCGCCCCGCCCTGGCCGGCCTCTCCCTGCCCCGCCCCAATCGACGGCGACGGGGACCCCTTCACCTGGGACGGACGATTCGCGCCAACCTGCGGACCGTCCGCTTTTCAGGGGAGGATGGCTCCCCCCAGTTGATCCCTGAAAGGCCGGTGTTCCTCCCTCCCTCCCGCCCCTCCCTGGACTGGCACCTGTTCCTCTTGGTGGATGTATCGGGCTCCATGGAGGAATCCACCCTTCACGCCGCCCTGCTCGCCTCCATACTCGCCTCCCTTCCTTCCCTTACCGTGAGGTTCCTGGCCTTCTCCACGGCGGTGATCGACCTGTCCCACCACGTCTCCGATCCCCTCTCCCTCCTCATGGAGGTGTCGGTGGGTGGAGGCACCGCTATCGGTCGGGCCCTGCGCCATGCCCGCCAGGAGATCACCATTCCCAGCCGAACCCTCCTGGTGCTCATCACCGATTTTCAGGAGGGGGGCTCCCCCCATCTCATGGTGGAGGAAACCCGGGCCCTGGTAGAAGCGGGGGTGCGTCCGTTGGGTCTCGCCTCCCTGTCGAACCGAGGTGTCCCGCGATATCATCCCGGCTTGGCCTCGCAAATGGTGGCGGCAGGAATGGATGTGGCCGCCTTGACCCCCCTTCAGATGGCCCGATGGGTGGCGGAGAGGATGGCATGAACCGCCCTTCCATTCCCCCCCTCCTGCTCTCCCAGTTGACCGCCCAGGCACCCTCTCGCTGGCTGAAGAAGCTGGATGCCACCCCTCCCCTGGCCGATTCCTGGGCCTTCACCCTGGAAAAGGGCGGATGCACCGTACTCACCGACAGCGGCGAAACCGTCACGGTGTCATCCACAAATGGCGTGTTGGGCAGCCTGAGTGATGTGTCATGTACCTGCCTGTTATCACCGCGCTGCCTTCATGTTCTGGCGGTGGCCGTCGTCCTCCCCGTCCTGGATGCCTCGGGAGATCCCGCCCCGGAAGAGACTGAAGACATCTCCTCTGTCACAGAAATCATCCCGCCTTTCATCAAAAATGTCTCTCCTTCTTCGTCTGTGCCCATCTCGCCGGCGCAGCAGGAAGCCGCCTCCTCCTGCCTGAACTGGGGTGGACATTTTCTGCAAGGGGGAATTCCCGGTTGCGGCGCCGTTCTTCAGGGGGAGCTGGCCCGCTGTATTCACTCCTCCAGGGTCCACAAACTCCCCCGGCTGTCTCTGGCCGGTCAGAAGCTCCTCCTGGGAATCCGGGCCCTGAGGGAAAATGCCTCTCACGCCTCCATGGAAACCCTGTGTACCGACCTGCGAGAGTGGCTCCTGGTTTCCCTGAACCTGACCGGAGCGGAAGGGGACTCGATCTGGCTGGGAGAAGCCCGCCGCACCCAGCGAGAAATCGGCTCCCTGAGCCTCCATGGTCTGGCCAGTGAGCCCCTCCCCATGGGCCCGGGGTTCGCCGCCGTCCGCACCTGGATGGTGGATCCTCAGGGACGGCTCTTTACTCTCACCGATGTCCTTCCTCAGGAAAAGTCTATCTCCAACGCCTATCTCAAGGGCACCCGCCTCCCTGGCCTCTCCTTGTCCCACCGCGACCTGTGCCGCAGTGGCCTGTACCTGGCCTCGGCCACCGCCTCTGAAGACGGCAGACTGGGCATGGGGGCCAGGGTCCAAGCGGCTCCTGCTCCAAAAGTGGGCTGGGGAGAGCCGCCGCTGCTCGGGCTGTTTCAGGAACCGCTGACCTCCCAGTGCCATCGGGCCTTCTCTTCCTTGATCCACCCCCCGGAGTCCCGACCTGCGGGGGCCGATCTGCTGTTCCTGACGGGGCGAATTACCGGTGCTCATGGGGATGCCCTGCTCTTTCAGCCCCTCTCCCCTGGGGAATCCTCCCCACCCCTCCTTCACCTTCGGGCCTCTCCACCTCTCCAGGACTCCTCCTCCAGCACCCTCGCCCTCCTGGCCCGCAGCCCGGGAATGGCTCTCCGGGGAGTGGCCAGGGTGGATCCCCATCACCCCGCGTCCGCCTTCCTGTTGGCGTTCTCACCCTTGCCCGAGGATGCCGACTCCCCGGGACCCTCCCCCTCTCCCCGCCTCCACCTCCCCCCTGCCCATGCGGAGAGGTTCAATGTGGGCCTGGATGCACCCACCGCCTCCTGGTGGGAGGGATTGGAGCCGGGGAGGGGTGCCTCGGCCACTTCCTCGGGAGAAACGGCTTCCCTTCTGCCCACCTCCCTGCAGCGTCTGGGGCTTCTCCTTCGGCGCCTGCTCGGGGGAGGAGTGGCCGCCCTGACCTCTTCTCCCCTGAGCACACACCATCGTCTGGCAAGGGAGCTGGAGGGGGATCTGCTTCCCACCGCAGCGGCAGGCCTGCTTCACCTCTGCATGACTCTGGGAGCGGCATCGCGGCGCCTCACCGGTGAGACCCAGAAGGCGCGTCCGAAAGAAATTGCTCTCGCCTGGCTCACCGCGTGGGTGGTGTATCAGGAAATCTGCAAGGCCCTGTACCAACAGGAGTGGATGGGGGGCGAGAGCAGTTGAGGATCCGGCAATTCCCCCCGCGTGTTCCTCCCTTCTCCCCGTCCCCCTTCCCATCCATCCCTCACCCCGCTACCGTCCCCCCATGAAACACGACTTCGAAGCCCTCAAGGCGTTCATGGAAGAGCACATCCCCTTCAACGCTCTCCTGGGCATCCGCCTTGTCTACGCCGACGAGGGGGAGGCCCACCTGAGCATCCCCTTCCAGCCCCATCTCATCGGCGATCCCTTTCGGCCCGCCATCCATGGTGGAGTCCTTTCCGCCCTCATCGACACCGCCGGCGGCACGGCGGTGTTCACCTTGATGGATCTGGGGGATAAATGCTCCACCGTGGACATGCGGATCGATTATCTGCGACCGGGGCGTTCCGCCGATCTCCTCTGCCGGGCTCGGGTGCTGCGAATGGGCAATCGAGTCGCCGCCGTCCAGGCCGCCGTGTATCAGGAGGGGGAGGACGAGCCCATTGCCGACGGGCGCGCGGTCTACAACATCAAGCGAAGTGGGGATGGCCCCGGCTGACCGCTCCGGTTGCCAGTTCCTTTCCGTTTTTCCGACAAAAAAGCCCCACTCTTTGGCATGAAACTTGATTCGGTCAAGAACATCCATGGCGTGACCGGAGCGCCAGGATGGGTGTATACAATCCTCGTATTTGTGATGAAAAAGGAGGCTCCCATGCTCTCTCCCCTCTCTCCCTTTCGCTTTCCCAAGTTGGCTCTGTTTGTGGTCCTGATGGTTCCCGCCACCGCCTTCGCCACTCCTGGCTCCGATTCCCTTTCCAGCATCATCCACCCGTCTTCGGATTCCGCAGCTTCCGGCGCGGGGGGAGACCAGGAGGAAGGTTCTGGGGGAGAGGACGAAGGAGAGGGAGACGAAGGGGATGAGGACGACGACGAGGGGGATGACGATGAGGGAGACGACGAGGGAGACGACGGCGAAGGAGCTGACGACGACTGCGGCGACGATGAAGATGGGGATGACGACAAAACCGATGTGGACAGTGAGGACGAAGAGGAAGGTGGGGAAGACGAGGGTTCGGGGGGTGACACCGGGGACACCGAGGACGACAGCGGAGAGGTAGACACCACCGAGGACGACGAGGGAGACGATGAAGGAGAGGGGGACTCGGAAGACGGTGACGAAAGCGACGACAGCGGCGATGAGCCCGAGGACGACTGCGCCGACGACGAGCCCGACGAGGGGGACCACGAAGACGACGGAGACGAAGAGGCCTCGGAAGACGGCGATGCCGAAGCGGGCGGGAACGGTTCCGGTGACGAGGATTCGGAGGATTCGGAGGATTCAGAGGATTCGGACGATTCTCTCAACGACGATGTAGACGCGGTGAACGCCTGCGGGGGAGCCTCTCCCCTGACCGCCGCCTTCCTGCTTCCCTTGATTCCAGTGGGGTTCAGGCGACGCGCCCGGGGCTGATATCTGGCTGTTACAGGCGCAACACATAGGAGGCCTTTAGAAATACCTGGAAATCCTCCACCAGGACCGCCCCTTCCGGATATCCAAACGAAGCGCTGACTCCCCCGTACAGAGCCGTTCCAGGCCATCTCAGCCAGGTGACCAGCAGACTCCCGCGAACGCCCTTGTCGTAGCTGTCCCACTCTTGGATGGCCCGGATCGACCACTGGGGTGAAAACGCCAGTTCCTCTTTCAATCCAACCACTTCCTGGTGATACACCGTGCTCCCGTCCTCCTTCCAGAATGCCTCCTGGCTCACCTCGGGGGAGATGGACAACATGGCCAGGGGTCTCCACAACAGCCCTACCGACCAGCTCACCCGGGGCCCGGCGAAGGGGGCTGCGGGGTCATAAAAGATCCCCCTGGCCACTCCTGCTTCCAGGTCCAGACTCACCGAGGCGGTGGGCCGATGGGACAGCTCCACCGATACGCCGTGAACTCCGAATTCTTCCCCGCCGAACCTCTCCTGCCCCAAATCCGCTATCAGAGACCACCGGAAGCTGTCTCCCCCGGCCCCGTCCAGGTGGGCTTCCACCCCCTGCTGGGTCCAGGTGCCGGCGGTGTTGACTCGCCCGTTGAAGTTGAACCCGGGCTGAATCCACGGCAGGGCCTTCCACCCCGGCTCCACTCGGTGAGACAACCACGCCCAGATTCCGTATCCGTCGGTGGCGGCGTAGTACCCATTTTCCATGCGGAAATCCGGGGTGTTCCCCCACGTCCCTCCTTCCACTGTGAAGCGGCGGTCCGAGTACCCCGCGTTCAGGGTGTAGGCAAATCCGTCCAAGGAGGCTCGTTCGGTGCGGGTGCTGGACACCAGGACCTGACCGTTGACCTTGCCGTTGGTGAGGAACCGCCCCTCCCCGTCCAGGGACACCAGGTGGCTGGTGGCGGTCAGGACCGGGGCCTCGGATTCCGATGGCTGGGGCGCCGGAGAACCCAGACCAGGGTTCAACCCGGTTCGTGAGACATCCAGGAGATCTTTCTCCGAATAAATCACTCCCAGGAAGGAACCGTCCCCCAGATCCACCGTGCTGCGAGCCACCAGAGTCAACGCCGCCTTCCCCTCCAGGTCCTCGGCACAAAACCCTGGGGTGGGACAACTGGCCGGGCTTCCGTCGGTGCCCCGATATTCCTGGGGTCGTTCCACATTCTCCCGAAGCAGGCTGCGAGCCGGGGCCAGATCCAATACCGCCAGGGCCCCGATCCCCACCCGTCCCTCCTTGCCGGTGACCTTCAGTCCCACCAGGGGCTTGGAGAGGAGACGGGTGTAAAGCACTCCGAAATCGGTGTCGAAGTACTCCGCCCCCTCCTGGAAGAACGGCCGTCTCTCCTCCAGGTACAGGGGTTGGCGAAGGTTGGCGTCCACCTCGAAGGGGTCCGACTCCACCTGGCTGTAGTCCGGGTTCAAGGTGGCGTCCACCACGATGTTTCGGGTCAGGAACCACCTCACCCCCAGGCCCGCGTCCAGCACGTCCAGAATCCCCGGCTTCTGCCAGGCCAGCCCCTGACCGGGATCCCCTTCGTCTTTCAGGGAGGTGCCGTACCCCCCCACCACCTGGGGCCACAGTTCCACTCGGGTGGGGCGAGAGGGGGCATGAATCCCGGTCAGGATGGCGGACTGCAGCCCGAGAGGCCCCCAGGCATCCCTGGTTTCTGGCCAGAAAGCCAGTTCTTCATTGCGGGAAACCTTTCGGGCAAAGGACACCCCAAACTCCAATAAATCCCCTCGGGGAAAGCGAAGGACTGACAAGGGAACGGCCATTTCCACCTGATACCCATCGGCGGTCCGCCTCCCCTTGGAGTCCCAGGCGGCGTCCCAACTGGTGTCCTCCTCCCCCTCCGAATCCACCCTGGCATCCGCCTGGATTCCATAGGGATTGGTGATGAAGCTGAACATCCGCTGGTGGTCCAGGTAGGGGTCGAGGCGTACCGCGATCAGGTCGTCGTCGTAGAGACCATCCGACTCCCGGGCGCAGGTGTGGGCCCTCACCTTCCCGGCGTCATCCTTCACGGAAAACGCAAACCAGAGGACGTTCTTGCTTTGGAGGACCCTCACCTCCACTTCCCCGGTGATGGGCCCTCCCTCCTGGGGCTCATAGCGGTGAAACCCCTGGGCCAACGCTGCCCTTGACCAATCCCTTTCGTCCAGGACGCCATCCACCCGCATGACCCCTTCAGCTTGGGGAACGGTGAGAACGGGAGGGGGAGGCGCAGAGGCGGGAGGGCCGGTCTCCGTTCTCCTCTCGGCCTCCTTTTCCACGGTGACCTCCGGGTCCTCGTCCTCCTCCCCATCTTCCCTGTCGCCCTCGCCATCCGCCGCCACCGAGGCCATCAGCGCCGCCGTCAAACCCATCCACAGCAGAGACATGTCAGCGCCCCAGAAGGTGTCGCACCTGAGCAATCAATTCGTCCCGGGTGACTTCGATCTGTTTTCCCTGGGCGTCCAGTTCCAGGGACAGATTGCGGACCGCCACCACTCCCCGGCTGACCTCATCCCCTCCCAGAAGCAGGGCCACCGGGATTCCCTGGCGATTGGCGTACCTCAGTTGGGCCTTCAATCCCTTCTGCCCCAAGAAGACCTCGGTGTTGATCCCTGCCCCTCGCAGGGTGGCCGCCAGACGCCAGTATTCGGTGGAGAGGGAGCGATCCAGGACAGTGATGAGCACCTCGGTCACGCTGGGGCGAGCGGTCACCAGTCCCAATTCCTCCAGGGCGGAGAACAGGCGATCCACCCCGATGGAGGCCCCGGTGGCGGGCATTTCCACCTCTCCAAAGCGAGACACCAACCCGTCATATCTCCCCCCGGAGCAGACCGAGCCGTATCCGGGCAGATCGGTGATGACCGTCTCGAAGATGGGTCCAGTGTAGTAGGAGAGGCCCCGGGCGATGGACAGGTCGATCACCACCTGACCCTCGGGAATTCCCAAGGCTCGCGCGGTGGCGTCGATGTATTCCAGATCGGCGATGGCCTGCTGGGCGGGGGGATGATCGGCAAACCAGGCTCGCAGCCCCGCCAGGGTCTGGGCATTGTCCGTCCCTCGAATGGCCTGGAAGGACCCGATCCTGGCCACCGTTTCTGGCGACAGCCCCAGGGGAATCACGTCAATACCCTCCAGGGGCTCGTCAGGGGCGTTGCCTAAAAGGCGAGACACGGTTTCCCATCCCAGGCGATCCAGCTTGTCCAGGGTCCGCAGCACTTCGTCGGTCTGGTGGGGGGAAGCCCCCGAAAAAACAACCATCGCCTGAAGAATCTGGCGATGATTGGCGTGTACCACAAAGTGGGGGATCCCCAGCGCCGAAAGAGTCTCCACCATGGTGGTGAGGATCTCCACATCCGCATCCACCGAGGTGTCTCCAACGATATCAATATCAAACTGAACAAACTCCCTGAACCGCCCCGGTCGCGGCTTTTCGTCCCTCCACACGCTGGCCATGTGATGCCGCCGAAAGGGAACGGGGAGGGTCTTGCTGTACTGGGCACACACCCTGGCCAGGGGAACCGTCAAGTCGAAGCGCAGGGCCAAAGGGTCGTCATCGTTGGTGAACCGGAAGATTTCCTTGTCGGAACCAAGCTGACCGGTCAACACCTCCTCGAACTCCACCGCCGGTGTGTCCAGGGGTGAAAATCCATGAAGCTCATACACCCTGCGAATACGCTCCACCATGCGCTGGCGGGGAATCATTCGTTCAGGGAGATAATCCTGAAACCCCCGGGGAGTGCGGGGTTCAATTCGGCCTTGATTCATCAGGTTCTCCATGGGGTTGAACCGAGAGCGGATTCCCCACTACGTCTGTCACATGTTTCGTGTCTTGAATACAACCACGATGCTACAACTCAATATCACCAACCGCCTTTTTCACCGGATCAAGGGTCAGGAGCCTTCCCGATCGAACCCACTCTGCCCCCTCCTTGAGCAGGGGGGACAGGGGTTGGTCCACCCTGAGAAAAGAAACGCTCCTCCTCACTTCCTCCAGCACCGCCGCCGCCACCTTCCCAGGGACCCCTCCGCGTGAAAAAGCGGGGAGCCTCCGCATCTCCAAGGCCTGGCAGGCAACCACCAGTTCGATTCCCAGCACTTCGGTCACCCTCTCCGCCAGGATCCGGGCGCTCCGAGCGGCGTTGGCCCCCATGGAGACGTGATCCTCTGCGCTGTTGCCAGTGGGAATGGAGTCTGCCGAATGGGGATGGGCGAGGGTCTTGCACTCGTTCACCAGGGCAGCGGCACAATACTGGGCGATCATGAAGCCGGAACGCAGTCCCGCCTCATCGTCTCCCGCCACCAGATAATTGGGAAGCCCGTGGTTCCTCCCGGTCCCTCCCCCATGAACCACCTTGGCCACACGTCGCTCGGAGATGGAAGCCAGTTCGGTGAGGGCCAGCTTGACCCCATCCAGGGGCTGGGCCAGGGGCTCGCCGTGGAAGTGACCTGCGGACACCACTCGCACACCTCCCGTCCCGTCGAAATCAGGGAAGATCACGGGGTTGTCCGTCACACTCTCCAGCTCGACCTGAAGGGCATTCCGGGCTCCCAGAAACGCGGCGCGGGAGGTTCCGTGTACCTGAGGTGCACAGCGCAGGCAGTAATCGTCCTGAGGATCTCCCTCCCTCTTGCCGAGCAGGGTGCTTCCTCGCACGAAGGAGGCGATGCGGGCGGCGGAGATCCTCACCTCCGGATGGGGGCGCAGGCGATGAACTTCCTTCAGGAACGCATCCCCCACTCCCCACTGGGCCTCCAGTTGCAGGGCCACCAGCAGGTCGGCGGTGTCCGCCAGCCTCTCTGCCTGGGAAACCGCCCAGATCCCTTGGGAGGCCATGAAGGCGGTGCCGTTGTTCAGCGCCAACCCCTCCTTGAACTCCAGGGTCATCGGGGAAAGACGATGACGGGCCAAGGCCGGCGCGGCGGGCTGAGGCAGGCCGGAATCGTCGAGAACCTCCCCCTCTCCCAGGAGCACCAGGGCAAGATGGGACAGAGGGGCAAGGTCTCCACTCGCCCCTACCGAGCCGAATTCGGGTACTGCGGGCACGATTCCGGAGTTGTACAGGGCCAGCAGGGCGTCCACCAGCTCAGGCCTGACCCCCGAATACCCCTTGGACAGCCCGTGAGCTCGGATCACCAGGGCCCCTCGCACGATCTCCCTGGGAAGCCATTCACCCACCCCTGCGGCATGGCTGCGAATCAGGTTGAGCTGAAGAGCGGCCATGTCTTCCGCCCTTATCCCCCGGGTCCTGTTGTCGGCAAACCCGGTGTTGATGCCGTAGAAGACCCCCCCGTCCTGTATCGCCTGATGCAGGGCGGTGCGACAGCGCGATACTTTTTCTCGGGCACCATCCGTCCAGGAAAGACGAACCTCCCCCCGGGAAGCGCGCATCACCTCCTCCAGGGTCAAGCCCTCGCCCAAAACCAACTCATCTGAAACCATCACGGCCTGCTCTCCGGCGAAAAGCGAGCCAGTGTAGCAGAGAGACTCCCAGGCCAGAGAGCCGAGGCGTTTTCCCCCCGGATATCCACTTGCATTCACAAGGAAAATTGACAGTCCACCCCCTCCCGGGTAGGTTCAGTCATCGGTTCGGGTGCCAGGCATTCGAACTCACGAGGTTCGGATGCGTCTCCTGTTCGTCATTCCACCCCCCGAATACAACTCCCAGCGGGTTCCCATCGACCGGGTGTACGGCTGCAACTACGGATTTGATTACAAGCCACCCATCCACCACCTCGCCCTGGCCACCTGGGCCCGGCACCAGGGAGCCGAGGTTCGCTTCCTGGATTGTCCCGCCGAGGGGATGGGAGCCCGGAGCTTTGAGGCCTTCGTGAGGGCCCGCACTTTCGACGCGGTGGTTTTTCATTCGGTGTACATCTCGGCGGAAGAGGATCTCCGCGCCGCCCGGTACATCCACGAGAGCACCTCCTGGGGACGGCGGGCCCATTTTGTTTTCTGGGGCACAGCGCCGGGGTGGAAGCCTGACCGGTTTCGAGTGGGCACCCGCAGTGTGGTTCTGCTGGGAGAGACCGAGCTGGCCTTCTCGGAGTGGATGCAGGCGGTGAACGAAGAGAAAGAGGTTTCGGGAATCCCTGGCCTGGGCTGGTACAGCGACTCGGGGTTTCAGCGGGGGCCGGATCGGGCCCTTCTCGACGTGACCACCCTTCCCATGCCGGATCGCACCCTTCTCCGTGGCCACAAATACCGGCTGAACCGTCTCAACAGCGCTCCTGTTTCGGTGGCCTGCTTCTCCAGGGGATGCGGGTGGCGGTGTACCTTCTGCACTCCCATGGCCCTGGATCAGTCCATCGAGCTGCAATTCAAGCGCAATCAGCCTCGATACATCCGCCGCCCCCCCCTGCGAAAGAGGACGATTCCCCAGGTGATTGCCGAATTTCGCACCCTGGCGGCGGCGGGATATCGAGCGGTGGAAGTCGCCGACAACATGTTCACCGACGACCGGGATCGGGTCATCGAGATCTGCGATGCCATCGCTCCCCTGGGCCTGGAATGGACCTGCCTGGGGAGGGCCCCCCAGCTCATCGACCCCGAGGTGGGGAGGGCCCTGCAACGGGGGGGGTGCAAGATGGTGTACATGGGCACCGAGTCCTTTGACGATCAGCATCTCAAGGACATGCGAAAGGGCATGAAATCCAAGGAAATCTATGCTGCAGTGGAGAACCTGCGGGCCTGCGGGGTGGAGCCGGAGATTTCAGTGCTCCTGGGCGCTTCCCACCGGGAAACTCCCGAGAGCGTGGCCCGTTCCATGGAAGCGGCAAAGGAACTCAAGACCCGGTTCGTCCATTTCAGCGTCGTCCTGCCCACCCCCTCCACCGAGCTCTATGACGATGCCAAGGCCAATGGGTGGTTCGTCAACGGAGACTTCGAGCCGGTGGACAACGCCAAGGACGCCATCGTCAACCTGCCGGGGATTTCAGCGGCGGAGCTGAGGCGGCAGGTGCTCAGGGCCTATCGGGAGCAGTACGCTTCTCCCCGGGGCCTCCTCAAGCAGGTTCGCATGGTTCGGAGTCCCCTGGATCTGGCCCACAAGCTCAAGAGTGGCTTCAACCTCATGCGCTTCTCCATTGCCCGGCAGGTGCGTCCCGCCGAAGCCCTCTAGACTCCCTTTCCCGTGTCACACCGCCGCATCCACCTCCTGGGGGTTCCCATTGACGCCGTAGACCTGGATTCCCTGTTTGCCTTTGTGGCGGAACGGGTGAAACAGGGGACGGCCACCACCGTCTTGTATGCCAACGTGCATACCGTGAACAGCGCCGTCCAGGATGGGGAATTGATGCGTATCATGAAGCAGGCGGACCTGCTTTATTGCGACGGAGAGGGCATCCGGCGGGGAGTCAAGATGCTGGGAGGAGCCCTGCCCCCCCGCATGACCGGGGCCGACTGGATCTGGGATTACTCCCGATTTGCCGCCGCCCATCAACACCGCCTGTATTGGTTGGGTGGAGAGCCGGGAGTGGCGGAATCCTGTGCCAACAAGCTGGTGGAGGCCAGCCCGGGGCTGGTGTTTGCCGGCACTCATCACGGGTATTTTCGAAAGGAAGGCCCTGAAAACGATGCGGTGGTGGAGGCCATCAATCGGGCCGGGCCCCAGGTCCTCATCGTGGGGTTTGGCACCCCCTTGCAAGAGAAGTGGATCGCTCGGAATCGCCATCGATTGCAGGTGCCGGTGGTGTGGGCGGTGGGAGCCACAGCGGACTTCGTCTCTGGACGAGTCCCCCGAGGTCCCTCGTTCCTGTATGACTCCGGCTTTGAGTGGCTGGCCCGGCTTCTGGTGGATCCAAAGAGGCTGTGGAAGCGCTATGTAGTCGGAAACACGGTGTTTTTGGCCAGAGTGATGCGGGACAGGAGGCGGGGCGTCTCTCTCTGAGAAGGGCCCTCTCCCCTATTCACCGCTTCCATCGCAGTCATTGTCCAGGCCATCCCCCTCGACCTCGGTGGCGTCGGGATTCACCCCCTCATCGGTGTCATCACAGTCCCCGTCGCACCCCCTGAAACCGTCTTCATCAATATCGGCGGAGCCAGCGATTCCGTCGCAGTTGCGATCCACGTTGTCACAGGTTTCCCCAGCCCCCGGCCAGGCCAGGGGATCGATGTCGGAACAATCGCCACCGCACACCAGGAATCCATCCTCATCCTCATCCACTTCTCCCTCCAGAAGTTCCTCATCGCAGTCGTCATCCCAGCCGTTGCAGGCCTCTTCGGCGCCGGGATGGACGGCGGGGTTGGCGTCGTCGCAGTCCCCATCGCAGGCAAGGGTTCCATCGCTGTCTCCGTCCACTTCTGTGACATCAGGGCTGCCATCACAGTCGTTGTCGGCGCCGTCGCAGGCTTCCTCATTGCCGGGGAAGTTGCTCCCATCCTGGTCATCGCAGTCGGTCCCGTTGTCTGCATAGTCATCGGGGAGCTGGGCAGAGGAGCAGGCCAGTTGGGGTTCCACCGATTCGTCCCCCGCCCCGTCTCCATCCGCGTCGGGCCAATATTCAAACCAATCGGCGTCCTCGTCGATCTCCCCGTCACAGTCGTTGTCCAGGTCGTCACATTCATCCACGATGTCCTTGCCAGGACCGGACTCGGGATTGGTGTCGTCGCAGTCGGGGGTGTCCCCACAGGCGGGAAACCCATCCCCATCCATATCCACGTCCCCCTGCAGCTCGGTCTCCGGATCACAGTCCGAATCCACCCCGTCGCAAACCTCGTCGGCCCCGGGATGGATGGTGGAATCGGCGTTCCCACAATCTCCAGCACAGGAGGAAACCCCATCCGCGTCGGTGTCGAATCCCTCATCCACCGAGCCGTCGCAGTTGTTGTCGGTGCCGTCACAGGACTCTGCCTGGCCAGGTGACACGGCGGGATCCCCATCGTTGCAATCGGGGGTCTCATCACAGGTCGCCACCCCGTCGCCGTCCACGTCTACCTCTGCGGGATCCCCGCAACCTTCGTTGACCTCCGGGGTGCAGCCATGTAGGGACGCGCAAACTCCCAAGAGCCCCAACCACGCCCACGTCCCGCGACTTTCCACGCCCATCGCTCCACTCCCTGGTCCCCGAGGAATCAGCCGGGGCGCCTGCATCCTATCTCAGCGGCCCGAAACGCGCACCCGCTCTCCCCGGAAGTCCCCCCGGGTTTCCAGGAGATTTCGGTGCCAGCAGAGGGCGTTCCCCGGGCTCTTCACCCAAAGGGTCTCCCCTTCCCTGCTTTCCTCTGAGCCAGTCACATCTCTCCAGGGGCCCCCGGTGAGGACCGACGCGGGTTGGTGGACCACCCTCTCCTCGGCCTGTCCCGCCAGGACAACGGTTCCCTGGTGCCACAAGGGCCAGGCCACTCCCCTCGCCCAGCCCAGGGGGGTCCAGGGAGGAAAGGCACAGGCCACTCCCACACCGGGGGCCAGGAGGGGACTGGCGGCAAGAAGTCCCAGGATGGCCCGATGGGG
>CAYRTW010000118.1:0-16636 GCA_964426935.1 uncultured Rickettsiales bacterium
GCACTGGCAGCAGCCGCTTCCACGGCGGCATAGTCGGGATAGATGTCGGCGTGGTCGAACTCCACACTGGTCAGAAGGGCGGTGCGGGGACGGTAATGAATGAACTTGGGGGTCTTCTCGAAGAAGGCGGTGTCGTACTCATCCCCCTCCACCACGAAGGGGGCATCCTCCGCCCCCAGTTTGGAGTTGGCGTTGAAGCCCCGTAGGACCCCACCCACCAGGAAACCTGGGTTCCTCCCCGCATTCTCCAGGACCGAAGCAATGAGGGCGGAGGTGGTGGTCTTGCCATGGGTTCCCGCCACCACCACGCTGTGCCGCTCCCCAATCACCAGCGCGGCCAGGGCCTCGGGGAAGGAGGTGTAGGGGATTCCTGACTGAAGCAGGGCGGTGGCCTCCGGGTTGGTCCGGGGGATGGCATTTCCCACAATCACCAGGTCGGGGCGGTGAGCGAGATTCTCGGCCTTGTAGCCCGACATCACGGTGATTCCCTGGCTGGCGAGCTGGGTGCTCATGGGAGGATAGACACCGGAATCCGAGCCAGTAACTTCAAAACCGGCTTCTCGAAGCAGACCCGCAAAGGCTCCCATGCCCGTGCCACAGATGGCCATGAGGTGAACGGTGCGGATGGAGCTGCGAGGAGGGATGATACGGGGCATCTTGAACCTTCTGGTTTCCCCGAGCGGGGGGCCGAGGGAATCTGGAAAAGCGTCCCTTCACAGTTCGGAGACGGGGCGGAACCTGCCCCACGTCCCAAAAAGGTGCGCCATTGTTCCCGGGAAGACACGGTTTGGCAACGGTGAGGGCCCATCCGGGGGCCCCGGGAGGGTTGAGGACCTTCCAGGCAGCCCCTCCCCATCCAAAAGAGTCAAATAATCTCAAACACATGGGTGTTTATCGATAGTGATGAAGGGCCCATAAGATCCGCACTCCCGCCCTCACCGTCCCCGATACCGTCCCCGATATCTTGCTCTTGCCAAGGCGGCGGCGATAGGGGACGGGAATCTCGGCAATACGCCACCCGGCCCGGAGCCCCTTCAGATGCATCTCCACGTTCCATCCCCAGGTGGGATCCTCCATGCCCAGGGCCAGCAGTCGCTGGAAATCCACGGCGCGGAAAGGGCCTAGATCGGTGAATTTCCTGTGGTACCACCCGCCAATGATGCCAGTTGCCAGGGCATTTCCGAATCGCTGGGGAAGAGTGAGGGATCCCTTCTCGAAGGTCCCCAGGACTCGGGAACCAATCACCATCTCCGCCTCTCCTTGGGCCACGGGTTGGAGGAGACCGGGCATCTCCGAAGGATCATCGCTCCCATCGGCGTCGAGGATGACCAGGAGATGGGGAGGGTCAGGGATCAGGTGGCGAATTCCCGCCATACAGGCCCCCCCATAGCCCTTCTGGGGATGCCGAACCACCTCGGCACCTCCTTGGAGGGCAACCTCCACCGTGCGATCCCGGCTGCCGTTGTCCACCACCACCACCCTGTCCACCAGGGGTCGGGGAAGGGACGCCAGGACCCGAGGCAGGGGAATCTCCTCGTCCAGGGCCGGGATCACCACCGCCACCGAGAGGGGACCTCGGCTCCCGTCAATCAAAACTCCACCTGGATGTAGAGACGAGCCACGTCTTCCCCTCCTCGGCCATCGGAAACCGTCAACTCCACCACCGCCTCCCCAGCGTGGCAGGGCTCCACGTCCCCAAACGAGGTGTCGAAAACCACGTCGGGTCCGCTGCCGGAGATCCCACAAGCCGACGGCGCCCAGTGATATTCCAGAGCGTCTCCATCGTCATCCACCGCCTCGGCATGCACCTCGGTGGACCCCGGGTGATGCACCACCCCATCCTCGGCATAGATGGAGTCAATACGGGGAGGAGTGTTGGCGCATCCTCCCCCTGAAGCGAGGAGGAGGACCAGGGAGGGAGGGAAAGAGAAGCGCAGCACCGACACGGGGACTCCCGACGGGGCGAAAGGGGTCGAATGGTACCCGGGGAGCCCGTTGGCAACAAGATGGACTGTGCGATGAACGGCGCGGTGAAGCCCTGGCCTTTTCCTTGCTCAAGGGGGCGAGGCTGCCTATCCTCTGTTCGGCTTCCCGACATCCACACCCTGCTCCCCACTCCGGTGGGTTTGAGCCTCGCCCTGGCGATGGAAGATCCGGCCGTCAATGGTACACTTCCTGAATCGCCGCCGGTTTCATGGAGTCTCATGACCCTCTCCGCCTTGCGACCTCTGCCTTGGACCGCGCTCTGTTCTCTGGCCCTGGCCGCCTGTGTTCTTGTCCTTGGTGGGGTGACCCCCTCCCCAGAGGCGAAAGCGGCCACCACTCCGGAGGCCCCCTTTGAGGCCAAAGGATCGGTCACGCCGGCCGCAGCTCCTCCCGGCTCCTCGGTCAAGCTGAAGTACACCGTCCAGGTCCATCCCGGCCATTTCATCTACCGGGAGGCCACCTCGGTGGAGATCACCGACCCTGGAGGCTTGAAGGTTGGAACCCCGATCTTTCCCAAGCCGGTCACCCACTTTGACAAGTTCGAAAACACCGAGAAGGAGGTCTACGAGCAGACCATCACCATCGTGGTGCCCGCCACCCTCCCCAAGGGAGCCGCTTCCGGCAGCCCTCTGACCGTCACCGCCCTGGTGCGCTATCGAGGATGCAACCAGACCACCTGCTTCTTTCCCAAGACCGATGAGATCAAACTGGCGGTGACGGTGGAGGGCTCGGGAAAGGCTGAGGGAGTGCCTTCCACTTCACCCCCTCCTCCTTCCGCGGAACCCGCCCCCTCCCCTGCTCCTCCTCCCGCAACGGCCCTGGTCGCCTCTTCCGGCCCTGAGGGTGCCCCTCCTGCTCCCGGTCCCTCCTCCTCCCCTCCACCACCAACAGAATCCGCTCCCGCCTCTTCCCCTTCTGCGGCCCCCCAGGTCGCCTCCCTGGCCCCCGATTTCTCCGCCGCCGTCGCCCCCACTGAAGCAACGGAGATCGCCGTGGATCAACGCCTCAAGGCCTGGGCGGAGGGGCTGTCCACCAACAACTTCCCCCTCTTCCTGTTCATCGTGTTCCTGGGCGGTCTGGCCTCCTCTCTCACTCCCTGCGTCTACCCCATGATCCCCATCACCGTGGGGGTCATCGGTGCCCGCTCCGGCGATTCCCGGCTGAAGGGGTTTGTCCTCTCCTGCTTCTACGTTTTGGGAATTGCCGCCACCTACTCCGCCTTGGGAGCCGTGGCCGCGCTGACCGGCGGTCTGGTGGGTTCAGCCTTCCAGAATCCCTTCGTAATCGTGGCGGTGGCGGGGTTCTTTTTCTTCCTCGCCCTGGGGATGCTGGGGGTCTACAACTTCGCCCTGCCTTCGGGAATCGTCAATCGGCTCAACAACGTGCAAGGAGAAGGATACCTGGGGGCCTTCCTGATCGGACTGGTGGGAGGGGTGGTGTGCTCTCCCTGCGTCGGGCCGGTGGCAGGGCTCATCCTGGGGTACATGGCCCAGGGGCAGTTCACCATGGGGCAGGGGCTCCTGGCCATGGTGGTGTTCTCCCTTGGGCTGGGAGTGCTGTTCCTGGTGGTGGGCACGTTCTCCGGCGCCGTCGCCTCGTTGCCCCGGTCGGGGGAATGGATGGAGAAGGTGAAGTACGTCTTTGCCTTCATCATGATGGGTGCTGCGGTCTATTACCTGGGGTTCCTCCTGCCTGCTGCCGCCATGGGGGTGCTGTGGGCCATGCTGCTGGTGGTGTCGGGAGTCACCCTGGGAGGACTGGAGTCCCTGCCGGAGTACTCCACCTGGGGCCAGAAGCTGGGGAAGGCTTTTTCGGTTTTCCTCCTCCTCTGTGGGGCCCTGGCTCTCGCCAACTCCCTGTTTGGGGGCCGTCTGGAGCACCTGGAGGACCGCCTGGCCCGGTTGGAATCCCGACCGACATCGGTGGCCGCTGGGCAGACCTCCGGACCCTCCGGCATCCAATGGGTTCGCTCCGAAGAGGAAGGCATGGCCCTGGCTCGCCGCGAAGGAAAGCCGGTGATGATCGACTTCACTGCGGACTGGTGCGTGGCCTGCAAGGAGCTGGAGCATCTGACGTTTCCTGACCCCCGCGTCGTAAACGCCTCCCAACGTTTTGTCTCCATCAGCGTGGATTGCACTCGCAACGACGATCCGGCGGTGAAGGCTGTTCAGCAGAAGTATGGGGTGGTCAGCCTGCCCACCATCGTCTTCATGGATGGAGGGGGAAAGGTCCAGGATGCGTTGACAGTAAAGGGGTTCATGAAGGCTGAGGAGTTCCTGGCCCGCATGAAAGCCACCCCTGGAGGGGCAACTCCCATGGCAGGGGGAGGGTCCGTAGTTGGAAGGTGATCGCCTCTACGTCCAACTCCTTCCCCGGGTGGGGCTGCGAGTGAGGGTGGTGGTGTTGACCGAGACGGTGGCTGAGGCCGTCCTGCGCCATCAGACCGACGGGCATGCGGCGCAAGTATTGGGAGAGATGCTGGTGGCGGCGGCCCTGGGAGCGGTTCATGTCAAGGATGAACTGGTTCTGACTCTCCACTTCCGAGGGGATCGAGCCGGGGTGGTGGCCGATTGCAGCGGAGACGGAGGCCTGAGGGGGCGCATCCTCCCCCAGATCCTGGGAGAACCTCATGGCCTCTATCAGGGGGAATTGACCACCGTGCGGTGGAGGCAGGGGCGGGAACTCTACCGGGGGATCGTGCCTGTGTCCCCCTCCAACGCCGCTGGAATGGTGAAGGGATGGTTTGCTGACTCGGAGCAGTTGCCTGTTCGGTGCTTTATCGAGGTGGAGGTGGATGGGGAAGGTCGGATCCGAAGAGCCTGGGGGGCCCTGGCGGTGGCCGAACCTGAAGTCGTAGCCCCACGTCCTCTTTTGGATTCCCTGGCTCGGCGCTGGGACGATGTCCAGGGGAGAGCCGAGTTGTGGGACTTTACGGCGGACGGCGTGCCTGATGCGGCTCTGGTGACTTGGGGCCTGGGGGAGGTGGAACCCCTCTCCTCCCTCCCTCTGCGCTTTTGCTGCTCGTGTACCCGAGAGCAGGTGGAGTTGGTGCTCCTCTCCCTGGGCAGCACCGATCTTCGTTTATGGGTCAGGGAACAGGAGGATCCCCACGTCATGTGTGAATACTGCTGCCACGTCTATCGATTTGACTCTGGCGACGTCGAACGGATGCTGCGCGACCTGCAAGGGGCGATGGGGCGTGAAGATGCCGCCCGGGCCTAAGAAACCCCCTTCCGACGATGACGCCTCCCTGCCCCTCCTCTCTTCTCTGGTCGAGGGAATGAGGGCCGGTCTGGGAAAGCGAAGCTCAGGGGTCAAGGCGGCACCCCCTCCTCGGGGAATCCCGACGGAGGGAATTCCCCAACCCTCCTCCCTTCCCCATCGCAGTCGAGTGGCTGTACATCGGGACGAGGCAGGAGAGGGGGACCTTCGTCCATCCGGTCGGACCAGCGCTCCCATGGGAGGGTGGGGAGTCGAAGAAGCTCCCTATGATTCTTCTTCCTCCCGGGGAGGGTGGGTGGTTGTGGGCCTGGTCCTCCTCCTGTCCGCAGCGGGGGTGTACTACGCCACCTGGGGACGAGGGGGGGCAGAGGAGAATCCTGGGCCCTCCTCCCTGACGATCCCCCCCATCTCCGACGCCGCTCGCCCCTCCCTGGCCCGGGGCAGGGCGGCCTTTCGCTTGGATACCGAAGAGGGATATGCCACCGCTCGCGACGCCTATGACCAGGCGGCTTCCCTCGGGGGAGGGGTAGAAGCCCGGGCCCTGGCCATCGAGGCAGAAGCCTGGAGGGTGCGGTTGGCGGTGACTCCCCTGGATCCAGCACGACTTGGCGAGGCGCGGGCCCTGGTTCGGGAATGGCCGGGCTCGCCTGCGGCACGGCGAGCCCTCGCCACGGCTCTCCTGGTGGCCGGACAGAAAGACTCGGCCCGCGACCTTCTGAGCAAGGCCGTGGATGACTTTCCTGACGATCCCGGGATCTTTCTTCTCCTGGGGATGTGCAGCGACGCCTCAGGAAATGCCCCCGCAGTGTCCATTGCCCACTTGAGAAGAGCCCTGGAATTGGACCCGGACCTTCTCGCCGCCCGCACCTCCCTGGCCTCCCTCTATGCCAGGACCGGTCTCAAAGCGGAGTCCCGAGCAGAACGCGCTCGGGTGCTCGCCTCGTCTCCTCAGCATCGAATGAAGGAGAAGCCCTAGCCTGAGCGCGAATTCATCCGTGGCGCTGGTCCTTGTCTCCCCACCCCTTGCGCCGGCTTCCATCCCGTCCCATCCTCTTCCGCCTCCCGAGGAACCCTCTCATGACCCTTGCCCTGGAGACCGAACGCCTCACCCGCACCTATCGGGGAACTGCTGTGGTCTCCGATCTCGACCTGGCGGTGGAAGAGGGGGCTGTCTACGGCTTTCTCGGCCCCAATGGTGCTGGAAAGACCACCACCATTCGGATGTTGGCCGGACTGATTCGTCCGGATCGAGGGGAGATTCGCATCTTTGGGGAAGGGGATCCGGTCTCCCGCCGCCACCACCTGTCAGGGATCGTGGAGTCCCCCGCCCTCTACCCCTACCTGACCGGGAGGCAAAACCTGGAGGTCCTGGGGGCCCTGACCGCCGAAGTGGGACCCGCCCGTATTGATGAAGTGCTGGAAGTGGTGCGCCTCAGGGACCGGGCCCGGGACCGGGTCTCCACCTATTCCTTGGGAATGCGACAGAGGCTGGGAATCGCTCAGGCCCTGCTCACTCGGCCCCGCCTTCTGCTCCTCGACGAGCCCACCAATGGTCTGGACCCCGCAGGAATGCGAGAGGTGCGGGACCTGGTCTCCCAGTTGAACCGGGACCACCGCTTGACGGTGTTCGTCTCCTCCCACCTCCTCGCCGAGGTGAGCCAGATGTGCAACAGGGTGGGCATTGTCCAGAACGGCCGTCTGGTGGCCCAAGGGGACGTGGCCGCCCTCCTCTCCGACACCGAGTTCCAAGAAGTGCGTCTGGAGGTGGATGATCGGGCCAAGGCCCGCTCCGTCCTCGCCTCCCTGCCCTGGGCCACCGACAATGGGGAAGGCCCCCAAGGAGAGATCCTGGCCACCCTCAAGGGATCCCGCTCCGCCGACCTGAACACGGCCTTGATGGAGGCGGGAATCCGAGTTTCCGCCTTGATTCCCCAACGCCGGAGCCTGGAGGACTTCTTCATCGAGGTCACCGGCGGTACCGGTCAACAGATCCGCTGACGGAAAGCTGCCATGTTCGCCATGATTCGCGCCGAATGGACCAAGATCTGGGCCCGGGGCTTCGCCACTGCCGCCCTGGTGTTGGCCAGCGTTCACACCGTGGTGGTGTTCGCCGGTTTGCTCACCATGCAATACCTCCATCGCTCCCGCGCCGCCGATTCCCCCGACAAGGTGGCCCTGGACATCATGGACGCGGTGGATGTGGGGAGGGCGGAGCTGTGGGCTCTCTATCTTCCGGTGATGGGAGTCGCCCTGCTGGCAGTGATCGGGGAGTGCGTGGCAGGAGAGTATGCCCACGGGACCTTCCGCACCCTCCTGCTCCGCCCGGTACCCCGGTGGAAGGTGCTCCTGGCCAAGTGGATCGCCAGCTACAGCTATGTCCTCTTCCTTCTCCTCCTCATGGTGGGGATCGGCACGATCCTGGGGGTATTCCCCTTTGGCTTCAGCCGAGGGGGGGATCTGGCCGGGGGCACTCCCTCACCAGAAGCGGGCAGCTTCGGGACTCGCCTGGGGACCCTGGCAACCGGAGGGCTGGCCTTGGCAATATGCATGGCCCCTCTGGTGTCCCTGGCCACTCTCCTGGGAGTGGCCACCCGCTCCACCGCCCTCACCGTCACCTACGCCACCATCCTCCTGTTCCTGGATGCCGGGTTCTCGTTCCTGGCCCCCACCGTGTCCAAGCAATTCGAAGTTCCCGCCCTGGAGGTCGCCGGACGGTGGACCTTCTACTTCACCCGTTCGTTCTGGAATGGGTACGACGGTGGGCTGGCATTCTGGAAGGATTCGTCCCTTCCTCTTCTGGGAGCGGTGGGATACGCCGCTGGATTTCTTCTCCTGGCCATGGCTATTTTTCACCGCCAGGACATCGAGTGACAGACTTGACATCTCCTTGACTTGTCAAGGGACTCCTCTTTGGTAGGCTAGCAGGCCGGTTGACTCGTCCCCTCCATCCAGGAGAGCCTTGCCCGTGCCTGCTGCGCCTCACACCCCCTTCCTGCTGCCCTCCATCCTCTTCTGTGGAATCGTCCTGGCATACGGCTGCGACCCCGCCGGCGAGATAGGGGCCGACGACGACGCCACCACTTCTTCCGACGACGACGACACCGCCCCTCCCGACGATGACACGACCGGCGCCTCGGACGACGACACCACCGTCGCACCGGACGACGACACCACCGTCGCACCGGACGACGACACCACTCCCCCTCCAGTGGCGTCCTGGTCGGCCACCTTGGGGCCCGTCCACTTCAGCCCCGGGGAGGAGGTGACCTACTGCGTGGAAAGGAGGCTGGGGAACGACGAGGAGGCGTTCATCAACCGCATCGCCTCTTCCATCACCTCAGGCGGGCACCACATGATCCTCTACCGGTCCAATGCCACCGAAGAGAGGCCCGACGCCTTCGAATGCACCCCGTTCTTGGAGACCCTGTATGGGGAGAACGTTCCGTTGATGGTCAGTCAGATCGCCAAGGAGGAGTTGGTCTTTCCCGAGGGAGTGGCCACCCGCATCTCCGCCAATCAGATGGTCCGCATTGAGACCCACTTCATCAACACCAACGCCGCCGAAGTGGATGCCTCGGTGGAGGTGACCCTCTCCGCCATGGCCCCTGAGCTGGTGGTCCATGAAGCCGATTTCCTGTTCCTGGGCTCCCCCGACATCTGGATTGGCCCCGGCCAGACCGAGACCCTGGGTCCTCGCTACGTCCAGTTTCCCGACAGCATGGCCGACATCGAAGTGTTTGCCGCCACTGGCCACACTCATCAATACGGGCTGGACGTGAGCGCCTGGCGATCCATGGATGAGGAGGATCTGGAGGAGAAGATCTATCCCACCACCGACAAGTGGTATTGGGACGAGCCCGAGGTGGCCTACTACGAAGAGCCCCTTACGTTTCCCGAAGGGAGTGGGGTCAACATCGAATGCACCTGGCAAAACACCAGCGAGCACGGCGTCGGCTTCGGCGAATCCGCCAACGACGAGATGTGCTTCATGTGGGCTTATTACTACCCCTCCCAGGGCTACAAGCTGTGTGTCCAGACGGATTACGCTGGCTATCCCCTTTCCCTGTGCTGCCCCAGCGAGGACCTTCTCTGCGATCTGCTGGATGAATATCTGGACGACATCTAGACGACTTCAATCCCGGGGAGCCCGATGGGGACCTTTGAGGATTCCCCCGGAAGGTCGCGTACATACATCGGCATCGCCAGCCCGCTGACCCTCTCTCGCACCGCCTCCATCAGGCGCAATCCCTCTTGCTCGGGCACCTCAAAGTGGGCCCCTCCCGCCACCCTGTCCATCTGGTGCAGGTAGTAGGGCTTGATGCGGACGTTCACCAGCCCTTCCAGCAACTCCGCCAGAATCTGGGCATCGTCGTTGACTCCCCGCAAAAGGACCGCCTGGTTGAGCAGTGGAAACCCGGCGTCCACCAAGCGTCCGCAGGCCTCTACCGCCTGGGGAGTCAACTCGCGGGGATGGTTGAAGTGCACCACCACCCAGAGGGGAAGGGGCCCCTTGAGGGCGGTCAGCAATGAAGATGTGATCCGCTGGGGAAGGACGCCGGGTACCCGAGTATGGATCCGGAGGCGTTTCAAGTGGGAGAGCCTTCCCAGCCTCTGCACCCATCCGGAAAGGACTTCGTCGGGAAGAACCAGGGGATCTCCACCGGAGAGGATGACCTCGGCAAGGCTTGAATCGGCGGCAATGGCCTCAAGCGCCTCCTCCGCTGCCCTGCCACCGGAGTCCTCATCCCCGTATGGAAAGGAACGACGGAAGCAATAGCGGCAGTGAACGGCGCAGGCGGAGGTCAACACCAGGAGGGCTCGGCCCGGATACTTGTGGATGAGTCCGGGGGCGACGCGAAACCGCTGATCCCCCACTGGGTCGGGCCCAAATCCCGGAGCGGCAACTGTTTCCTCGGGGGAGGGGAGGATCTGCCGGGCAATGGGGTCTTCCGGGTCATCTCGGTTCATCAGGGCCAGAAAGGAGGCCGGGGCGCGGAAGGGAAACAAGGCCGCCGCCGCCACCGCTTCCGGGGGAAGCAGGGAGGAGGGATGAGCCGCCTCCCGCAGAAGGGTCTTCCAGCCGGCATCATCGGACGCCTGCTCATTGACGGAGGAGGGGGCCTGCATTACATTCGCGCCGCTTTTCAAAGGACCATCCGGGCCCTTCCGGTGTTCGCTCCTCTCCCTCACGAGGATTCCATGGATTCGACGTATAGCACTGCCGACTTTCGCAAGGGCATCAAGCTTGAGCTCGATGGCGAGCCCTTTTTGATGATCGAAAACCAGTTCGTCAAGCCCGGCAAGGGTCAGGCCTTCAATCGGACTCGCATCAAGAGCCTCCTCACCGGTCGGGTCATCGACAAGACCTTCAAGAGCGGAGAGACCATCCCCCGTGCCAACGTCGAGGAATGCAACATGCAGTACCTCTACAACGACGGGGAATACTGGTTCTTCATGAACACCGAGACCTACGATCAGGTGCAGATCCCCCAGGACAACCTGGACGACGCCTGGAAGTACCTCACCGAAAACCTGGAAGTATCCGTTCTCTTTTGGAACGAGAGGGCCATCTCGGTGGACCTCCCCAACTTCGTGATCATGGAGATCACCTACTGCGAGCCGGGGAAGAAGGGGGATACGGCCACCGGATCCAGCAAGTCCGCCACCCTCATCACCGGAGCCACGGTGAATGTCCCCTTGTTCATTGAGCAAGGGGAGAGGATCAAGATCGACACCCGCACCGATTCCTACGTGGAGAGGGTTCGGAGCTGAGGGACTCCCCCCTCCTGCTTTCATCCTGCCCGTGCCACTTCCCCTCCCCCTCCGCCTCCCCCTCCTTCAGAACCGCTCCCAAATCCTCGCTGCCCTGCGCCAGAACCTGGTAGACCGGGGATATTGGGAGGTGGAGACTCCCATCCTGGGGGTGTGCCCGGGGGTGGATCGCCATCTGGAAGGATTTGCTACCGATTTCATCCCTGATGGAGGGGGATCCTCCCGCCCCCTCTACCTGTTGACCTCTCCCGAATACCCTATGAAGAGGCTCCTCGCCGCAGGATCGGGGCCCATCTTCCAGATCACCCGAGCCTTCCGCAATGGAGAGATCTCTTCCCGCCACAACCCCGAGTTTACTCTGGCGGAGTGGTACCGCCCCGGCTGGACCTGGTTGGAGTTGATGGAAGAGTTGGAGGGGATCGTGACCTCCCTGGCTCGCCAGTTTCGCAGGTCAGGCCCCCCCTCCCTTCCTTTTATGCGGCGAAGCGTGACCGAGGGCTTTGCCTTGTTTGGGGCGGATCCCCACGCCCTCGATCGGGAGAATCTGGTCACAGCGGTGGATCGGGCCGGGCTCCCCCCCCTCCCTGGAGCCTCCGCCGAGGAGCTTTATGACTACCTGCTGGGGGGAGCCGTGGAGCCCTCTCTGCCCTCGGAGGGAGGGGCCTATCTCTGTGGCTATCCCGTCCATCATGCCGCTTTATCGCGGATCCAAGAAGGATCTCCCCCCATTGCCCAGCGCTTCGAGCTGTTCCTGGGAGGACTGGAAGTGGCCAACGGATTCACCGAACTGACCGATGCTCACGAGCAGCGGCGGCGCATCCTTCAAGAAAACCTGGGGCGAAGGGGCGCGGGACGAGAGCCCTACCCGGTGGATGAGGAGTTCCTGGCTGCGTTGGAGGAGGGAATGCCAGAGAGCGCTGGAGTGGCAGTGGGGGTAGACCGATTGGTGATGTGGCTCCTGGACAGGGCCGAAATCAGCGATGTGCTCACCTTTCCCTTCCGCTGAAGGAGCCATGCCGGGCACATCAGAATCATGGGTGGGAGAGGTCGTGGTGGTCGGGGGAGGGCCCGCCGGAGCCGCTGCTTCTGTTCTGCTGGCTCGACTGGGGCACCGGACCCTGCTCCTCACCGGTGACACTCCTCCCATCCATCCCTCCTGGGTATTGATTCCCCCCTCGGGCCAGCAGGCCCTTCGGTTCCTGGACATGGCTCCGGCGCTGGCCTCCTTGGGGCGGCCCATCCAAAGGAGAGAGGCCGACTGGGGTTGGGAGGATTCCGTTGCCCAAAGGGATGGGTCGGTGGTGGCGATAGAGGAGGGAGCCCTGCGTCGATGCTGGCAAGAGAAGGCGGGGGGCGCAGGAGTAGAAATCAAGGAGGAGGTTGTCGTAGAAATCGAGAATGAATCCGAAGAGATGCGTGCGTGTCGTCTGCGATCAGGAGGGAGGGTGCAGGGCCGGGTGGTCCTGTGTGGGGTCCCTTCCCTCCTGCACCAGGAGCAGGCGCAGGGCCCCAAGGATTGGGTCACCCGGGCCAGGACAACCGGGGTGTCGGGGGGAGAGGCCCTCCACAGGGTAGAGGCCAAGGAGGATGCCTGGTCCTGGTCCCTCAATCTGGGGGATGGATGGAATCAAGTGACTGTGTTCGCCGAAGCTCCTCCCCCGTCAGGATCCCCAAACGCCGAGGCAACCACCTCAGGCGGTTTCGCTGAACGGTTCCCGGGTGCTTTCCTGGACCCTCCCTTTTCTCGGGTGCTGGCTCCCACCGTTCCGATGATCCCTCCCCCACTTCGCCTGCTGCCCCTGGGGCCTGCCGCCTTCCAGCCCTCCCCCCTCTCCTCCCTGGGAATGACCCACGCTTTGGAGGGGGCCCGCCTCGCCGCTGCCACCGCCCATACCTTCTTGGAGAAACGCCACCCTGGGGAGCGTTTGTGGACCTTTTTTCATGAGGAAACCCGTCTGGTTTCCCTGAGGGCCCAGGCCCTTACTGCCTTGGGATGCGAAGCGGTGGCGCGGGTTCATCCCACCCCGTTTTGGAGGGCCAGGAGCCGCTCTGCCTGGAGTCGCGCCGGGGATCCCGACGCCACAGGCCGGGCGGTGGAGCGCACCCTGACGGCCACCCGGCTCCATCACCAAGGCTTGCTTCTAGAAACCGTGCTTGTCGCCCGCCCCCTGCTCCCCGGCAGGGCCCTGTTCCTGAGAGGGCCCAGGGTCCGGGAATTGCCCTCGTGGCAGGCGGCAGGGGGGCTTCCCCTGGCAGAGGATGAGTGGACCTCCCTGAGGGAAGTGGCCGCCGCGTTCTCCTCCCCCCTTTCCCTTCAAGAGGCCCTGCCCAAGGAGGATCTCCGGGGTGTGGACTTTGCCCGAAGAGCCCTGCGCCTCTGGGAGGCAGGAGTGTTGCATGCAGTGGAGATTCCGTCATGAACGGAGTTTCCATCCCTCCACCGCCCTCCACTCCCCTTTCCCTGAGGCGGGTGCTCCTCCTCTACACCGCTTCCGGCCTCCCCTTTGGAGTGGTCACCGAATTGGTTCCTGGTTGGAGAGCACTTCAGGGAGACTCTCTCTCCTCCCTGGGGCACCTGACTGCCTCTCAACTTCCCTGGTCCATCAAGTTCCTGTGGGCCCCCGTGGTGGATCTTTCGCCTCGGCCTTGGCGATGGATCTTTATCGGATCTGCTATCTGTTCGGGAGCGATGGCAGGGGTGCCCAGCGTCGGCTCGGCCGCTCTTCCCTGGATTCTGGGGGTGGTGGTCTTCGGTTCCGCCACCATGGATATCGCCTTGGATGGCCAGGTCACCCGGTCGGTCCCCGATGAGGCACGGGGGCGGGTCAACGGACTGAGGGTCGCGGCGTATCGCCTCGGGCTGATGCTGGCGGGAGGAGGAGCCGTGGCCCTTCTCCCCCTGGTCTCCCCATCCCTGCTTTTTCCCCTGTTGGGGGGGCTGACCCTGATTGCTGCCTGGGCGGGAGCCGGAAAGTTTGAAACCTCACCCTCTCCTTCCTCATCACCCCCTCCCGGAAGGGGGTGGTGGAGGGAGCTTGCCCAATGGGCCAGCGCCCCCACCCATCTCCTCGCCTTTGCCTTTGTCCTGTTGTTCAAGCTGGGGGACGCCGCCCTGACCCCCATGACCTCGCCGTTTTGGGTCTGGGCGGGGAGGAGCGCTTTGGAATTGGGGGCCTGGAAAGCTGGAATGGGGACGGTTCTCACCGTCTTGGGAGCTCTTCTTGGAGGAGAGATGACCTCCCGGTGGGGGCTCCGGCGGGCGTTGTGGACCCTCGGGGGTATCCAGGCGGTGACCAACCTTGGTTACGTCGTCGCCTCCTTCTCCCCGGGAAAAGCCTCTCTCTACCTGGCCTCAGCGGCAGAGAGCTTCGGTTCAGGGCTGGGGACGGCGGTTTTCCTCTCTCTCCTCATGCTCCTTTGCGCCCGGGATCAGGCGGGAACCCGCTTCGCCCTGTTGACCGCATTGGCGGGGGGAACGCGGGTACTGGCAGGGATGCCTTCGGGGGACCTGGCGGCGGGAATGGGGTTTCCCGCCTACTTCGCCTTCACCTTCCTGCTGGCCCTCCCTGCCCTGGCTCTTCTCCCCTTCTTGATTCCCCTGTTGGAGTCATCGACCGGAAATCAGGGCAACTCCTCCCCAGCTCACCCCCAGTAGTGAACCAGGGCCAGCAACAGGGCCAGGGGAAGCAGGGTCAGAGCGACAGTGAGCCCTCCGCTGAGGAGGGCAATCCCCGCCCAGCCCGCGAAGGCGGCGATCTCTCCTCCAGTGGCTGGTCCCAATTCCCCTTCGTCGATGAGAAACAGGCGCCCCCGCAGGCTGGCCACGGTCTCCTGAAGAAGGTCCTCTCCAAAGGCCAGGTGATAGAGGTTCCCGCTGCGGCGCCCTCGCACGAAGGCCCGAAAGACCTGGCGGGGCCACACCAGGAGCCCGGCAGCAAATCCCAGGATGTTCAGCACCCACGCGGCGGTGTAGTTCCGGCAGCTCCCCGCCACCTCCCAGGCCGCGATGCGAAACTCTCCCGGCCAGTCCGCAGGGTATCCGGTGAGGACGTGGTGGAGGTCATGAATCCTCACCGCCAACTTCCGTGATGCGGTATTGGGGAAGGCAATGGGAATGGGGCCCATCTTCATCTTCACCCATGCGTCGTGATAGCCCCCCTCACCCAGGTTGTACCGCCGAAAATATTCCCCGCGAGCCTCCTTCATGGTGGAGGTGGGATCGTACTGGACGGTGTTCACGATGTTCCTTTCTGAGGACCGCTCTCCGAGCCTTTCCGGGGAAGAAGGCCGGTCATGTGCAGTTCCAGGGAGTTCCGCAGGTAGGTTTTGGCGGCGTCGCTGTCTGGCAGGATTCCCTGGAACCAGAGCAGGACGCTGAAGAGGTAGAGGGCGAAGAAGTTGGAGGCCACCAGCAACTCGGGGACTTCCTGACTCACCTCGCCACGGGATTTTGAGTCCTGGACCCATCCCGCCAGCCGAGCCACAAAATCCCGTTCGATGGCTTCCCGCACCGGGGCCGCCGTGCCGCCGAGAAACCCCAATTCCCGCACGAACAAGCGCGCCAGTTCAGGGTCCCGTTGATAGAACTCCAGAAGATCTGAAAACACGGCGTGGACCCGTGACACCAGATCTCCCCGGACATCTCTCGCAAAGCTCCCCGCCAGGACCACACCGATCTCCTCTGCAAACCACTGCACCAGGAGGTCTTCCTTGGTGGGGGCGTAGAGAAAGAGGGTCCCCGCTCCAACCTGGGCCCTTTCGGCGATGGCCCGGGTCGTCGTGCCAGAAAAGCCCCTCTCTCGAAACAGGGTCCGAGCGGCCTCGGTGATCCGCCTCAGTTTGTCGTCCTTGTTTCTTTGTCGTTGACTCATAAAAATGACCAGACTCGAAAATGAGTGTGGTCATTTATAGCTCCGAGGTCAAGGGGCGTTCTCAAAAAAGTAAAGCTAGTAATCTATACATATATTGCTTTGTACATATTTTGTTCTTATTCAATCTTCACCTGGAGGATCCCCCATGCATCGCCTCTCCCCTTCCCTGCTTCTCGTCCCCGTCCTTGCCTTGATGGTCGTCGTGTCCACCCCGCAACTCAGCCGGGCCCAGTCCCAGTCCCCCTCTCTGGCCCCAACCTCCTCGTCCTCCCCGGCACCTCCCGGGCTCCCTCTGTTCCGGCTCAACCCCGAGGGACGCTGGTTCAGCCTCTACGGCCAGGTGGAAGCGGGGTTCCTGAGCGTTCAGCGAAACACGCTTCAATTCGGCACCGATGGCACCCCCTTCGACTTCCGAAACGACGGCGGCCAGGATGTCCTGTTTCCCTTCTTCCGAATCGCCGGTGAAATCGGCCTGGGGCGCCGCCATCGCTTCATCTTCGTGGCCCAGCCCATCGATGTGCAAACCCGGGTGGTGCTGGAGGAAGACCTCCGGATGGACGGAGTCACCTTCCCCGCCGGCACTCCCCTGGAGCTGCGCTATGGGTTCAGCTTCTACCGCTTCTCCTACCTGTTTGACGTGTTTCCCGACCCTCGTCAGGAGCTGTCATTCGGCCTCTCCTTCCAGTTGCGGAACGCCACCATCGATTTTCAATCCGCAGATGGCACCCTCCTTGCCGACAACCGGGACCTGGGGTTCGTTCCCATCCTCAAGGCCCGAGGCCGTT
>CAYRTW010000119.1:0-16527 GCA_964426935.1 uncultured Rickettsiales bacterium
TTCCGCCTGGCCCGGCCGAAGCGCCTGTCGCATCCTTCCTGGATGCTTTTCCGCCTCTGGCGGCGGCGTTTCGGCGTTTGCCCCTTCGGGTCAAACCCGCAGCAACCGCAGCGTGTTGTGCGGGGTACCCATCTGGACGATGGGGTACCATGAAGGGCCGAAGAGGGCTCTCTAGGACCCGCGACGCGGCGATCCGACCGTGCAGCAGCATTTCGTGTGATACTCAGAATCTCTCGCTGCACCGATGATGAGCTCCTGGACCGCTGGCTGGTTCAGGCGGCTACCACCGAGATCCTCTCCCTGGTGCTGGACGGCTGATTTCCCTCCACCGAGGGAGGGCGTGAGGGGCCCGCTGGGGCTCGGTCCTCCCCTGCCTTATCGAAGAGTGGGGGCCCCCGCCGTTCCTGCCGTTCCCGAAGGAAGGCGGGTGCCGAAGAGGGTGGGGGAGATGAACGGGCACCCCAGGCGGCCGCTGTTCAGATTGGCGATGGTGCTCTGGCATTCCTGATTGGTGATGGTGGGCACCAATTCGGTCAGGCACCCCTCCCGAAACGCTTCAGGGGAGCGCAGCGAGCTTTCCGCCTCTCCGGCCACCTCCTCTCCCCAGGTTCTTCCCGCTTCCTGAAGGCAGGTCTCCGCCTTACCGGTCATCAGGTCGCACAAGGTCGGGCAGGCCTCGACGGCGTTCGGGGGAGGAGGTTCCGTGGGAGCCTCGGGTGCAGGAAGGCCCTCCTGAGGGGTGGCGGGGAGAGAGGAGAGGGGGGAGACCGAAGAGTCCCGGGTCCCACTGGAGGGCTTTTCGCCGATGTGGGCCGGAGTTTCTGGGGCCCCTCCACACCCCCCTCCCAGGATCAGAATCAGAGTCCAACCCCCAAGACGGGGGGGCCTCACTTTCCTTCCTCCTCAAGGGCCACCGCCCGCATCAGGGTGTAGGACAGCTCGTAGGGGAAGGTGGCAATGCCCGGAGACAGGCGAAGGATGCCGCTGCTCACCCTCCCCTCTCCATCCCGGCGCACCTGGGGATGGGTCTCGGAATCCGGGCGAAAATCCACCGCCACTCCCTCCTCTGCCAGGCGGTGGGCCACGTTCTTTCCTGAAGAAAAATGAAGGCAGATGAACCCAGCGCGGCGTTCGTCTTCCCGGGGAGATCGAAGGGTGAGGCCGTTGGATTCGGCGAGAAGCAGGAGGCGGGAGGTCATGGCCACCGACCGGGCCCGCACCGCATTCACCCCTCGCTGAAGAGAACCTTCCCCCAGGAGGCGCAGGACATCCAATTCCGCCAACAGATGCACCATGGGGGCGACGGAGGGAGTGCCGGTCAGCAGCTTTCCCGGAGAGCCCTCGTCCCTCTGGATGGGGCCCTTGTGGAATCCCCAGGTGTCCCGATGCCCCCACCAGCCCGCCCGGTTCATCCGCAGCTCGGGCAGGAGGGTGTGGGGAACAACGGCGTAGCCGGCCCCCGCCGAGGCCCGAAGCTGCTTGTGGCCTCCCCCCAGAACCACCACCCGCTCACCCCAGCGGGCGTGATGAAGAGGAACGGTTCCCGCCGTCTGATACGCATCCAGCAGCACCACCAGATCCGGGTTGCCGGCGAAGGCGGCGGAGAAGATGGCGTCTACGTCTTGAAGCCATCCCGACTGGAACAGGGCGTGGGAAAGAGAAAGGACCCGGGTACGGGGGGTGATGGCGGCGATGACCCGGTCCGCCGGCACGAACCCCCTTTCGTCCCAGGGCACCACCACCGCCCGACCTCCATGCTTCTGGGCCCACTGGTGATTGGCGTAATGACCGGTGGTGAAGTGACCTTCGGTGAACACGATCTCGTCCCGGCCCTGAGTGGGAGGCAAGGCGTCCAAAAAGCACCCCAACCCATCGGAAACATTCGGGAACCACACTCCAGAAGCCCGGGCCGGATCCCCACCGCACAGTTCCACCACCGCCTTGCCGTATCGCTCCATCACCTCCAGCCATTCCCCATCCTCCCACACTGCAATGCCTCGAAGCAGCAACCCGTGGAGGTGGGAAACCAGGGCCCCCAGGGACACCAACGACGGAATGCCCATGGAGTGGGAACAGGCGTAGATGCCCCGGTCGAGGCCCGGAAAAAGGGCGCGAAACTCCAGATCGTCGGCGATGATCCCGGGGAGGGTGCCCTGGGAGACGGCATCCTGACGCATCGTCGCCGCCTTGGATTCGGGAAGGGAAGGATCGGCAAATCCTGCCGCCGCCTGAAGGGCCGAAGCGGCCTCCTTTCGCAGCTCCAGGGCCTTTTCCCGGAGACTCCCGGAAATGCCCGCCAGATGATGGACGCGCGCTCCCAGCCGATGAGGACCCTCTTCAGCGTGAACGAAGGACTCTGCCTGGGCGCGGGCGATGGCGAAGGTGTCCTGGTTCAGGTCGAAGGCGTGAAGAAGGGCGGTTGGGGGGACCGGAGGGGAGTTCATGGGAGCCTCTGGGGGCCGCCAGTGTCCTCCGGCGCCGCCTCGCTGGCAAGAGAGGGGGATCGTTGTGGGGCCAGGGGAGACCGGGGTACATTCCCAGTGCGGGCGGTGGAGCCTGCGGCCCGGTCCGGGAGAGAATCCATGAGCTTCTGCGTCTTTTGCGCCATCGAAAAAGGGGAAATCCCCTCCACCCGGATCCACGAGGACGCGGTGTGCCTGGTGTTCATGGACATCAATCCCGCCACCGCCGGTCACGCCCTGGTGGTGCCCCGAGCCCACTCCCGGGATCTTCTGGACACCGAAGACGCGGTGCTGGCCCACTGCGTCACCGTGGCCAGGAAGGTTGCCCAGGCGGCGGTGGATGGGCTGGGGGCGGACGGGGTGAACCTCCTGCAATGCACAGGAGAAGCGGCCTTCCAGTCGGTGTTTCACCTTCACATTCACGTCATTCCCCGCTACGTCGGCGACGGGCTGCGAACCCCTTGGACCCCTAAGAGCGGCTCCGCAGAAGAGATCGCCGCTTCGGCAGACCGGATACGCGGGCGCCTCTCTCGGTGAAGAGGCGGATGACAGCCCCCTGGGATCGTTTTTTCGGGTGGGGGATGGCTCTCTTCCTCTTCCTGAATGGGATTCTCCCGATCCCTTCCGCCCTGGCGGATGAACCGCCTTCACCGGTGACTCCCCCCCTCCTCCTCCAGCCGGTCACCCCGGTCTATCCCCCCGACGCCGCCAACCGTGGAGAAGAGGCCGAAGTCACTCTGAAGCTCGTCTTGGACGCCGCCGGTCAGGTGACCGAGGTTTCGGTGGTGACCTCGGGGGGCCCCCTGTTTGACGCCTCCGCTCAGGAAGCCGCCCGAGAGCTGCGCTTCTCCCCCGGACTCGCCCAAGGTCACCCAGTCCCCTTCCAGGTGGAATACACCTTCTCTTTTCGCCTGAGTCGGGTCGATCATCCCCCCGAGATGGCGGAAGGAACCGCCCTCCTGCGGGGGAAAGTGGTGGACGCCGAAACGGGGGCGGCGCTGGCCTCGGCCCTGGTGTCCATCACCGGCCAGGAGTCCGCCGTCGAGACCGCCGCCGATGGGACCTTCACCCTCCCCGGGCTAGCCCCGGGAAGGATGAAGGTGGTGGTGTTCAAGGAGGGCCATTCCCGCCTGGTCGAGGCGGTGGAGCTGCGGGCGGGGGAGGCATTGACGATGCAGTTCTCCCTTCCCACCGGGGTGGAGAGAACGAACGTGACGGTGGTGCGGGGCCGCGCCCCCTGGCGGGAGGTGGAGAGGGCCCCCCTTCTGCCGGGAAGGGACGAGGACATCGCTCCCTCGGTGGTGCTGACCCGGCGGGATCTGGATTACCTCCCCGGCGCCATGGAGGACGTGGCTCAAGCGGTGGGAAAGGTGGCGGGGGTGGCGTCGGACGCCCTGTTGGGGGGATTCTGGATCCGGGGAGGAGAGGTCACCGACACCAGCTATTTCCTGGATCGGGTGAGCCTGATGGATCCCTACCACCTGGGGGGATATGTCTCCCAGTTCAATCCTGAGTTGATTCAACAGGCGGAGGTGTACCTGGGGGCTCCTCCAGCTACCCTGCGCTCGGGCCTGGCGGGGGCCCTGGTGGTGGATTACGTAGAGGGGACTTCAGGCAGGTGGGATGGGGTCATTGACATCTCCATGGCTACCTTCAAGGCCCACCTGAGCGGTTCCCTGGGCAAGGAGGGGCGCACCACCTTCGTCCTGGGGGCCCGTCGCTCCTATTTGGAACTGTACTTCGGCATCCTCCAATTAGCCGGAGTGTTCCCCACCTCCTTTCCTGCACCGTCCTACGGAGAGGTTTATGGAAAGGTCACTCATCGCCTGTCGGACCGCCACACCCTCTCGGCCTTCGCCATGGTGGGGGAGTCCTCCCTTCGTTTCTCCGAAAACCCTGAGGGAGACGAATCCCTGGTACAGTTGGGATCCTCCTTTGCCCTGGGAGGCCCTTCCCTGGTGGCGGCGGTGGATTGGGCCTGGAGGGGGGAGAAAGCGACCTCCCAGGCCACCCTCTATTTCCAATGGATGCGGACCGAAGAGAGCCGGGGAGGGGATCTGGGACAGACCGAGACCTCTCGCCTTCATCGATACGGCTGGCGCCAGGATTTTCGTTGGCAGAGTCCCTGGAAACCCTTGTCCCTGCTGGCAGGATGGGACATTGCCGGGGTGACCGCTTCCTGGGACGGGCATCTCCCCGACACCCGCCAGATCCCGTCTTGGGCCTCCCTTCCTTGGGTGAACCTGGACCTGCCCTACATTGATGTGGATCCCTCCCGCACCTGGGCGGACGGCGACGTGTACCTGGAGGCGCGCGTTCACGAGTGGTTGAAAAGATTGGACCTGCGGGCGGGGCTTCGTTGGACGGTGCTGGGCCCCACCGGCGAACAGCTTCCCAGCCCCCGGGTGGGCGCTTCGTTGGCCCTGACCCCCACCACCCGCCTTCGCTCCGGATTTGGAATCTATTGGCAGCCGGTCATCGATCCCCTGGTGTGGGATGAGGAATACGGAAATCCATCGGTGGGCGCCGAACGAGCTGTCCATTTCCTGCTGGGGGTAGAGCAGATCCTTCCCCTGCCCCTCCTGCTCCGGGTGGAAGGGTATTACCGAGCCTTGGATCGGCTCGTGGTTCATCCCGATACCGCCGAGGCTTTGGAGGAAGAAGTTCCCTATTCCAATGATGGGGAGGGGTACGCCGCTGGATTCGACGCCGTGGCAGGGTTTCGGAGAGGGCGATTTTCCTCCCAGGCGGGTTATTCCTTGTGCATCTCCAGGCGATACAACCCTCGCAATCAGCTCCAGCCCCAGTGGGTGTCGGCCTCCCGGGATCAGCGCCACACCGTTCATCTGCAGGGCAGCGTGGAGCTGGGTCCCACCCGCAGGTGGACGGTGGCTCTCAGCTACGACCTCCACTCGGGAAGGCCGGTCAGCGAAATCACCTGGGCCCCCGCCGCCGACGGAGACTCCTGGGCCTTCGCTCTGGGGGAGATCAACGCCGAGCGCTATTCCTGGTTCCACGAACTGAACCTCCGGGTGGAGCACCGCACCGAGTTCCGCCACTTTCGCCTGACCGCCTATCTGGAGGTTCTCAACGCCTACTTCGCCCAGAGCGAGTTCATGTACATCTACAGCGCTCCTGAGACCGTCGCCGAAGGGGAGCCGACCCGCTCGGTGTTCAGGTACCTGCCTGTTCGCCCCTGGTTCGGCTTTCGGGGGGAGTTTTGAGCGGCTTTCCCCTGAAAAAACCGGGGCAGGACCGATTGTTCGAGGCGGTGAAGGAGATGCAGGGAAGCGCTCCCTGGGGCTCGGTTCTGGACGCCGGCACTGGAGAGCACTCCCTGGAGTTCCTGCTGACCCTCCCCACTAAAGATTGGACGGCGGTGACCGGCGACCCGCACCGGGCTCGGGAGATGAATCTGGCCTTCGCCCCTCGGATGCGCCCCCAGGATCTCTTGCTGGCGGGAAATTGGACCGATCCTACCCTGCTGGCGGGCAGGAAGTTCAACGTGGTGCTGGCGGATTACCTCCTCGGAGCCCTGGATGGCTTCGCCCCCTACTTCCAAGACCAGCTTTTCCACCGGCTCCGTGCTCTGGTGGGGGAGAGGCTGTACCTGGTGGGTTTGGAACCCCTCCCCGATCCGGCTCCCACCCCAGGAGGGACCCTGATTCTGGAGATTTCCCGCCTGAGAGACGCCTGCATCCTCCTGGCGGGTCACCGGTGCTACCGAGAGTATCCCTTGGACTGGGTGCACCGCCACCTGGAGAAGGCGGGATTTCGGGTGATGGCCACGCGGGAGGTCCCCATTCTCTATCGGCTGCCCTGGTTGGAAAGACAGCTCAACGTGTGTACCAGCAAGCTGCCTCTTCTGAAGGATCGTTCTCTGGCGGAGGCGCTGTCTCAGCACATCGGCGCGTTGAGGCGAAGGGCGCGGGACCTCCCCGAGGCGCGGGAGGGAATCCCCCTGGGCACCGATTACGTGGTGGGGGCCGAGCCGGTTTCATTCGAATAGGGGCCGAGCCGTTGTCCGGTGGCCCGGATGTTGCGAGACTTTCCCAGCGGACGAGGAGAAGGGGGGAAATCGCCCGGGAGCCCTATGGGAACGCTGAAGTTTCAGGTGGAATCGGCGGGAGGAGTTGCCAGTCGGGTACAGGTCGGGGGCCATGATCTGGTCTTTGATCAGCCAGAAGCGGCAGGAGGCCAGGATCTCGGACCCTCCCCCCTGGGGGTGTTTGCCGCCTCAGCGGGGGCCTGTGCCCACTTCTACGCCGCTCTTTTCCTGACCCGGCGTGGTTTTCCGGTGGAGGGACTGTCGGTGTCGGTGTCTGCTGACAAGGCCGAGGACGGTTCCTCCCGTCTCTCCCACCTTCACCTGCGGGTGACCCTCCCCCCCTCCACGCCAACAAAGTACCTCGCCGCCATCGAAAAAGCGGTGCGGGGCTGCCCGGTGTACGGGACCCTGGTGCAAACCCCGGTGATGGAGTTGGAGATGGTGCTGGGAGAGGAAACGGCAGGGTAGGAGGAGGCGTTCCTTTTCCCTCTACTTCAACATCTGCCGCAGATCTCCGGATTCGTACATCTCCTTCATGATGTCCGAGCCTCCCACGAACTTCCCATCCACAAACACCTGGGGGATGGTGGGCCACTGGGTAAAGGCCTTCACGCCCTCCCGCATGCCCGGCTCGGTGGTCACGTCCACGGTGTGGAAGGGAACGCCCAGGTTCACCGCCATTTCCCCTGCGGACGCCGAGAAACCGCAGCGGGGGGCATCGGCAGTCCCCTTCATGAAGATCACCAGACGGGCGGCCTGCAGGTGCTTTTCGATCTGGGCCTTTACCTCGTCGTCGGTGGGCTCGGGAGGAGGAGGCGCAGGAGTCACCCGAGGGGTTGGGGCGCTGGCTTCGCTGCGGCCTTGGGAGGACCCGGGGGAGGAGAAGGCAGGAGAGGAAGGAGTCGGGGGAGTCTGGCCCCCCATGATCAGGTGGCGAAGGGTGGTGCGGAGTCCCATGAGTCGATCCTTTCCGAAAATCAGCCGGCCCAGGGGGCCGAGGAGTGGATGCGTCGCTCGGCGATGATAATCACTGGAAGGCCCGGCGTCTCTATCGGTTGTCATCGTGGGGGCAGGGCCTTGTACAGCGCAAGGCTCCATGGGGCCCGCCGCACCTTCCTCCCCTGCATCCCTTTTCCCAGGTCGCAGGGGTGGGTGGAGCATACCCCAGACCTCGCAACAACACGGGTGGTCAAATGGACTACGGTCCGCGAGCCCAACATTGAACTGCCAAGGGATCAAGGAGGTTAAAACACGAAGGCCTGGCCCGAAGGGGCAAGCGCCGAACCGCCGCCACCTGTGGGGAAAAAGCATCCAGGCCGGATGTGGCAGGCGTTTCGGCCGACCCGACGGAAGTGTCCTGCCTCTCACGGATCGTGACGGACCGACCGCCGTGCTACTCACACGGCAAGGAGTCCCGCCATGCCCCGCCGCCCTCGCCGAAACCTGACCCCGGACCAGAAGGCCGCGTTGCTGCGGCGCTGGCTCGGCGGTCCAAGGCGCGGGGGACGTGAACCACGATGGCCACCCCGATCTGCCGGTAGGCCATTACTACTTCGACGCCGACGGCGATGATCAGTACGACGACGGCAAGGCCTACCTCCTCTACGGCCCCTTCTCAGGCACCATTTCCCTGGAACATGCCCAGGCCCAGTTCCTGGGAACCTCCTACCAGTATCTGGGACGCAACCTGACCTCAGGAGACCTCAACGGCGATGGCTGGTCGGACGTCGTCATGGATGGTCCTCTGTATGCCGTCGAGCCCGGGTGGTGGCAGCCCGCTGCTCATGTCTTCTTCGGTGGGCCTGTCGATCCATGACTGGTGTTCCCCGGACATGACGAGAACTATTGATCCAATACATACGTTCAAAGACAGTCTCGACACGCAGTGGAGACGTGCCTGAACCCACGCAAGCAAGAAATCCAGTGAGGATTCCTGTGATCCCCTTGGTGACTCCTTCCTGCTCTTCGTATCCTCCGTGGTGAAAAAGAGCGCCGCACCGCATCGGCCAAAGTTCGATTCGATCCTCCCCCGCCAGCGACCCCCGTTGCCTCCCTGTGCATCCTTTGCGGCTGATAAGACTCCCCTCTTCACGATGTCCCCGTGAGATCGGAGGAGAAATTGGCCGGTGGCAGGGCTCCCAACGGGAGGATGATCAGGACACCACAAACCGCCGGAGGGTTGGATCCACGGCCTGGACCCCAAATGTAAATGTGTAGGTTCCTGACCCCATCCCCTCTACCGTACGGGCAGGCTCTTGCACACCCTGAATCCCACTCCCCCGGCGATGTCGGTCTGCTTGAACCCGTAACGCCTCCCCAGGCGGCAGTTTCGGGCGTGGACGAACCAGGCCCCTCCTCCCAGGAAGCGCTTCTGCTGCCCCTCGTTCTCCCAGGTGGAGCACCAGTCGGCCACCCCTCCTGCCAGATCCCTCACCCCGTAGGGAGAGCAGTCCACCGGGAACAGTCCCACCGGCTCGGGTTGAGGATCCCGTTCCCGACGGGATTCTCGCATCTTGCAGAAGGCGGGGTCGAAGTGATTGCCCCAGGGGTGGTAGCGACCGTCGGTTCCCCTGCCCGCCTTCTCCCATTCCCAGCGGGTGGGCAGACGTATGGAGACCCCCTCCTGCTGGGTCCGGAAGGCGCAGTACGTCTCGGCGTCGTGGTAATTCACCAGGAAGATGGGGAGCTTGGGGTTCCAGCGATTTCCTCGGTGATCCACCTCGGGGATTCGGAACCGACCGGAGGCGTCGGGAACCCACAAAGGAGCCTGCTTCTCCGGATCGCGAGGGGCACGCCGCGCCGCCTCCCCCGGCCTCACTTCCGCCAAGGCGTTGAGAAAGACGCAGTATTCTTCGGCGGTGATCGGCAGGATCCCCATGGCAAACCCGTCCACCCACACCTCCTCCCGGGGGGTGGCCTCCCACTCCGGATCCCCTCCCGAAAGGAAGGTTCCCTGGGGGATGTACGCAAAACCAGCTCCAATTTCTGCCTCGGTATAGAGAGGGATTTGGAGGTTGGCCACCGTTCCCCGGCCAATATGGAGAGGTACCCGGGTGGGTGACACCCCCTTGGCCTCCAGGGTCAGGAGGTAGCTGCCTTGGGGAAGGTGGAGGTGTTTGATGGGGGTCACTCCCTCCACCCTCTCGTCCCGGGGTACCAGCACCCTCCCCTCCTCCACGAAGCGGGCCACCCGAAGCAAGGCACCCGAGGGCTGGGTGACCACCGCGACCCTGCCCCCCGCTTCCCACTGCTCCCAGATGGCGGGAGGAGCGCAGGAGCGCAACACCTCTTCGTAATAGGCCTTCTCCAGAACCTGCCCCTGGGCCTCCGCCTCCAGGGCCCTCTGGAAATAGGCTTCGGCCAGTTGTTGACGGGCAGGAACACTGGTGGGGTCGTTGGCCAGGGCCTCCCCCAGGGCAGAAACGATCTCGTTGAACACCCGCACCCGGCTCATGGCCACCCTCTGGGCCTGATCCTGGGCATCCCACAGGGCCTTCTTTTGCTCGGGAAGATCGTGGGCAGCCACCTTCTCCTCAGCGGCTCGGGCCTCCTGGCGTTTCTGGGCGAAAAATGCGGTCAAATCGTCATACTTCCGACGGGCGTCCTGGGCCTTCTCGATGGCCTTCTGGGCCAGCATCTGCCTCTTCTCCCTCTCCTTGGCCCCTTCCAGGTAGGATTCCAATTCTTGATACAGCTCCCCGGCGTCGGCGTAACGTTCGTGTGGAGTTTTTTCAAGACATTTCAGGCAGATGCGTTCCAAAGATGTATCAAACGCCCCCCACTGGCTGCGCCTCTGAGGATGGGGGGGATCGAAGGTGCGAACCCTTTGGACGAAGTCGGGGGCCTGCTCTCCCTTGCCAGGCACAAAGGGGGTCTGGCCGGTGAGGATGCAGTACAGAACCACTCCCAAGGAATACACGTCGGACCAGGGGCCCATGGGCTGATCGGCCCCCTCCGCCTGTTCGGGGGCCACGAAGCGCAGGGCCCCCAGGACGCCGGCGATGCGGGTGCTGTCCACGTTCATCAGGTCCATCAGGCGAGCAGGCATTCCGGCGTCGTGGTCGAAGTCGTCAGAGGTCTCCTTCCAGGGCTTGGCCAGCCCCCAATCGGTCAGGAGGACCTCGCCGTAGCGCCCCACCAGGATGTTGTCGGGCTTGACATCCCGGTGGATGATTCCCCGATCATGGGCGAAGGCCAGGGCTCCCACCACCTGGCGAAACACCAGGAGGAGGGCCCTCAGCCCGAAGGTGCGGCGGACCTCGGCGTCTCCCCGCCGGGAGGCGTCCAGGATCTCGGAGAGGGGCTTGCCGTCCACCTTCTTCATGACGTAGGCGAGTTGCCCATCGGGGGTCCGCATCAGGTCATAGAGGGGGACGATGTTGGGGTGATCCAGTTGAGCGGTGATCTGGGCTTCCCGGATGAAGCGCCGCAGCAAGGCCGGCACCTGGGCCATCTCCGGATGGGGGACCTTGATGGCCAGATCCCTCTTCAACACCTCATCCCGATATTGATACACCGCCCCCATGCCCCCCTCTCCCAGCCGGGGCCCTCTCACATAGCGGGTGGGGCGGCCCACCAGCCTCAAGGTGGCCTCCAGATCCCCTTCGCCCACCGCACGGGGAACCCGCAGCAGGAAGGAGGCTCCCGCAGAGGAATGGGGGGTGAGGCCGGCAGCCTGGGTGGACTTGTCGTCGGGAAAACGGGTGTCCAAGGTGGCCATCTTGCTCAACTCGCCGAACTCCGCCGTGGAACGGTCCTCGGTGGAAGCTCCGTCATGGGGATGGAGAAGAGAGGGATCTCCCTGATCGCGCCGCCGGGGCTTCATGGAGACCTCGGGGAACGGGACCGGGGAGCATCGCCGGGGGCTTGGATGTCGTGACCGTCCAGCAACTTATAGAGGTGGGTTCGGTTCAGACCCAGCTTCTTGGCCACTTCCGCCACGTTGGGGCCGTGCTCCGCCAGGGCCTGCTCCAAAAAGCGGCGACGGAAGGCGTAGTTGACCCCCTTCCAGGTGGTGTCGGGGGCCTGGGCTCGGGGACGAGGCTGGGGTCGTCCCAAGGCCAGATCTTGAGAGGTGATGTAGGAAGATTCCACCCTCACCGCCGCCTGCTTGATGGCGTTCTCCAATTCTCGGATGTTGCCCGGCCAGGGATGGGCCTGGAGGGCATCCAAGGCATCAGGAGTGAACAACTTCGCGGAAACATAGGGTTTTTCCTGTTCCCGCTGAAGGAAGGCCCGGGCCAGACCGGGGATGTCCTCGGGGCGATCCCGCAGAGAGGGGGCCCTCAGACGCATCACATTCAAGCGATGGAGAAGGTCCAAGCGGAACCGACCTGCTTTCACCTCCTCCTCCAGATCCCGGTTGGTGGCGGCAATGATCCACACGTTCACCAGTTGCCCCCGGTCACTGCCCACCGGCTGGACGGTTTTGTCCTGGAGGAAGCGTAGCAGCTTGGCCTGGGCTCCCGGGGAAAGTTCTCCCACCTCATCCAGAAAACAGGTGCCCCGGTCTGCCGAGGCGATGCGCCCCTTGCGATCCACGGCTCCGGTGTAACCCCCCTTCACCGACCCGAACAACTCCGATTCCACCAGGTTATCCGGCAAGGAGGCACAGTTCACCGCCACGAAGGGTCCGTGGGACTTGGGGCCATAGCGGTGAAGACACTGGGCGATCAGCTCTTTGCCCGTGCCGGATTCCCCAGTGATCAGGGCCGTTTCGGTGACTCCCTTCCGAACGATGCGATCCATTTCCCCCAGGAGATCCGCCAGGGCGGGGGAGGCCCCCAGGATCTCCCGGAACTGGCCTCGGGAGCGATAGGGAAGGGTGGGATCCACGCCCGTGCCCTGGCCTGACCACCGATCCAGCCACAGCCCCAGGTAGCGGGCCACCAGGGAGATGGCTTCTCGGGCCTGCTCGGTGAACCCTTCTTGTTTTTCCTGGCGGCGGTCCAGATAGAGGGCCCCCACCACTTGGGGAGAATGGCCATCTCCTCGGGAGATGGGGACGCAGAACACGGTGCGAAGATGAAGGCGATGCACCGAGGCATACCCGTAGAGTTGGGCGTCCTCAATGGCGTTCTTGGAGTACACCGCATTGCCGGTGCGGAACACATCGGCGATGACTCCCGAGCTGAGTTGCTCCAGGAGCAGGTCTTCCTCGTGGGGATCGACCCCTTTGGAGTGGATGCGGGGGGAGTCCCCGTCCCGGTCCTTCACTACGATGCAGGTGGCATCGGCCTCGGTCATCTGGTGAATGGCGGAGAGGGCCTCGGTCAACATCTGGTTGGAGTCGGTGGAGGCGGTCAGATCGACCACATGCCGGCAGACGCTCCGAAAAAGATTCCGTTCCAGACGATATTCAGAGGAGGCACGGCGAAGGCGGTCTCGGTCGCTCTCCGCCTGTTTCAGCATCCTCTCCAGGTGGACCATGGCCAACCGCAGCCCCTCGGCATCCTCCCCAGCCCCCGCCAGATTGGGCATGTCCACTACGGGCTTGTCGGGGGTGATGAGGGTCTCGTCGAAGGGCATGAGGCCCGCCTCCAGGGCTCGGGCACCGGGCGAGGGCCGCCGGGGGTGCCGGTTCCACCCTCGGTGGTCTGCTCAAGGAGTGTACGCCCCAGAGGTGGAGAGTGCACTTTCGTCGAGGGAGACTGCCCGGATGGGGATATGGGAGTTCATCCCGAGGCCATCAAGGTCGGTAAGAGGGTGTGGATGACAAAATGCCTCCGTGGAGCGTTTTCCATCACACGGTGTCGGGTGAACGCCGAATGTCGGGGACGGATACGACGACCCCGCCATCACCAGCGGATATGCCGCCGACACCGCCTACCCATACGTACACCTCTTCGCCGGGGGAACGACCTGGTAGGGTCAGGGGGCGAGGGAGGGGTCAGGATCCCCGGCAAGAAGAGGCTCAGAAGGGCTTTCATTGCCCTTCCTCCCCACCATCTCTCCAAACACCTTGTCCCACAGCAAAACCCGGAAGGTCCCCCACCAACCCAAGGCGGGAAGGGCCAGGGGGAGGACCAGGAGGAGGAGGGCGGCGAGGCCCAGGAGGGGGGAGAGGCGTCCTAGAAGCACCGCCATGGCTGCGGTGAGCCCGAGGGGAACGGCGAAGGCGGACAAGGCCACCGCCCCGGTGCCGGCATCCCACAGGAGAGCCTTTGTTCCCAGTTGAGGGCGGGATCGGAAGGCGTTCCATGCGCTCTGGACGGTCTCCTTGGGGCTCATTTCCTTCTTCAGAGACACCCGTTGGGCCAGGGCGTGGAGAGTTGCCGTCCCCACGACGAGGAGCAGCAGGGGAGGAAAGGCCAGGAGGATCGCCAACGTTGGGGAGAGAAGGGAGATCAGCTTCACCGTGAACAATATCGGGACCAGCAGGAGCAGGGCGGGGGCGAAGCAGGTGAGGGAGGTCATCAGGAAGCGGGGGACCCGGGCGAGGGCCGAAGCCCATTCCAAGGAATGAGACGTCTCCTCCTCAGCAGGGAGAGGGGGGGCGAGGAGGAAGGCTCCACCCCAGGAGGCCAACCCGACCCCACTGACCGCCATCCACAGGGCCATCACCGCCTGCAGCAGCCGGGTCAGGGAGGCGATGACCGCTTCTTCGGCGGTTTGGGGAGGCGAGGGGGGAAGAGGACAGGGGAAGGCCAGGATCAGGGTCACTCCCACCGATGGGAGAAGAGTCAGGAACCCTGCGGGCCACCGGTCTTTGCGTTGCCATGCCTCCCTGGCGGATTCTTTGACGGCTGCTGCCAGGTCCATGTGTCTCCAGAACTCCCCGTGGGTCGTATAGTAGTGGCCGTGCTGGCTGGTGTCAGGGCCCCGGACTCATCTCCGTGGCTGGCGGAAGCGAAAGGATGTCCGTGGAAGGAATCGTGATTCTGGTGGTGATTGCAGCGGTAGTGGGTTCGGTGGGGGCTCGCCTCGCCGGCAGGGATGGGGTGGGATGCCTGGGCTCCATCGTCGCTGGACTGGTGGGAGCCCTTCTGGGCAGGTACATCGCCCATGCCGCCGATCTGCCCCTGTTCTGGCAGATCACCGTGGCTGGAGAGAAATACCCGGTGGTGTGGGCGGTAGTGGGGGCGGCGATCTTCGTGGGAGTGCTGGGGATCTTCTCAGGGGGGAAGAGGTGAGGGGGAGGAGGAGCATGATCGAGGAGAACCAACCCTGTTCAGCGGTTTTCTCTCATCAACTTCGCCCTCCCGGAGTAGGATGGGGCCGATTTTTGAACCCGGTCCTCTCTCGGAAGGTTCTCTTGAGCCCCTTCTGCTCCTCTTCTCTCTCCCTCTTCTCCCTCGGTCTGGCCCTCCTGGCACTTCCCGCCTGTACCGAGGGGGACGACGACGATTCCGCTGCCGACGACGACACTTCGCCGGGGGACGACGATGCCACCGGGGACGACGACTCCAGCGGCGATGACGATTCGGCGGTCTCCGACGACGATTCCACCCCGTCGGACGACGATTCCTGGGCCGACGACGACACCTCCCATCCAGGCATGACCCTGCCCCTGAAGGAAGCTCCCGGGCGCATTACAGGCACCGTCACCAACAGTTGGCTGGGCTGGTCGGTTTCCGCCGGGCCGGACGCTACCGGGGACGGAGTGGACGATCTCCTGGTGGGAGCGCCGCTGCTGGCGGGGGAATTGCCCGAGGCCGGAGGAGCGTGGCTGTTCGCGGGCCCGGTGGAGGGGGATCTGGACCCGTCTGCGGCGGTGGCGTTTTTCACGGCCGAGACCGGGGGAGATCGGGCCGGCTACACCGTTGCCCTCCTGGGCGATACCAATGGGGACGGGATGGGGGACCTGGCGATAGGGGCCACCGACTTCAGTTACGCTAGTGATTCCGGGACCTTCTACGACAGCGGTGGGGTATGGGTGTTTCGAGGACCCGTCACCGGAACGGTGTCCCTGGCCGATGCCACCGCCCGGTTGTATGGCGAGGGAGAGGACGATCACGCCGGCATGGCCCTGGTACCGGCGGGGGATGTGAATGGGGATGGCACCGTGGATGTGCTGCTGGGGATTCCCGACTCGGATCGGGGAGGCTTCGACTCCGGGGCGGCGATGTTGATATACGGGCCGATGGAGGGGGAGATCCCCTTGGGTTCCATTGAGGAGGGGGGACTGGGGCTGGTGCTGGTGGGGGAGCGCGCGGACGCCCGGGCGGGGATCTCGGTCGCGGGAGGGGACGTGACCGGAGACGGTCTGGCCGATCTGGTGGTGGGGGCGCCGGGGGACGACGACGGGGGTTCGGGAGCAGGGGCGGTGTACCTTCTGGCCGGGCCGGCGTTCGGAGTGGTGGATCTGTCTTCGGCCACCGCCAAACTCCTGGGGGAGGCCACCGATGACACCACGGGGACAGCGGTGGCGGTGGCAGATCTGGACGGAGACGGCTACTTCGACATCCTCATCGGGGCCCCAGGTCAGGACGCCGATGCGGTGGATTCGGGGGCGGTATACGTGGTGTATGGGCCCATTGCGGCGGACATGGACCTCTCGGAGGCCGATGCCCGCTTGTCTGGGGAGGCCTATCAAGACTTCTCGGGCTCGGCCCTGGCAGTGGCTCCCGACATGAGTGGCGATGGCTACCCCGACCTCGTGGTGGGCTCCCCCTCCCAGTCTGAGGAGCACTTGAACGCCGGGGTGGTTCACGTCCTCCTGGGCCCTCCTTCCGGGGAGGGGAGCATGGGCAACGCCTGGCTGCGCCTCATCGGAGAGGAGCAGACCGACTGGGCTGGGCACTCGGTGGGGACGGCGGACCTGGACGGGGACGGCCTCAGCGATGTGGTGACCGGGGCCCCCGAACACGACGGGGCCTATTTGGGGACCGGAGCGGCCTATGTGGTGTACGCCGCCGGCCTGTAGCGGTCGTATGTACTTTGCAAGGAGTTCTTGACGCCCCGACCGGAGATTCCCATCCTTGCCCGCCCGGGGCGAGGGGAATCCATCCCCGCCGTCGGCCCCTGCTCACCCCATCGAGGTTCCCGATGACTCCCCTGACTTCTGGCGACCTGGCT
>CAYRTW010000120.1:0-16513 GCA_964426935.1 uncultured Rickettsiales bacterium
GGTGGAGTATTAGGGTGGGGGCCAGGGGAATATTTTCGGAAAATAGCGCGTCATGGACGGTTTCCATGGGAATCCGCGCCTCCTTGATGGGTGTGCTCGGGGTGGCCCTGTTCGCCTGGGTGGCCCTGTTTGACTGCTATCGCCTCGACAACGTGGACGATCCCTGGTTTCTGTCCATGGCCTGGAACTTCGCTCACCACGGGGAGACGGGGGACAGGGTGTTCGGGTCTCCTCCCTCGGACGGTATGCACCCCGCCGCCTTCGGACGCCTTCACATCGGGCTCGTCGCTGGGGTGCTGGATCGGGTGGGATGGACTCGCACGGGGGGGTGGGCGATTTCTTCCCTGTTCATGGGGCTGGCCATCTCCCTGTGGGGAATCCTGGTGCGGAGCCTGTCCCCGGTGAAGCCGCTGGCGCTGGCCCTTCCGGCCACCATGCTTCTTTTGGAACCCTTCTTCGGAGCCGCTCATCAGGCCCGCCCCGACGCCCTGGGATTTTTGCTGGCCACAGGTGCCTTTCTGGCGGTAGTGAAAAATTCCTTTGGAATCGGGGGGTTTCTGGGGGTGCTTGCCTTTGAAACCCATCCCATGGCGGCGGTGGCGGCCCTGACCTGGTCGGGGGCGTGGTGGGTGGCGAGATGGATGGGAGAGGCGGGAAGCCTTGGAGAGGAGGCAAGGGAAAGATCCGGGGCCTTCCCTTCCGGAGCCTGGCGCGGTGCGGTGGGAATCGGGGGAGGCGTCCTTCTCTACCTCTACTGGCACGGGGAGCATCTGGACGTTCTCTGGGCTTCCCTCCGCGCTTCCGCCGGAGCGGAAGGGGGGGCCCGCGGCGGAAACTTCCTGGGAGAATACTTCTTTCGCACTCTCTACCTGCGCCACTTGCCAGAGTTGGCCCTCCTCCTTCTGGCCACCTTTCTATACCTGCAAAAGAAGGAGTTCCGCCGGCACCCCTTTCCCGGCTTGTTTGTCCTGGCGGTGGTGGGCATGTCCATGATCATTCGTCGCCCGAATTTCCATTACGCTGTCTATGCCTGGCCTGCCTTTCTATGGATGGTGTTGTGGACCGCCTGGAAGGGCGACAAGCTGGCCTGGGCTTTGACCTTCTTCGCTCTTCTGCTCCTGCCCCAATATGGAATCCTGTGGACGCGCCAGGGGGGGATGGATTTTCAGGGGGATACCTCCCGGCTGCGGGCCTCCCTTTCTGGAGATGGGGAAGTGGTGGTGGGTCCTCCCATGGCCTGGTTTGCCTTTCCCGACCGGGAGTTTGTGTCCCTCACCTGGCAGGGCTCCTGGGAGGAACGAGTCAGGAGCCCTCTTCAGGTCGTCGAGGACGATGCATTCCGTCGGGGCATCCCCGCTGGACTGCACCGGGCTCTGGGGAAGGGATGGCATCGCCGGGAGGGACCTCACCTTTCCATGCAGGGGCAATCCCTGATCCTCGCCACCTGGATCAAATCGAAGGAAAATCCCCGGTGAATGGCAACATCCCCTCAGTCTCGTTGATTCTACCAACCCTGAATCGTCCCCACCTGTTGGCCCGGATGCTGGATTCGGTAGAGGCCCACGGAAAGGGGGTGACTTTGGAAGTGGTGGTGGTGGATCAGAGCGGCGATGATCGGACTCGGGTCCTGTGTGCCTCCCGAAAGGTCACTTGCCTGTCTCTCTCGGAGAAGGGGGCGTCCCGGGCCCGTAACCGGGGCGCCGAAGTTTCTTCCCACTCCTGGCTGGCCTTTTCTGACGACGACGCGGTGTTGGCTCCGGGATGGGGCATGGCTCTAGGACAGGCTGTTTCATCTCCAAACGTGGCTGAACTCTTTGCGGGGAACATTCGAACATTGGAAACCGGGGCCCCCTTCGTTCCCGGAGGCCCTTCCCGTCGAGAACCCCTGACCGTCACCACCGCCCTGGCTACGGCAGGACCCTCTCTGACCCTCACTCGGGATCTGTTTCATCGACTGGGAGGGTTCGACGAAGCCTTGGGGCCGGGGGCTCATTGGGGCACGGCGGAGGACATCGACCTGGTGGTACGGGCGGTGTTGATGGGGGCGTCTTGTGTATTCGAGCCTGAAATTCAGGTGTTGCATCCGGCATATAACTGGGAAGACCTGGAGTCATTGGATAAATTGCGGCGATATTCCCTCGGGCATGGGGCGTTTCTTCGTAAGAACCTGATGGGCCCAGAGGGGTGGCGCCTCCTTCCCACTGCCGCGCGAATGCTGTTGGGCCCCATGCTGGCCTGGATGCGGGCGGGGCAGAATGGAGAAAAGAGGCAGTTTGAGGTCACCACCCTGCTGGGCAGGTGGGAGGCGTTTCTGACGTACTCTTCCCGGCGGGGAGGGAGGAGGTGAGTCCCCTTCCCGTCTCCCTGATCCTGCCCACCCTCGATCGCCCCAGCCTCCTCCAGCGTTGTCTGACCTCGGTCTTTGCCCATGGGGAGGGGCTGGAACTCCAGGTAGTGGTAGTGGATCAGTCAAAAGAGGACACCTCCCAAAAGATGGTGGAGGAGGAGTTTCCTCAGGTCCTGCTCTTGCGGCGAACGGAGAGAGGGGCGGCCCTGGCGCGGAACACTGGAGCCTCCCAGGCTCGTCATCCCTGGCTGGTGTTTGGAGACGATGATGGATGGTTTCCGGAAGGGTGGGGCCGGGCGGTGGCGGCGGTCCTGGGAAATGACGATGCCCCCGATGCCGTGGGAGGGAGAATCGTCAGCGATGAGTCAGGAACGCCATTTCTGAAGGGTGCGGGTCTGTTCGCGTCTCCGCTGAATCCTCGCACCGTGTGGTGGGTGGCCGGACCTTCCATGCACATCCGCAGGGAGTGGTTTGACCGGGTGGGAGGATTCGATGAGCGCTTGGGTCCAGGGAGACCTTACGGGGCGGGGGAGGAGACGGACCTGCTGCTGAGGCTCCTCCAGGCAGGGGCGAGGGGTCTCTATTCCCCCCGCATCGTGGTCCATCATCCTCCCTCTCCTGAGGCAGGCAGCCTGGGAGCGACCCGGGCGCGGTCCTACGGGCGAGGTTTTGGTGCCTTGTTTCAGAAGCAACTGCGGGGGCCCTGGCGCTGGAGGATGGCGCCTTGGGCGGCGGCGTTCCTGGTGGCCCCTGCCGTGTGGATGGTGTTGGAGGGAGGCGATGGGGAAAAGAGGCGGACCCAATGGGCCAGTCTGCAAGGACGATGGGAGGGGCTGTTGCGGTTCCCCCGGTAGGGAAAGGCTCTACGACGACGAAGGAGGGCGCGAAGGGGGAAGTATCGGTGTGGGAAAGGCGATGACCGAGAGGGATCCCGGACCCAGCACAGGGAAGTCCGCCTCCAGGGAGAGGGGGACCAGGGGGCTGTGGTCTACCCGACCGGGGCCGACCCCCACCACCTGCCAGAACACCTGGGACCTGCCCATCTGCCTGGCGAAGCGGGCGAGGAGCTTCCATTCCGAGGCGTCCAGGACAAGTTCTTTTTCCCGGGGAAGAACGGCCACCCCCAGCAGGCTCGTTCCCTCCGGGTCGGAATAGAAGCGCAGGGAATACCAGGTACATGCCGCCCGAGTTGGAGTGGAGACTCTCGGGGAAGCCATCGGCGAGAGGCTTTCCGGATCACAGCCTCGGTTCAGATGGCTCAGCAGCGGACGGGAGGGGCGAGATGCGGCAAAGGAACAGGGAGGGGAACTCAGTCCGGCAGCCACCGCCAGCCCCAAAGCTGCTCCGAGTCGCAAGAGGGAGATACGATGGTGTCGGGGGGGAGTCTGCAGGAAGAAGGAGGGGCGAGAGAGGGGAAAATGCATGGGAAACTCCAGCGGAATCAACAGGTTCCGCAGACCGGGTCGGCATTTGCGCCATACCCGGGAACAGAGTGTCCCAAAGGTCGAAGGAGGGTCCAGCCGGGACCATTACGCGGCATTACGCGGGGGGATGAAGGGCCGAAGGGCCTTCACCCTTCGACAGATCTGACGAGGACGGCCCGGGAACCTACTCCCTCCCCTCCTCCAGATACCAGGCCACCGTCCGATCCAGACCCTCCACAAAGTCGGTCTTGGCCTCGAAACCCAAGAGTTCCCTGGCGCGGGTCACGTCCAGGCACCGCCTTGGCTGACCATCGGGCATGGAGGTATCGAAGACGATGCGTCCGGTGAAACCCACCCGGGAGGCCACCGTGCGCGCCAGATCGGCGATGGAGATTTCTCGACCCGAGCCAATGTTGACCGGATCGGGAGTCTGGAGGCGGGACGTGGCCAGGGCGATGGCCCTCGCGGCGTCGTCCACATAGAGGAACTCCCGGGTGGGAGTCCCCGTGCCCCACACGGTCACGGTCTCTTCCCCTTTCTCTTTGGCATCTACGAACTTGCGGATGAGGGCGGGGATGACATGGCTGGAGTCGGGGTCGAAGTTGTCTCCCGGGCCGTACAGGTTCACCAGCAAAAGGTTGATGCCGTCGAACCCGTACTGTTGGCGGTAGGCCTGGAGTTGCACCATCAGCATCTTCTTGGCCAGGCCGTAGGGGGCGTTGGTCTCCTCGGGATAGCCGATCCACAGATCCTCTTCTCGGAAGGGGACGGGGGTGAACTTGGGATAGGAGCAGATGGTCCCCACCGCCACGAAGCGTTCCACCCCAAGCTGCCGGGACACCTCCACCAACTGGGTGCCCATCATCAGGTTGTCATAGAAGAAACTGCCCGGATTCTTCCGATTGGCTCCGATGCCCCCCACCTTGGCGGCGAGGTGAATCACCACCTGGGGACGGGTCGATTCCAGGAGCCTCCTCACGTCGCCCTCGCGGGTGAGGTCAAACTCGGCGCTTCGGGGAGCGAGGATCTCCGGGCAACCGGAGGAAGCGAGATGGTGGACCAGACGCCGGCCCAGAAAGCCGGATCCGCCGGTCACCAGGATTCGCTTGGAGGAGAGATTCATGGATCACACCTTGCCAGGGCGGAGATCGCCCGAGGAGGAGGGGGGAGGACGGGAAGGGGAGCCCCGCAGGCGCCGGATCAGGTCCACCGCCGGAGAGGGGAGAAGAAGGGGACCATACATCCCCGCAAAACAGCGAAAAAGATGGCGAGGGGGGCAATACCGGGCGTGGATCTTCAGCATGGCGGGGAGATAGAGGCGGGATCGCTTGGAAAACAAGGAGTCCCGGATGCCCTTTACACTGCCGGTGTTGCTGGCGTCATTCCAGATCAAGGCCCGCAGATCCACCAGAGGGTGGTATCCCTTCCGGGCGGCCCTCAGCACGAACTCACTGTCGCCCGCGTAGTGAGGACAAAAAGTGCTGTCATAAAGTCCGATTTCTCGATAGCAGACGACGGGCACCAGGGTGCCACAGCCGCACAGGGCGTCGACCGGGCGTACCTTTGGTCCTTCGGCCAGCACCTCCGCTGCCGCACGTCCCTCCCCCAGGCTCCGGTAGACCACTCCTTCTGCCCATTCGGATCGCGCCCCCACCAGCCACACCCTCTCCGGGTCGTCCAGGAAGTGGATGCGGCTTCCCACCAAGGAGCGGGGGTGGGAAGAGGCGGTTTCCACCAGTCGGGACAGGAAATCCGGGCTTACCACGGTGTCGTTGTTGATGGTGAGCACATAGTCAAAGGAGCGTTCCAGCGCGTAACGGACTCCTACGTTGGTGGCCTCTGACCACCACATGCTCTCATCTCCGGAGAGGACCGTGGCCCAAGGGAATTTCTCTGTCAGGGTCTCCCGGGTGCCGTCGGTGGATCCATGGTCCACCACGATCATCTCCCATGAGGGGTGAGAAACCTTGAAGAAGGACTCCAGAAACCGGGTGGTCAGGGTCAGTTTGTTCAGGACCGGAACCACGACGGCGACGTTGGTTGACACCCTCATGCCTCAAAAAGACCGTCAGAGACGGCGCATTCCTAGAGAGGACGGGGGATTCGCCTCCCACTGACGTCGAACGTCCCGGTACCAATCCAGGGTGACGTCCGCCTGAGCGGAGAGAGAATAACACCGGCGGGCGATGGAGGCAGCCGCCTCTCCCAGGTGAGTTCGGGCCAGAGGGTCCTCCAGCAGGTGAAGGGTGGCTGCCGCCAGTGCCGGAGCGTCTCCTGGAGGCACCAGGATCCCGGTGGCCTCCCCGAGAGCCAGGGAGGGGGTTCCGGCAGCGGTGATCCCGGGAAGCTGGAGGCTCCTCACCTGCTCGGGAATGCCTCCTACCGCCGTGGCCACCACCGGGAGTCCGCAGGCCATGGCCTCCAGAATGGTGGTGGGGAAGGTGTCGGCCCGGGCGGCGTGGAGATAGAGGTCGGAGGCTCGGTAGTGCAGGGCCACCCTTCGGGGGTCGTCTTGAAAGGGGAGAAAACGGACTTCCGCCCTGCCGATGTGCTCGGAGGGTCCCTCGTCCCCCAGCGCCAGAAACAGCAGGTGCCCCTTGCTGCTTTCCCCCAGCCGAGCCACTGCGCCTCGCAAGGTTGGGTAATCCTTGAAGGGATTCCGCCGGGCCCGATTGGCCACGTAGAGGAGGATGGAGCGATCCTGGGGAAGGTTCAGGGCGGAACGGGCGTCCTTCTTGGTGCCGGGCTGGAACACCGCGAGGTCTACTCCATTGGCGATGACCCTTCCCTCCACCACTCCAGGGGCCAGCATGGACTGGTTCACCTGTTCCAAGGCCCAGTGGGAAGGGGTGGAAACGAACAGGTGGCTCTTTCGGTAGATTTCCCTTTTGCGAGCGAAATTCTCGGCAGTGGCATCCCGAGGAATGGCCGGGTAGAGGGTGAGATCGGGGCAGGATCCGCACCCGGTTCGCCAGCGCTGGCAACCCATCGCGTAGGCGCAATGCCCCGCCAGCATCCAGGTGTCGTGGAGAGTGAGAACCACCGGCATCGTCTGACTGAGGGCCGGCAAGGCGGAGAGGTCGAAGTAGCCGCCGTGGAGGTTGTGGAGGTGAAGGATCCCGTGATTTCCGGCCTGCTTTGCCAGCAAATGAGAGCCGGGGTGGTGAAAGTCCTCCATGCCCCGCCTTCGCTCCATGACCAACTGGGGGCGGGCCAGGATGCGGGCCGCCTCCGCCACGGTTCCCGCCCCTTTCCACCGCAAAGCCCGAGTACGGGCGACATCATGAACCCTGAACCAGAACCCCTCCCAGGACGAGTCTCCTCCTCGCTGGGGGAGTTGGAAAACTCCAGGTTGATGACCTTCTCGCCTCCCCACCAGCAGCCGGGCCTCCCAGCCCTTCTCCCGGTACATCCGCAGCAGGTCGGATGCCACCTTCTCTGCCCCCCCTCCCCGGTCAGAGGAGTTGACCATCACCACCGGAAAGGAAGTCATGGGCGGGTGGCTTCCATATACAAGGAGTCGGGTTTACGGGGCCCTCCATCGCGATCATCCAGGCCCGACTTCAAGAATCCGAGGATGGCACTTTGATCCCAGGCGACGACCTTGGGATGGGAAAACCCAGTGTCTTCCAGGGCTTGGGTCAGGGAAATTCGATCGTACATCCACCGGTGAACCTCCCCCTGACTGCGGAACCAGCCCTCCTGCCAGGCGGCATGAAGGGACCTTCCTCCCAGGATTCGCACCAGGCTTCCCACCATTCGCCCTCGCCCCTGCTTCAGAACCTGAGCTACGCGCACGGACAGAGGCGGGGGGAGGCAAGTACCCGGTGGCGGCCCCGACAACACCTCCTCGCCCACCCGCCCGGTGATGAACTCCCGCTGCTCCCCGGGGTTTTTCAACCAGGAAGCCATCGCGCCCCCCGGAGTGTCTCGCACCATCTGATCGAGAAGCTCGATTCCCATCCACTGGTGGGCCCGCCTCCCCGACCCAGAATTCCCAGCCTCTCCAAGGGTCTCCAGCCAGGCCCTTACGATGCTTTCCAGATCGGGGACCACCACCCGTACCACACCTGCCGGCTTCAGGACCCGGTGGATCTCACCCAGCAGTCCCAACCCGTCCTCCTGGCGAAGATGCTCCAAGAGGTGAGAAGTGTAGACGGCGTCACAGGCTCCTGGAGCAAAGGGAAGGGGCCGGCGGAGATCCCAGGAGCGCACCCCGGCGCACAGGGGCACCACGTCCAGGTTGATCCAATCGGGGTGAATGGTACGCCCGCATCCCAGGTTGAGGAGTACGGGATTCATGGCCGTCTCCTCTTCACGGAAGTCACCGTATTGAAAGCATCGGTATAGGCCTGGACCAGGGTGTGGATGTTGACTTCCCGGGTGATGATCTGGCGAGAACGTTGCCCCATTTTTTGTCTCAGCGCCGGGTCTCGCAGCAGGGTTTTGAGGACCCTCACCAGATCGCTCCGATCCCCCTCTTGAAACAGGAGTCCATTTTCCCCTGGCCGCACCAGGAACTTTTCGGTGCCATCTCCCACCGAGCAGACAATGGGCATTCCAAAGCACATGGCGTCGTTGATGGAGAGCCCCCCCATGCCCGCCAGGACGTAGAGGTCCGCAGCCTTCAGCATCCGCCCCAGCTCCACGGGATGGTACACTCCCCCTACGAATCGCACGGCATCCTGAAGGCCCAGGTCAGCCGCCTTCTTTTTCAACGTACTCTCCTGGGGGCCGGTCCCCACCACTGCCAACTCCAATCCTGGAAACTCTTCTCGGAGATCTGCCGTGGCAGCGATGAGGAGATCCACTCTCTTCCATTCCACCAGACGGCCCACATGAATCAGGCGGTGAGGGACGGGTGGAAGGGGTGGTGGAGTGCCCGAAATGGCCTCTGCAGCCGCCAACAGGGAATCCGTGTCGGGGGAGTTTCGGGTGAGGAAGATCCTTTCCTTGGGAACCCCGTAGGAGCCGAACACCTCCACCCCGTCTTCAATGTAGTTGAGGTGTCCATCCACCCAGCGGTAGAGGAATCGATCCCACTCCAGAAGGGCCCGGACCCCCGGGCGGGTTCTTCCCCGGGGCAGATGGGAGAGGCGTTCTTGGTACGAGGCCAGCCGGAAAGGAATGGACTTGAGGAGAAGACGAGAGCCGGCAAGGGCCAGAGCGGTTCGCAACGGAGGGTGAAGGGCAAAGGCAGAAAGATAGACCTCGCTGGTCACCACCACCTCTGGCCTGTGCTTGAGAAGCACTCTAGCCAGACCTCGAAAAGATCGATACCCCTTGGGAATCTGAAACTCCTCAAGGCGTTCCAGGAAGTAATGGATCCCCTCCAGGGTTTGGAACACCCCGGGTTCGGCATGACCAGGGCCCTTCTCGGCCACCACATTGACCACTTCCATCTTTGCGTCAGATTGGAGGCGATTGAGAAGGTGGTTGACGTAGGGGGTGGTGCCGACTCCTACGAAGAGGACGCGCATGTCTAGAGCGATCCCTCCCGTCGGAACAAAAGGCAGGTCAACTGATGGGGGGTGGTGGCTGTGGCGGGTTGGGGAGGGGAGATACGAGATCCCTCTGTCCAGTAGAGACCGTCCCAGAATCGCCAATGCTCTTGCTCCACCAGGGCCATTCCATTCTTTTGGCACCAGGCCACCACGTCCCGTCGACAGAACGCCTGGGCGATGTATGGAGGGAGAGGCCGGGCGTTGCTTCTGGGGAGGGCGTAGACGTTGGGGCAACCCTCTTCCTCCCGGTAGGGGACGGTGATGACCAGGTGCCCGCCGGGGAGTAGCTTCCCGGCCAGATTCTCCACGGCTTTGGCAGCGGCTTCGATGTGCTCCAATACGCTGATGCAGGTGACAAAGTCAAACAGGCCGTCCACCTGGTGGGGAGAGGTGATGTCATCGTCCACGATGTGCCAGTGGCGGTTGACCATGCCCCGAGGCCAGAAATCCTTTACGTTGTCCATGGCGGTCACCACATATCCGCAATTCCGCATCAGATGGGGAAGGGCGGTCTTTCCAGTGCCCACGTCCAATATGGTGCGGACAGGAAGCCGGGACAGGTGACGAAAGGTGAAGGACAACTCGACGGGTCTCTCGTTGATGGCTACGAAGGGTTGATTCCGAAATTCATCCCTGAGGGTCCGACGAACTGGCCACCACAGGACCCGGTGGAGGGGATTCCAGAGGCGGTTCAAGGGAGAAGGCATTCAGTCTCTTCTCTCGGTATGGATGATTGGAGTCGGACAATCATTCTTTGGTGCTCCATTCATGATGAACCACCACCGGCGGATGGTTGTCCAGGCGCGACACCCCCGGAGGGTAGAATCCGCTGTCATCCACCGTCAGGGTGGCGGCGTTGACCACGTAGTCCAGCACCACTCCCGAGGTTGCTGCGTAGAGGTTGACTCCATAGCTTCCAGCGGTCAGCGGAAGGAAGGGAATGAGGCACTCTACCCATCCGTCCTCCCTCACCTCGGGTGGGGCTGGCCTCATGTCCCGGGTGGTGAACAGCAGCAGATGGGCCCCTCCCAGGTTGTTGATGCTGAAGTTGAGGTGGACCTCGCGCAGGGAGGAAACTTCAGGGGAGACCTGGTAATGGATCCGAAATCGGATGGGTCTTCCCGTCTCCGGCTGTTCACCCTCAGACAGGATTTCCAATCGCACAAAGCGCAAACGCCCGTCCCCGGTTCGGTCTCGGCGTTGGTCCAGTTGAGCCCGGTCGTCCTGACCCCCCTCGCTCAGATAGGTGGCCACTACCGAAGCGGCGTTTCCGTCAGCCACCAGGGCTCCTTTGCGGAGGAGGATGGCCCGGGTACACAGGTTGGCCACCACGGTGGTGTTGTGGCTCACCAGGAACACGGTGCGACCGGCGCGGGCGATCCCCTCCATCATCCCCAGGCACTTGCGCTGGAATTGGGCGTCCCCCACCGCCAGCACCTCATCCACCAGGAGGATCTCCGGGTTCAGGTGGGCGGCCACGGCAAACGCCAGGCGGGTGTACATGCCGCTGGAATAGTGCTTCACCGGGGTGTCCAGAAACCGTTCTACCTCGGAAAAATCCACAATCTCATCGAAACGACGGCGGATTTCATCGTGGCGCATCCCCAGCACCGCCCCGGAAAGGAAGATGTTCTCCCGCCCGGTGAGCTCGGCGTGAAACCCGGTCCCCACTTCCAGCAGGGATCCCACCCGACCGTGCAGTTCCGCCCTTCCCAGGGTCGGCTCGGTGACCCGGGAGAGGATCTTGAGAAGGGTGCTCTTTCCCGAACCGTTCCTGCCGATGATTCCCAGGACCTCCCCCTGTCGCACGGTGAGGTTCACGTCCCGAAGGGCCCACATCTCCTCTCTGGACGCCTCCTCTCCGGCGGACCTCCGTCGGAACAGGCGCTTGGGGAGCCCGAGAAGGTCCTCGCGCAGGGTGGTGTTCCGAGAGACAGGATCGTGCCTCAGCAGATAGGACTTGCCCAGTCCGGTGGTGTGGACGGCGAGATCACTCATAAAAGATCCGCAAAGGTCCTCTCCACCCGGCGAAAAAGGTAGGCCCCCGAAATCAGTCCCAGAGCCGCCAGAACGAGGGAGGCGCAAACGCCGAAGGTCGAAGGGGGTGGACCTCCCAGAAGACACCATCGGAAGCCGGTCAGCAGGGAGGTGGCGGGATTGAGATCGAAGGCCATTCGCCACCGTTCCGGCACCAGGGAGGCAGGCCAGGCCACCGGGGAGGCGTACATCCACACCTGAATGGCAAAGGGCAGGGCGTGTGCAAAGTCCCGGTAACGCACGTTGAGGGCCGCCACCCACAGGCTGATCCCGAAGGAGAGAGTCCCCATCCACACCAGGAGGGCGGGCAACAGCAAGAGGCGAAAGGTGGGAGGAATCCCGTAGACCGCCATCATGGCGAAGAGGATGACCCCTCCCACCAGAAGGTCCAGCATCACCGCCCCTGCTGCTCCCAGGGGGATCAACAGGCGGGGAAAGTACACCTTGGAGATGAGGCGGGAATCGGCCACCACGCTGCTGCCTGCCCGCTGGAGGACCCCCGCCAGGAAGTTCCAGGGAAGCACTCCAGCAAAGGCAAACAAGAGGTAGGGCATTCCGTCGCTGGGGAGCCCGGCGAAGCGACCAAAGACCACCGCGAAGATCAGGGCCGCCGCTGCCGGCTGGAGGATGACCCACAAGATGCCCAGGCCGGTCTGCTTGTACCTGAGCTTCACGTCTCGCAGGGCCAGGAGCCACAGGAGATCCCGGTAACGCCAGAGTTCCCCGAGATCCAAAGCCGCCCAACCTCGTCGGGGTCGGATGACCAGGACCGAAGAGGCCTGGGGAGGAATCAGGTCCGGGGAGGAGGCGGGGCGCATGGGTCGGGGAATCCTACACCTCTTCGCGGCCACCCGCAGGAGGGGCAGGGGGACGCCCCGGGGCAGGGCACCAAAAGGGCCTTGACTTTTCCTGAACACCTGTTCTTGCAGGCAAACCAGGTTCATGCTGCCGACCCTCGGAGGGTCCCCGGCCGGCGGCCGCCCCGGGTGCCACCGAGGAGGTGTGCGGTGTCCGGGGGTCAACGGCGTCCGCTGCGGGTGGACCTTGGCGAGGTCCCGGGCCTCCGTCCGGACCGGATCCAGCTTCACGCCCGGGTCAACCTCCTGGCTATCGCTGGCGGTGCGGACCGGGGCAGAGGGGAAGGCATTCGGGATGTCCAAGGAAGCTTGACGAAGATCGGTGACGGGTGAGAAAAGACCACACTCCCGCGAACCTCGCCCTCCTCCGACACTTCGCCCTGCACCTTATCCGGCCCGACACCTCCGTGAAGAAGAGGGTCCATGAGAAGGGCCTGAAGGCCGCCCCCGACGACGACTACCGCCCCTCCTCCTCACCCATGCCAGCGAGAGGCCGGGCGCAGGGGGCACTCCTCCGGTGGGATGGCCGTGGGGGACGCCCGGAGGGGAGCCCCAGGGGAAATCGAATCAATCCGTTGCTTTCACACGGATATTCACTTGTCGCCCCTCCCCACCAGAAACCCTTCCACCACCCTCCTCCTCCCCGCCTCCCCCAAGGCCCGACCCCTCTGGGGATCCCCCAACAGCTCCCCCAACGCCGCCACCAGCCCCTCCCCATCCTGGGGTTCCACCAACAGGCCGGTGACTCCCTCCAGCACCGCCTCCGGCACCCCACCGGTCCTGCCCCCCACCACCGGCAGCCCCCGGGCCCCCGCCTCCAGGAAGGTCAGGCCATATCCCTCGGAGTCTCCATCGGCTTCTTCCCTGCAGGGCATGGCGTAGATGGAGGCTCTCCTCCAGGCGGGATCGGGGTCGGCCAGGTACCCCAGGAACTCCACCCGATCCTCCACCTCAAGCTCCCGGGCGATTCCCCGCAATCGGCTCTCATCGGGCCCCCTTCCCACCAGCAGCAGGCGGGCCCGGGGAAGGTGGGGGAGAGCCCGCAGGAGCTGATCCTGGCCCTTCCGGGGGATCAGACGCCCCAGGCAGAGGATGGTTTCTCCCCCAGCCGGTCCGTGGAAGGGGGCGGGGAGGATCTTGGGGGTGAACACGGTTATCCCCCCAGGATCGACGCCCAGGGACTCCAGGCTCCCCTTCATCCATCGGGAGAGGGCCCACACCTTGGCGCGGCGAAGTATCTGAAGTCGTTTATGTTCTTTTTGGGGAGAGAGGGGGGCGGTCACATCCCTGCCCGAGGCCAGGGCCACCACTTCCATCCATCGATCCAGGAAGACCAGGAGGGAAACCGTCTCCCAGGTGGCCCCCACCAGGCGGGAGGGGCGCTTCCACAGGCACCACAGGGGAACCCACAGAGTCAGGTAGAGGCTCCCCCATCGGCGCCACGACCTGCCCGGCCGGCGGGTCACCCGATAGGGGCGAGGAGGTTCGGACAGGAGCCTCCCCGGGCCCCGTCGACCTCGGGTCATCACCCACACCTCCCCTCCCCTCGCCACCTCGTCCCGAGCCAGGCCGTCCACCAGGGCCCCCACTCCGCCATCCTGATCGGGGGGAAGGTCCAGGGTGACGAACAGGGTGAGTCGAGGACGGGGAGAGGTCATGGGCGGCCAACCAGCGACTCCACCGCCTCCCAGACCCTCTCCACGGTGAGGGCGGTCATGCAGCGATGATGAAGGAGGGGACAGCGGGCCCCGCCATAGAGAGTGCAGGGACGGCAGGCAAGCTCGGGAACTGCCAGGGCCACCCCCCGGTCCTCCCACACCCAGTAGCCCATGTCGATGCCGGTGGGACCGAAGAGGCCGATCACCGGGGTGCCCACCGCGCCGGCCAGGTGCAGGAGGCCGCTGTCGCCGGCCACCACCAGGGAGGCCCGGGCCAGGGCGGATGCGGTGGCGGGGAGCCCCGGGTCGGGGAAGGCCCTGGCGGTGCCCGATGAAGCCTCCACCACCGCCTCCACCAGGCCCCTCTCGGAAGCCGCTCCGAACACCGCGGCCCTCCCTCCCGTCTCCTCGGCCCATCGCCGGGCCAGGCCTCCCCAGGAGGGAATCGGCCAACGCTTGGTGGCTGTTCCCGCTCCCGGGCACAGGGCCAGGGCGGGGAAAGCGGCCGGCGAGGCCGAAGGAGGAAGGCAGGTGATGGGGAGCTGGGGAAGGGAGTAGGAGGCCAGGTCCCCTGGGGCTACCCCCGCCGCTTGAAGGGCTCGCACAGTCAGGGTTCGCGGGGCCGGCAATCTGGGGAAGCGCAGGCGGGCCCTCCTCTGGACCGACTGCTTGGAGATGCGGGAGGCCGGCTGCCCCATCAAGGCGGCGAAAGCCCGGCTGCGGACGCTGCCATGGAGGTCCACCACCTGGGAGGGATGATCCTGGCGGGCCCTCTGCGCCAGAGCCATCAGGGTGGACAGGGGGGAACGATCGGGGAGGGCGAGGACCTCTCCCACCCCAGGAAACAGGGAGGCAAGGGGGGCGTACCGGGCCGAGGTCACCAGGGTGACAGGGGCCCCGAATTGGGCACAAAGCGCTGAAAACGCTGGAGAAACAAGAACGAGGTCCCCCAACTGCCCAAAGCGGATCACCACCGGGACTCCCAGGACCTTGAGCTGGGATTTCTCCCTCATCACCGAGGTCGTTCCCGTCGAAGCGGCCAGACTGCCGGATTCGTGGTTCACGGGCGGACTTCCCGGGCTGGTCGGGGGGAGAGAGAAGGGGGGGAGTCCAGGAGAGGGAGCAGGGAGAGGCTCACCTCCCCGGCAGAGATGCCGGTCAGGCACTCCGTCAAGGTGGGGCACCGTTTCCGATAGCACCCTCGGCAGGGGAGGTCTCCGAGATGGAAGAAGACCGGTGCATGGGGTCCTCGGGGCCCGTGCAGCTCGGGCAGGCTCATGCCGAACACCGCCAGCACCCGTCCTCCCCCAGCGGCCCACAGGTGCATGGGGCCGGTGTCGTTGGTGACCAGGGCGGCCATGCGGGGAGCCAGGGAAGCCAGGGCCAGGAGGGGGAGGGAGAGGGGGCCGGCGAAGGGGAGACAAACGCCGGATTGTGCCGGGTCAACCGCCCTGGCTACGCTCTGACACAGCTTCTCCTCTTCGGGACCCCCCAGAACCGCCACCGCCCCTCCCCGTTGAATCACCTCCCGGCCGACGGCGATGAAGCGATCCTCGGGCCAACGCTTGGTGGGCCCGAAGGCGGCGCCGGGCTGGAGGGCCACCGTGGGGACATGGCGAGGGAGCGCGCGCAGAACGGCGCTGGCGGCCAGGTGATCCGAGGAGCTGGGGTGGACCTCGGGCCAGGGGTGGGAGGGAGTTCGCCCGCCCAGGGCCTTCACCAGGTGGAGGTAGTCATCGGCTTGATGACGAGGAGGGGGACCCCGGCGGGCTTCGGGAGCCTCGGTGAGGAGCCAGCCCCGGGTGTCGCTCCGGTAGCCCCATCGCTCGGGGACCCTCGCCCGGGCCACCTGCCAGGCGGAGCGAAAGGAGGGGGAGAGGAGCAGGGTGGCCGCGAAGCGTCCCTCGTGGACCCGCCGGACGAAGGCCCCATCGCTGCCCGCCGGAGGCATTTCCCACCGGTCCTCGATTCCGGGGTGATTCTGGAACACCTGCAAGGCGGGGAGACGGGTGGCCACCACCACCCGAAGGTCCGGGCGGGTCTCCATCACCGCCCGCAACGCCGGGGTACCCATCACCGCGTCCCCAATCCAGTGGGGAGCCCGGAACAGGAGGCGGGAGAAGAGGGGCAGAGCCTGGAGGGGGTGACCGGTCACTGGATCATGATGGGGGCGGGAGAGGGCCGTGGCTAGTTTCCCCCAGGGGACACGGTGAAATCCGCCCACCAGGTTCCGTTTTCCACGGAGAGTCCGTTCCTCCTCACCAGAGACAGGCGACAGGAACCCTCCGTGCCGGCGGTAAACTGGAGCACGGTGACTCCCCCCTGGGGATCCCCCTCCCAGTTGCTGTAGAACTGGGTAACGTACACCAGGACCGCCTCGTCTACGTCCTCCACCTCCCAGGTCTCCCCGGAGTCGCCGTCGGTGGACATCTTGATGATCAGGGTGTCTCCGGAGGTGAGGAGATAGCTGCCTTCTGCATCCTCCTGGTAGAGGGGGTCGGTGACCTCCTCGGCCTCGACGGGTTCCCCCTCACATCCTCCTCCGAGGGCCAGGAAGGCCAGGGCCCAGGCTGTCCAGGCGGTTCGCAAAAGGGGAAGACGAAGAAGCAAGGCCATGAAACGACTCGAAAAGAGGGGGAGGAAGCGATGGGCCAGTCGAGGGTCATTCTACGCCATTCCAGACAGG
>CAYRTW010000121.1:0-16362 GCA_964426935.1 uncultured Rickettsiales bacterium
CTGGTGGGGGTGTCCTTCGCCTTTGGTCTTACCGTATTGACCATGGCCTACAGCATCGGTCACATCTCCGGGTGTCACCTCAACCCCGCCGTGACCGTGGGCCTCACCGTGGCTGGCAAGCATCCCGCCAAGGAGGTGGTTCCCTACATCGTCGCCCAGGTCCTGGGAGGATTGTTCGGCGCCGGCATCCTCTACCTCATCGCCAGTGGTCAGACGGGCTTTGACGCTCAGGCTTCCGGCTTTGCTGCCAACGGTTTCGGGGATCATTCCCCTGGCAAATACAACCTGGTCGCCGCCTTCACCTCCGAAGTGGTGATGACCTTCTTCTTCCTGTTCATCATCCTGGGTTCCACCCACAAGAAGGCACCTGCGGGCTTCGCTCCCATCGCCATCGGCCTGGGGCTGACCCTCATCCACCTGATCTCCATTCCGGTGACCAACACCTCGGTCAACCCTGCCCGCAGCTTGGCGGTGGCCCCCTTTGCCGGTGCCTGGGCCTTGCAGCAAGTGTGGTTGTTCTGGGTGGCCCCCCTCCTGGGAGCGGTCGTGGCCGGGATGGTGTATCCCCGTCTCACCGACGACTAGACGATCCGACCGCCGAAGGGAGGTCAGCAGGAATCAGCCGGCGGCTTCGTAGGAGACGCGCAGCCAGTCGAGGAGTTCCTGATCCACTTCGGCGAGGGTCCCCACCCGCACCCGGTGGGTGAACATGCCCCCTGCGGGCATCAATTTCAGGCGGGCATTGCCCGGATCCCCCTTCACGTTCAGCCCCACATCCACCAGGGTGTTGCTCCCCGGGCCCACCATGGCGAACTGCTTCTTCCTCCTCAAGCTCACATAGGTCTTCTTGGGAGTGCTCTCGATGTCCTCCCCGAAAGGGGCCACGGCGGCGAGCAGGGCGTCGTGAATGGGACGCAGGGCCGCTTTGGGTCCGCTGTACCACTCATCGGCGGGATCCTCTCCCCGAGCTGTCTTCTCGGCAGCGATGCTGGCCCCGTCGGCTTTTCGCGACAGCAGGGCCAGGGTGTTGGCGTCCCCGTGGCCCAGGCCAAAGCGTTCCTTGAGCATGTTCAGGATGGCGGTGTGCTTGGTGAGGCCGCTCTCCAGGACCACGGCCTGCAATTGGGGGTAGGTCATGCCTGTCTTGGTCTCGATGTTGCGGAGTTGGGTCTGGATCATCTCTTCAACGGTGGGCATGGAAGGTCTCCTGAGGCTGAGAGGGGGCGGCGGCTTCCCACAGCCACCGTTTGAATGGGGTATCGGATCCTTTTCTCCAAATCAATGCGTCGAGGCCAGCAAGGTGTGGGAGGGAGAGGCTTGAGGTTGATCCTTTCTACTGACGGCGAGGAGGTGTGCTACGGTAGGCCATGCCAGTTGAGGTATTGACCGAAGTTTTCATCGCCCGCTCTCCTGCAGAAGTAGCCGATTATGCTGGAGATCCCTCCCGGGCACCCGAGTGGTACGTAAACATCAAGAAGGTGGAGTGGCAAACCGATCCCCCGTTGGCGGTGGGTTCTCGGATGGCCTTTGTGGCCTGGTTCCTGGGGCGCCGGCTGGCCTACACCTATGAGGTCAGGGAGTTCACGCCGGGGAAGAAGCTGGTGATGTCCACGACCGAGGGGCCTTTTCCCATGGAAACCACCTACACCTGGGAAGAGGCAGAGGGGGGAACCCGCATGACCTTGCGAAACAGGGGGGAACCCATTGGATTTTCTCGGGTTTTTGCCCCGCTGATGGCCGCCATGATGAAGAGGGCGAATTCGGCGGACCTGGCAAAGCTCAAGGGAGTGTTGGAGGGGAGGGGATCTTCCCCTGGCGGCGAGGGATGATCCTGGGGAAAAGCAAGGTCCCCTCTGAGCATCACACGAAATGCTGCTGCACGGCCGGATCGCCGCGTCGCGGGTCCCCCCAAAAATCCTCACCATGGTGCTGCGGCTTCGGCGCTGCGGCCGTTCGCCCGCTTCGCTACGCATTCTGTGTGATCCTCTCTGTGGGGAGGCCGACGGGACCGTCGTTCACAACGCCCTCCAGACTCGAATGGATCGGTTCGGGATCCCCGGGTCTGATCGGCACAGAGAACAAGCGTCCCCCGCGATATCCCCGATACTGTTGCTTTCATTAGATCATGAATATCTATGATCATATCACTGATTTTCATGGTAAGTTCGCATCATGATCTCCCGCCAGAGCCACCTCTCTGCCATCCAGGAACTCTTCTCCGTGTTTCCGGTGGTCTGCCTTCTGGGGGCCCGTCAGACTGGAAAAAGCACGCTGGCCCGGTCTTATCCTGGGTGGGCAGCCTGGTATGACCTGGAGGATCCTCGGGATCTGGCCCGTCTGACCGAGCCCGTGTCTTCTCTGGAAGGTCATCGGGGACTGGTGGTGATTGATGAAATCCAACGTCGGCCGGATCTCTTTCCGATCCTCAGGGTGCTGGCGGATCGACCCCAGTCCCCGGCGCGGTTTCTGGTCCTCGGCAGTGCCTCCCCTGGCCTCCTTCGCCAGGGCGCGGAGTCCCTGGCAGGGAGGGTCGGTTTCCATGTGCTCCCCGGCTTTGATCTGGAGGAAGTAGGCTTCGACTCATGGAAGGAACTCTGGTTTCGCGGATCCTTTCCCCGCGCGTTCCTCGCCCCCACCGATGCGATGAGTCACCGCTGGCGCCAGTCCTTCATCACCACGTTTCTTGCCCGCGATCTTCCTGCGCTGGGTGGAACGGCGGCGCCGGAAACCATGAGGCGCTTCTGGACCATGCTTGCCCATCGCCACGGCGACCTGTGGAATGGAGCGGAACTGGCCCGGGCCTTCGGCATGGGGGAGCAATCGGTGAGGCGCTATCTGGACATCTTGGAAGGAACTTTTGTGGTGACCGTCCTGCGTCCTTGGCATGAAAACCTCTCCAAACGACAGGTGAAATCCCCCAAGGTCTACCTCTCCGATTCGGGGCTGGTCCACTCCTTGTTGGGTCTCCGTACCCGGGAGGATCTGGAGGGACATCCCAAGGTCGGGGCCTCCTGGGAGGGGTTCGCGCTGGTTCAAGTGCTCCGGATTCTTCGCGCCGAACCAGGGGAATGCTACTTCTGGGGGACCCACCAGGGCGCCGAGCTGGATCTCCTGGTGGTGCGGGGGCAGGAGAGGCTGGGTTTCGAGTTCAAGCGCTCGGAAGCCCCCTCGGGCACTCGATCGGTGGCCATCGCCAGGGAAGATCTGAAGCTGGGGCAGGTCATGGTGATCTATCCGGGCAAGGAAGTGTGGAGCCTGGGAAAAGGGGTGATGGCGGTGGGGATTGCCTCCCTTGCCGAGGCATTGAAGGAGAAGGGTAGGGGCTGATTTTGGGTGGCCGACCCACCCCACCGATCACCTCACCGGCCCCGAAATCAGGCAGGTCCCTCCCGTTCTCCCCTCTCCCCACATCTCGTTCTGGGCTCCAAGGATCGCGTCAGGAACGCCATTCTCGTCTCCTTCCGCTCGGGGGGCGCCGCCCAACGGGTCAGGGATTCGGTCCCCGTTCAGGTGGTGTGACCACTGATCTTCATGGCAATTCCTCCGAGAGATTCCCCTCTTCTGCCTGTTCCCCCATGGCCGTCTGAATCTGTTCTCTGACCTCCCGCCGCCGGGCGTCCCAGGCCCGATCCGCGAAGGGGCGATCCGTGGACGCCAGGGCTTCGGGGAGGCGCCCCAGATGGAACAGGGCCAGGGCCTTTTCGATATGGGCCCCAGGCGCTTCCTGGTCGAGACCCAAGGTGGCTTCCGCCTCCACCAGGGCCCGGCCCTCGTCGCCGAGGAGGGCCGCCCCTCGGGCCAGGATCAGATGGGCATCGGCCACGTCATCTCCAAGAAGCACCGCTTCGGCCAGGACCATGGCGGCGTGGGGATGGCCTGAGGCGAGGACATTCCTGGAAATCACCAGCAGGTTTCGATAGTTGCGTCCGGTTCTTTCCAATGTGGCCAGATGGGATCGGATCACCGGCAGGGGCATCTTCTCCACTACCGCCCAGGCGAAGAACAGGTCCCGGGTGGTGCGGGAGGACGTGGGATCCAGTCTCCGAGCCTCCATCAACTCGGCGATGGCCTCTTCCCATCGCCCTTCTCCTCCATAGGCGGCGGCCAGGTTGGTGCGAACCGTAAACAACCCCGGTGCCCCTTCCCGGTTGGATTCCCACAGGGTCACCCCATTTTTCCAATCCCCCTGCCGCTGCCATCCCCAAGAGCCCCAGATCCCCCAGAGGAGCATCGTCCCCAGCGTGATCCACCGGGGAGACAGGAACCGGGTCCCCCACTCCAGCAGAGTCACCCCTCCCACCAGCACCGGGATCGAAGGAAGGAGGGCGTAGCGATCCGCCACCAGAAAGGCCAGGGGAGCGAGGCCGGTCACCGCCAGAAAAGGCAGAAGGAAGGCGGCGGTACCCAGGATGAGATACCGTCTCGGACGGATTGGTTGGGAGGCAATCCCAACGGCCCAGGCCAACCACAGAAGGCAAGCGGCCCCCAGGCGGGGATCGGTGGGACCGACGGGGGTGAAGTCGTAGATGGCCTGAAGACCCGTGGGAAGGGCGATTCGACCCAGGTACCACCAGGGCAGGTAGAGGAAGGTGGGGATGGCTACGCCGAGGCTGCCCCCCGCCACCGAGCGAAGGGGGGCCTCCGCCGCTGTCAGATGGAAAAACGCCGCCAGGAGGGCCACCCCCAGCGCCGGCAGAAGAAAGGGAAGGGAGGACCGCCACCGGAATGTCCCCACCGAGCCCGAGGCCCATTCCCGCAGGGGCACCAGCAGGGCCAGGGGGAAGACCATGGATTTGAACAGCATTCCTCCCAGGAAGGCCCCGGCCGCCCGGGTGGTTCTTCCCTCCCCCAGCAGGGCAAAAGCGCCCACCACCCCCAGGAGAGACAGGGGATCCTTGAGGCCTGAGGCCCAGGCCACCGATTCCACCCGCAAGGGATGGGCGGCAAACAGCAGGGCCGTCCAGAACCCCACCGAGTCCGAGACCGAAAAGGCGCGCAGGGCCCGGGGCAGGAGGGCCACCGCCAGGGCAAAGCTCACCAGGGAGGCCAGGTGAACGGGAAAGGCTGCCGGCCCGAAGACGGCCTGGAGCCCCGCGTAGACGGCGTGGGTCAGGGGATAGAAGGCGCCTTCGTAGGGACGGGAAAAGGCGGAGAGGAATCCCGCTAGACCATTGGTGGCAAAGGGATTGTGGGTGACGTAGCGGGGATCATCCCAATTGGTGAGCCCCCCTGCCAGCCCCCGGGCGTGGAGGAGGCAGGAGATCAGGAACAGAAGAGGAAGGCGCCACCGCAAGGGGGGCAGGGGCAGGGAAGAAGGGAGCATGGGGCGGCGCCATGCTACGATGATGCTTCACCGGAGGATAGCTGCATGGCGCCCCTGCCCCGGATCCTCCTCGTTCACACCGGCGGTACCCTGGGCATGGCATGGGCCTCCCGTCCCGGTCCCCTGGAGCCGGGAGCGTGGCAGCACGATGTTCTTCGGCATGTGCCCCATCTCGCCGCCGCTGCCGACATCGATCTCCACGTCCTCATGAACGAGGACTCCTCCGATCTCACCCCTGCCCACTGGGAAACGGTGGCGGAGTTCCTGGTGACCAGGCTTCCCCACTACCAGGGAGCGGTGGTGGTTCATGGCACCGACACCCTGGCCTACACCGCGTCTGCCCTCTCCTTCATGTTGGAGGGATTGGATCGGCCGGTCGTCCTCACCGGAGCCCAGAGACCCATCGCCGAGGTTCGCACCGATGCCCGGGGAAACCTGGTGCATTCCGTCCTCATCGCCTCCCAGCCCATCCCCGAGGTGGTGGTGTGGTTCGGGAGTCGGCTGTTTCGGGGGAACCGGGTTTCCAAGATCCGCATCGAGTCCTACGACGCCTTCGAGAGTCCGGGCTGTCCGGTGCTGGCGGAGGCGGGAGTGGAGTTGACGGTGCATGGGGACCGGGTGCGGTCTCCCTCCGCCGGGCCCCTGCGAGCGGTCACCGGGTTTGAGACCGCCGTCCTGCCTCTTTCCCTCTTCCCCGGCGCTCCTGCCTCCCTCCTTCTTTCCGCCCTGAAAGGGGGGGTGAAGGGGGTGGTCCTGTTTGGTTTTGGGGCAGGAAACATTCCCTCAGGGGAGAGATCGTGGATGGAGGCCATCGCCACCTGCACCCAAGCGGGAGTGCCGGTGGTCCTCTCCAGCCAATGTGCCGAGGGAAGGGTGGATCTGGGGGCCTATCGGGGAGGGGTGGCGGCCCGGGAGGCGGGGGCCATTCCCTCGGGGGCCATGACCGGGGAGGCGGCGGTGGTGAAGCTGATGTGGCTCTTGGCCCGATGTGATTCGCTTTCTGAGCTTCGCCAACGGTTTGTGGCCGATCGCTGCGGGGAAGACGGAGGGTGAAACCTCCTCCTCCTCCTCGCTGGTCCCGCATCTTCGCTCTGGTGGCGGTGGCGGCCCTCCCCGGGTGGTGGTGGACCCAGCAGCCCAAGGTTGCCGCCCGAGCCCCCTGGGAAGTGGATCTGAACGCTCCCCCCATGCCCGATGTGGTTCCCAATCGCAGTTCGTCGGCGGTCCTGGACAGCCCCTCTTTGCTGCCGGTGGACTTCAGCGCCATGAACAAGGTGGTGGTGCATCCTTCCAGCCTGCCCGAGGTGGGAAACGTCCGGGGAAGGATCCTGGATGCCCAGGGGGGTGCGGTGGCGGAGCTCCTGGTGGTCCTCATCCCCCAAAGCCTGAGCGGAGCTGGGGAAAACGCCACCTTCGATCCCGTCCGAGTCCGCACCGATGAGACCGGCAGGTTTGCTTTTCCTCCCATGCCGGAGGGGAAGTTTCGAATCCGCCTGGATCGCCATCCATTCGGACTCATTGAGGAATTTTTCTCCCTCTCCCCCCAGTCCAACCTCAAGGAGTGGCAGCCCACCCTGCCGGCCTTTGGCACGGTCCGGGGGCGAGTGGTGGACGCCCGAGGCCAACCCGCCAAGGACGTGGGCATCTACACCGTGGGGGAGAAAGATGCGGAGGGCAACAACCGGCGCTGGGGAGTGAGGTTTCCCGAGGGAGAGAGGGGAAGTGACGAAGAGGGAAACTTCGTGCTCCGGGGTCTTCCCCCCGGCAACATGGTTCTGAGCGCCGATGGAGACGGGCGGTTGGCTGAGCCGGTGGCGGTGGAGGTTCGGGTGGGGGAGACCACTTCGGGAGTCACCCTGACCCTGAGTAACGCCCCCATCCTGGGCAAGGGGCATGTGCCGGGGACGGTGCGGGTGTTCGTGGAACTGGCCCCGGGAGGGCCTACGATACAGCGCCTGCCGGAAAGCAGTCTGGCCCGAAACCTCCTGCTCCCCGGGGATCGCATCCTCTCGGTGGACGGTTACCCCACCCGGTTCATGTCCTGGCAGGAATTCGTGTGGAGGATGGCGGGGGAGCCGGGGAGCCGGGCGGTCATCGAGTTTGAGAGACAGGGGAAGAAGAGCACCGCCCGGGTGGAACGCCAGGAGAGGGGAAATCGCCAGGACTGGCTGTAAATAGGGACAGGTCCTCAGGTGCCCAGAACTCCGTTCAGGACCTCTTCCCCCCGATGACAGGCGACGAAATGGCCGCCCGACACCTCCCTCAGGAGAGGGGGGTCTTCACAGCGGGTCACCGCCAGGGAGCACCGGGTGCGGAAGGGACAACCGGGGGGAGCCTGACCGGGAGGGGGGACCGAGCCGGGGATGGGCACCAGGCGCCGCCTAAGGTCGGTGCGATGGGGAAGGCTGCCGAAGAGGCCCACGGTGTAGGGATGGGCGGGGTGGCGGAACAGGGACTCCACCCCCGCCTGCTCCATCACCTTGCCGGCGTACAGCACCACCACCCGGTCGCAGGTCTGGGCCACCACCCCCAGATCGTGGGTCACCAGGAGGAGGGCGGTGGGCCTGGCCCGTTGCAACGCATCAAAAAGACTGAGGATCTGGGCTTGGATGGTCACATCAAGGGCGGTGGTGGGCTCATCGGCGATGATCAACTCGGGATCGCAGGCCAGGGCAGCAGCGATCATCACCCTCTGCTTCATGCCCCCGGAAAGCTGATGGGGATATTCCCGGGCCCTCTCGCGGGGGTCGGGGATGCCCACCTGTCGCAGCAGGTCCACCGCCTTGTCGGAAGCCTCACGGTGTCCCATCCCCAAGTGGACCCTCAACGCCTCGGCCACCAGATCCCCCACCCGCATCACCGGGTTGATGGCCGCCATGGGCTCCTGAAACACCATGCCGATGCGGCGTCCCCTCACTTTTCGCATTTCCTCTTCAGAGAGGGTCATCAGTTCCTCCCCCGAAAGTCGAATCGAGGAAGCGGTGACCTCTGCGGGAGGCTGGGGAAGAAGGCGCTGGATGGCGAGGGAGGAGATGGTCTTTCCCGAGCCCGACTCTCCCACCAGACCCAAGGTCTCCCCGGCCCCAACGGAAAAGGAGAGGCGATCCACCGCCGTGACCGTGCCCCGTGAACCGGAGAACCGCACCATCAGGTCGGAAACCTGGAGGAGGGGAGGGGAGGCGGGTGGAGCCGTGGGAGCGCCGACAGACATCCCCGCCAGGATACGGTGGGCGCCAAGATTCTGATAGACTCGGCGCCCTTCACCCCGTCCCCAAGGTGCTCCCATGGCCGCTCCTGCTTCTCCTCGCCTCGCCCTCGTGGTGGGGGAGTTCCACCGCGAGCTCATGGACGCCATGCTGGCGGCCGCCGTTCAGCAGGCCCGGGAAAAGGGAGCGGAAGTGGTCCGGGAGGTGTGGGTGCCGGGAAGCTACGAGGTCCCCCTGGCCCTGAGCCGTCTTCTGGGGAAGCCGGACGTGGATGGGGCGGTGATCCTGGGATACATCGAAAAGGGGGAGACCCTCCACGGGGAGGTGATGGCCCACACCGTTTCCCAGGCGGTGGTGGCCATGGCGGTCAGCTTCAACAAGCCGGTGGGGCTGGGGATCATCGGGCCGGGAGCCACCCGGGAGCAGGCGGAGGTGCGGGGAACCGGATACGCCACCCGTGCAGTGGACGCCGCCCTGAGTTTCTTCGCCAAGGAAAGTTCAGTGTCTGTCTCCAACAAAGAGACCCGGGCCTCAGGGTTCATCCGCTCCCGGTGAGCCTCTGGACGAGGGTCCCAGCGGCGGTCTGCCCGGAGCGAAGGGTATCTTCCATGGAGATTCCTCCTCGGTAGCTGCCGGCCAGGGCCAGGGGAGGAAGGGGGAGCAGGGATTCTTCCGCCGCGTTCATGCGTTTGCGGTGACCAGGAACGTACTGGGGAATGGCGGAGGGCCAGTCCTGCCACCTCTCCACCACCGGATCGCCCCGGAGTCCCAGGGTCACCGCCAACTCTTCCAACAATCGGGGCCGATCTTGTTCTGGACTTCGGGAGCGGACTTCAAGGTCGTGAACACCGCCAATGAAGCAGTTCATGGCCAGATGTCCTTCCGGGGCCCTTCCCGGAAAACACGAGGAGGGCCACAGGGTTCCCAGCAGTCGCAGCCCTTGGGAGCGGGGCACCAGCATTCCAAACCCGTTGCACGGGTGGGTCACGCTGTCGGCCCGGATCCCCAGGCAGGCCACCCGCATGGGGGCCATTTCCACCCTGTCCAGCGCCGAAGACGCCAGGGGGGCGGCGGGGCGAAGCAGCGCCGAGGCGGTGGGGGCGGGAAGGGCCAGGATGACCCCGTCCCAGGTGTCCTCCACCTCTCCTGCGGAAGAGGACAGGACACATCGCCACTTCCCCCCGTCAGGAACGATGACTCTCAGGGTGGTACCGGTCTTCAAGCGATTCCCCAGGAGCCGGGCCAGGGCCTGGGGCAGCTCTTCCAGCCCATGGGTCAAGGAGAACAAACCTCGCCTTGGAGGAGACGCCGAGGAAGATGCCTTGCGGGCCAGGGCCAGGGCGCCGCGAATCACCGAACCCCGGGAGGAAGACTCCCGGTACAGGGCCGGGAAGGAGTCCTCCGCCCCCAGCCGGTTCACATCGCCTCCGTAGACCCCCGACACGAAGGGGTCGAGGAGGCGTTCCACCACCGTCCTGCCGAAGCGGCGCCCGATCCAGCCCCCCAGGGATTCCTGCGGGTGGGAAGAGAAATCGGTACGGAATCCTTCGGTCAGCAGGGCCCACCGGTCCCTCCAGGGGAGAAGGCCCAAGGTCAGCAGTCCCCAGGGTCCCCGGGGCAGGGGGTGGACCCTTCCGCCGTGGAAGACGAACCGCCGGGAGGCCTGGGAGCGGGAAGGTTGGATGGAGGGGGTCAGCCCGGCCTCCCCCGCAAATCCAAAAAACAATGGGGAGGAAGCGGTGAAGGAGTTGGGGCCCAGTTCAAAGCGAAAATCCCCCACCCCGACGGTGCGAACCACCCCTCCAGGGCGATCCCCCGCTTCCACCAGGGTGATTTCGGCCTCGGGCGCCCCAGAAAAAGCGAGGCGAAACGCGGCGGCCAATCCTCCCAGCCCTCCTCCTGCCACCAGGACCCTTTTGCCCGCCAGGCTCACCCTGCCGCCTCCTTCACCAGGCGGGTCAGGGCGGCAATGAACCGTGGATCTGCGTCCAAGGCACGAGTTCGAATGAAATGGATGACTCCAGAATGAACAGCGATTTCACGCACTTCTACGTCCAATTCATCCAAGGTCTCGATGTGATCCGACACAAAGCTGATGGGCACCACCACAAGGTTCTTCACTCCTTCCTGCCCCAGCCGGGCCACCTCCGCCGCCGTCTGGGGTCCCACCCACTTCACCGGTCCCACCTTCGATTGCCAGGCCAGGGACCAGGAATCCGTCCATCCCGCCGCCCGGACCACCGCCCGGATGCAGGCATCCACCTGGGCGGGATAGGGATCTCCCCGTTTGACGTAGCGCTCGGGAATGGAATGGGCGGAGAAGAGGAGATGGGCCTTCTCCCCCACCGGCAGGGAGGGTTGCGCTTCGATGATGGTGGTGGCTACTGAGGAAATGTAGCCCGGGTCCACGTGGAAATCATTGATTTTCCTGATTTCAGGTCCTGAGCCTCCCGGAAACACCGAGGCGAGAACCCGGTCCAATTCCTGGAAGGAGGAGGCGGTAGAGGCAAAGGAATACTGGGGATAGAGGGGGAGGACGATGAGGCGGGTGATGCTGTCCTGGCGAATTCTCTCCACCGCCTCTTCGGTGAAGGGATGCCAGTAACGCATGGCCACGTAGACCCGTGCCCCCTTCAGAGGACCGAGTTGGAGGGCTTCCTCCAGGGCCCGAGCCTGGCGGGCGGTGGCTTCGGGGAGGGGGCTTTTTCCCCCCATGGCAGCGTATTTGGGAAGGACCTTGGGGGCCCTCTTGCGGGCGATGAAGGCCCCCAACGGCTTGGAATACCACTTCGCCAAGGGGAGGATGGCGAAGATCTCCGGATCCTGAAAAAGGTTGCGGAGAAAGGGTTCCACCGCCTCCAGGGAGTCGGGTCCCCCCAGGTTGAGGAGAACCACTCCGGTCCTGCCCTCACTCTCCATGGAGACTCTCTCCCATTCCCAAGGAAGGCAAGGATTGGACAGCAGCCACCAGTGCCCGGGCTCCCGACACCGGGGTCCCCGGAAGAATCCCGTGCCCCAGGTTGAAGATGTGACCAGGAAGGGGGGAGTGAATCTCCTGAACCTGCTGGAAGATGGCCTCTTCGCTCCCCATCAGGGCCAGGGGATCCAGGTTTCCCTGCACGGCAAGCTTGGGGAGGTGGGTGCGAGAGCGGTGGAGATCCTGCATCCAATCCAGGGAAATCACCGTGGCTCCCGAGGTGGCCAGTTCGGGAAGGATGCCCCCCGAGCCTTTGACGTAATAAAGGGTGGGAACCGTCGCTGCCAGGCCCTGAAACACCCGCCGGGCCGGCTCCAGGGCGAAGCGGCGATACTCCTTGGGTGCCAGGAGGGAAGCCCAGGTGTCAAAGAGCTGTACCGCCGCACACCCCGCTTGAATCTGGGCCTGAAGCCAGGCGATGCACACCGGCACCAGGGCATCCAGGAGGCGTTCCACCAGATCGGGCTGACGATGAACCAGGGCGGAAATGGCCCCTCCCCGGGAGCCCCCCTCACCGCCGGTCATGTAGGTGGCCAAGGTGAAGGGGGCCCCAGCGAAACCCAGGACCGGGAGGTCGGGCCCCAAACCCCGTTGAATCTGGGCCAGGGCGTCGAGGAGGAAGGGGGCGTCGTCTTCGGGGCGGGCGAAGCGCAGGGAGTCGATTTGGGACAAACTGGCAAGGGGATGGGGGAAGTGGGGCCCCTTGTCGGTGAACACCAGTTCCATCCCCATGGCCTCGCAGGGAAGGAGGATGTCGGAGAACACGATGGCCGCATCCACCCCCAGGTCTTCCACCGCCCGCACCGTCACCTCCGCCGCCAGTTCGGGGGTCTTGCACAGCTCCATGAACCCCACCTTGGCCCGCACGGCCTGGTAGGAGGGAAGGTAACGCCCCGCCTGGCGCATGATCCACACCGGCGGGCGATCCACCTCCTGGCAGGCGCAGGCGCGCAGAAAACGTTGGCGGGAAGTGAGGGAGAGGGGTGAGGGGGCAGGAATCATGGTGGGCGGGTGTACCGGAAGGGGAGGAGGGGTGCAAGGGAGGGAACCGGGGTCAGGAACCTACACATTTACATTTGGGTGGATTTTCCTGTCGCGGCGGATGAACCAGCGGGAAGCACAGGTGGCGGAATTGTGAACGGCGGAAGAAGGGCTCGGACGGGGAAATCGCTGGGAGGGGCCGACGTTTTCCACCACCAGGGGCACGAAGGGCATGAAAGACACCAGGGCTCACCGAAGAGCGTCTCATTTTATTGTTTCAAGAATTTCATCTGTGGGGATGAAACGTTCCCTGAAAATGCGTGCAGAATTTATAGGGACCGGCTCCACAAAGGGCGGGTAACCCCCGGTGTGTTCCTGGCCTCAATATCCAGGCTTTGTGACCCGCGAGCCCAGGCCGATTGCTTTCGCCAGAAATAATATTTACGCAACATACCCCCCGGTTGCCCCCGAGAGCCGGGACGGGCGAGGGTTCCCGCACGGGCGGATCCCCGGGCCTCCTTTTCCTCCCGTTGATCTTCTGCCACTCCGGACCTCTGCCTGGGAAAAACAGCCCCACTCCCCATCGCCCTCCCCCTACCCCATCTCCACCCCAACCAGTATCCTCCCTCCTCTGATCCACCCCTTCTCCTCGCCTCCCCCGAGACCCACCATGGCCATCCCCTTTTCCAGCCCACGCACCCGCGCCGAGTGTACCGCCTGGCGGGAAACCTCCCTCCATGCCGATGTCATGGCCTTTCTCCACGCCCTCCAGCGCCGGGAAGACCCCCGCCTGTGGATGGGGAGCTTTGGTGCCAGTGAGGAGGGGAAAGACCTGCCTTTGCTGGTTCTTTCATCCCGAGGAGTGAGAACCCCGGAGCAGGCGCGGGAGGCGGGTCTTCCGGTGGTGCTGATCATCAATGGGATTCATGCCGGCGAGGTGGAGGGGAAGGAGGCCAGTCAGATGCTGGTGCGGGACCTTCTTGACCGGGATCCCGATGGCCTTCTGGAGAGGCTGACCCTGGTGGTGGTTCCCCTGTACAACCCCGATGGCAACGATCGCATCGATCCCGCTCATCGGCGCCTGGATCTGGCCCATCTGGAGGGGCAGGCGGGGCCGGTCAGCGGGGTGGGGACCCGGGTGAATGCCAACGGGATCAACCTCAATCGGGATTATTTGAGACAAGACGCGGTGGAGTCCCGGCTGTTGTCACAAAATGTATATCAAAAATGGGCTCCCCATCTCACCGTGGATTGTCACTCCACCAATGGGTCGGTGCATCGCTTTGACCTGACCTATGATATTCCCCACACCATGGAAAGTGGGTCTCTTTTGCCCATCCGATACATGCGGGAATCCTTCCTGCCGGTGGTGACCGAGAGGTTGAGACATCGCACTGGCCTGCACACATTCTTCTATGGGAATTTCGTCGCCGATGAAGGGGGGGAAGGGGAGGGATGGATGACCTATACCCACCACCCTCGTTTCGGCAGCAATTACCGGGGCCTTACCGGGAGGCTGGATCTGCTGCTGGAGTGCTACTCCTATTTGTCTTTTGCCGACCGGGTGTACACCACCTATGAGTTCCTGACCGAGGCCCTCGGTCGGGCGGCGGAGAGGGGGAGGGAGATGATGGAGGTGGTGGAATCGGCCCAGGCACCGCCAGAGAAGGTGGCGGTGCGCTATCGACTGGATACCCTTGCCGAGCCCGCAGAAATCCTCACCCGGGAGCCACGAACCCTGGATGGGTATCCGGTGATGGTGAAGATCCCCCACCTGGCCCGGTTCGTGGGGACGGAAGTGGTGGATCGTCCCTGGGGATATGCCGTCCCCGAGGCGGTGGCGGCGAGGCTTGGAGGACATGGACTTCGGGTAAACCCACTGCTGCGAACGCGAACGGTGCCGGTGGGGGTGGCCACGGTGGAGGGGTGGGCCCCCGCCGAGTCCCGCCGGATCCTGGAGTCCTCGTCTCTGGGGGAGAAGGAGATGCAGACCTCCTTCCGCACCGAGACCCGCTCCCTGCCTGAAGGAACCTGGGTGGTGCCCACCGATCAGCCCCTGGGGGCCCTGGCCACCTACCTGTGCGAGGCTCGCAGCGACGATGGGGTGGTACAGTGCGGAATGATCCCCGAGCCGGTCCGGGGAGCCGAATTCCCCATCCTCAGGGTGGAAGAGGGGAGCGCCGATCTGCTGGATGGGGGGAGGACGGGGTGACTCGGGGAGGGAGGGGGAACGGATAGAAGCGGCGGGCGGGAACCTTCTCAAGCCCACTTTCCCCCGGCCGGGATCCCTTGCCATCCCTGACTTCCCAGCGCCTTCACGATCTGGCGACCGTGAAATCGGAGCATGGCGTTTCGGATCCACCGCCCCTACCGGATCGGCCCTCGCTTTCGGTCAGATACACCGGCGAGGCAGACCTGGACCACCCGTGCACAGGTTGCCTGGTCAAACCATCCGACGTGGCACTGCTCCTTATCCTCCATGCCAAGCTGCTCCGCCAACCAGACATACCCTTGAGAGCGGGTGAGGCCCAGGTCCTGCCAGGCCCGGGTAAATGCCGCCTTGGCTTGCTTTCGTGCCTCACGGGTTGGCCGATTGGCGAGGGTGCCCAAGGGGATGGCGGTGTAGGGGTGCATGCCGACGTAGCTGTCACAAAAATCGTTTACACATCGGTATGACCAGGGCCAGTCACCATAGGATCGACCATAAATAACGCTGTTGTTCACAATCTCCACCGCAGCGCCACAAAACGGGCATTGAGTATGCGGGGGGAGTGGGTTCTTCACCCGATCCATCGCTGCCTGGGACGGATTCCAGGGGGTCTTCAAACCGGTGTTCATGGTGTCATCACTTTGGTCTTTACGGAGGAGTTTTCCACTTGTCTCATGCTGTGAATCAGGGTGAAAATGCGACCTGCACCCTTTCCACCCGGGGTCTGGTTGACGGCCATGTTTCCCTCAGACATGAGGGATCCAGCGGCAGATGACCTCTTCAAAGGCCTCCCTCTTGGACTGGAAGTCACTCATGTCTTTGAATACAATCATCGCCCTGTCCTTCCCCAGCCATTTCAATAGCTTCACCGGATCCTCTACCCATATGCCTCCCGGTCCGACCTCTCTGACCTTGGCACCCAAGTGAAGCACGACCCCGATGCCGTTTTTTTCACGAAGGTGAATTGTCGCAAAATATTCGGAAGTGCGAAAGCTGGGCGTATTCCACTTTATTCCCTCAGTGATGGTGGCGGAGGCGCCCAGAATCGCGCTGCGAATGGCCTGGATCTCGCTCTTGAATGGGTGAGTGAGGTGAAGCATGAATTCATCCACCGCCGCCGACGAGTCAGCAGGAGTGGAATGAAGAGGAGATTTTGATATTACCGGCGTCATGACGGATGGTATGCGTTCAGGCAGTCATGGCTATGTGACTGGACCCCCTGTTTGAACGCTTTTCTTGCTTTTTCATGAACCTCGCCAAGACACCAAGACGCCAAGGCGCCATGGGAACATCGCGTTCTCCCGGTGCTCTCACTGGCCTGCTCTTGGGGACGGTTGTTGGGGGCCAGGTCGGGGGAATCCCTCCCTTCTGCCCGAACTCTTGGCGCCTCTGCCCGCTGGATGCGTACACCTTGGCGGCGAGTCAGGAGCGGCGAGCAGATCGGAGCCGTTGTACATGGGTTGCATCGGAGTGGGGGACTACCTGAACGGTTACTACGGATATATCGGTGGCTCACTGCGAGCCTTGAGCCCGGTGTATACCGCCGGTCACACCAGGGAGCATACACTTTTCCGGCTTGGGGCTCCCGCCTCGTTTGACCCTCAGAGTGTTTCTGAGGATCACACAGAATGCGTAGCGCAGCGAGCGAACGGCCGCAGCGCCGAAG
>CAYRTW010000122.1:0-16356 GCA_964426935.1 uncultured Rickettsiales bacterium
GGATCAGGGGACGAGATCGACCGGCTGGCGGCCACCCTCAACCGCGCCTTCTCCCGCCTGCACCACACCTGGGCCCGGCAAGCCCGCTTCATCGCCGATGCCTCCCACGAGCTTCGCACTCCCCTGGCGGTCATTCGTTCTCAGGCCGAGATGACCCTGCGCCACCCCCGACCCCTCCCCGAGTACCAGGACGCTCTGGAATCGGTGGTCGAAGGGGCGGGCCGCATGCAGAGCATCCTGGAGGGGCTCCTGCTTCTGGCTCGGGCCGACGCCGATCTGGGAGAGAAGCCCCCCGAGAGGGTGTTTCTTCGGGAAGTGGCCCAGGACGCCCTGGAATCGGTGGCGGCGGAGTCCCCGGCCTCTTCGCCCCGCCTGGAAGCTCCCGATGAGGTGACGGTGATGGGGGAGGCTTCCCAGATGGAAGTGCTCATCCACAACCTCCTCAGCAACGCCGTTCGCCACACTCCGCCCCCGGGAGAGGTGGTGGTGCGGGTGTCCCGAGAGGGGGGAGAGGCGGTCGTGGAGGTGAGGGATGGGGGAGAAGGCATCCCCGAGGAGGCCCTTCCCCATGTCTTCGAGCGGTTCTACCGCGCCGATGAGGCCCGCACCCGTCATCGGGGTGGAGCGGGATTGGGATTGTCCATTGTCCAGGCCATCGTGGAGAGGCATGGGGGTCGAGTCAGCGCAAAAAGCACAGTAGGAATAGGGACTTCGGTAACAATCCGGCTGCCAGCGCTGGACTCCTGAAAAGAAAATCTCCCTTTGGTTGCCTCCTTCAGGAAGGCTTCAGGAAGGGCTTCTAGAGTCATCAAAACGGTTCTGGCGCTCTTGAACACGGAAGGAGCCCGAACCATCACCGAGTGACCGGAGGTTCCCATGCGACGTGCCTTTTCCCCGACCTTGAGCCTTTCCCTGACCCTGGCATTCTGCGCCTCCGCCTGCGAAGAAGGGGGTCCTGAAGGTGAGGTGTTCCTCCCCGACGTGGAGGCCGCCACCTTCGTCGCCGAAGTGACCAACCCCTACTCCCCCATGCCGGTGGGAGCCACCTGGAGCTACGAAGCCGACACCGGGAAGGGGATTGAAACGGTGGAGGTCGAGGTTTTGGAGGAGACCCGGGACATCCAAGGAGTGAGCGCCACGGTGGTCAGGGACACCGCCCTGTTGGACGACGTGCTGGTGGAGGACACCTGGGACTGGTTTGCCCAGGATTCGGATGGCAACGTGTGGTACCTGGGGGAGGACACCTGCGAGTACGAAAACGATGAGTGCGTGGATACTCATGGCGCCTGGGAGTGGGGGGAGGGAGGCGCCCTTCCCGGGATCGTCATGCCAGGAAACCCCCAGGTGGACGGTCAGCCCTACTATCAGGAGTATGACCTGGGGGAGGCCGAGGACGTGGGGGAAGTGGTGGAAGTGGACCTGACTCTGGAGGTTCCCGCAGGGAGCTTCAGCCACTGCATCAAGACCCACGAGACCTCCACACTTGACCCCGAATTGGATGAGTACAAGTACTTCTGCGAGGGCATCGGCCTCACCCTGGTAGAAGAACCTGATTTCGACGTATTCCTGGTGGGATACAGCGGTCTATAGGAGAGGGCATCGGACGAGGCTCGGGGGCTTTTCGACTCCTCTCCCCTCCTCGCACCGACGGACCTCTGGGAGTACCCTCCCCTCATCGTGACTCACCTTCCTCCCCCTCTCTGCTTCTGCTTCCTCGCGCTATGGGCGATGCTTCACGCCGGCTGCAGCGTATCTGCCGACCCTTCAGACGACGACGCCACCGCCGACGACGACAACACTACTCCCCTTCCGGAGGATGCCGACGGGGACGGTGTCACGGTGGAGGAAGGGGACTGCGACGATGCCGATCCCACCAGCCACCCCGGCGCCGACGAGATCTCCGACATAAAAGATAACGACTGCAACGGCCTCGTTGACGACGATGTGGACGGGGACGGCTTCACCTTCGCCGAGGAAGACTGCGACGACTCGGATCCCGCCATCTTTCCAGGAGCCCCGGAGAGCCAGGACAGCGTCGACAACGACTGCGATGGGAAGGTGGATGAGGACGTGGATGGAGACGGGGCCGACGCCGACGATTGCGACGATGAGAACCCCAATGCCTATCCAGGAAACGTGGAAAGTGCCGACGGCGTGGACAACGATTGCGACGGCCTCCTCGACGAGGACCTGGACCAAGATGGGTGGCGAACCGAAGACGGGGATTGTGACGACAGCGATTCTTCCCTCCATCCCGGTCAGCCCGATCCCCCCAACGGCACCGATGACGACTGTGATGGAGAGGTGGACGAAGACGGACCCGATCCGGGAAGCGATGAGGATGGGGATGGTTTCTCCACCACTTCCGGGGATTGCGATGACGAAGACTCGGAGATCCATCCCGGAGCCTATGAACTTCACGACGGCATCGATAATGACTGCGATGGAATCATCGATGAGATCGGCCCTGCCGCCGACACCGATGGAGACGGCTTTTCCATCGACGAAGGGGATTGCGACGACTCGGACCCCTCCATCTACCCTGGCGCCCCAGACCTCCCCAATGGAGTCGACGAGGACTGCGATGGGTCGGTGGAGGGCTGACCGGTTCGCCATTGGCTCCATGGGAGGATTTTTCAGCGCCGTTGACAGGAAACGCAGCGGTCTCTAGACTCCGCCGTCCTCTGGGCATTGGGTCCTGTTCCAATGTCCGGCATTCATCCCTTCGACCATCGAGAAACGACGTGGCGAACATCGCCTCTGCCATCAAGCGCGCCCGCCAGACTGAAAAGCGCCGCGAGCGCAACGCCTACCACCGCTCCACCATGCGGACCTACGTCAAGAAGGTTCGCAAGGCCCTGGACTCCGGTGACGTCAACGCCGCTCGGGAAGCCCTGGGCAAGGCGGTGGAGATCATCGACAAGACGGCGTCGCGGGGAGTGATCCACCGCAACACCGCGTCGCGCAAGATTTCTCGCCTGGTCAAGGCCGTCAACGCCGCCGGCAACACCGCCTCCGCTTCCTGAGCGGGTTCTCTGGCGGTGATCGCCCTTTCGCCGGGACAACGTCCGGGGTGACTGGGCTTGGACGTGGCCGCGTGTGTTCGCTCCTCGCCCTCCCTGACGAGGCTTTCGTCTTCCGCACCCCCTTTCCCCCTGTTCTCATGGCCTCCCCTGCCGAGAGCCCCTTTCCCTTACCCCCCCTGACAGATCCGAATCGCCAGCCTTTCCAGGGCCAGCCGTCCCTCCAGTCGGGAGATCTTGAGGGACTGTTCCACCCCAACCGTCCACCGCAGGGCCCGGCGAAGGTCCTCGGGGCGAGCCTTGCGAGCCTGAGGAGCAATTTTCCAGGCCAGGCCTGGGTTGGCACCATTTTTGGCACAGGCCAGCTTTTCGTCCGTTCCGGATTCCAACTCCTCCCGAATCCCCAGGAGTTGACGGTAATGCCGGGCCACCATGGCCAGGATGGGGAGGGAGGGATCCCTGTCCTTCTCAAAGGCTCGATCAATGGCCAGGACGGCGCCGGCTAGATCCCGGGTAGCCAGGGCCTCGGTGAGATCGAACACGGTGGTCATGCGAAGGTCCGCCACCACCTCCTCCAGATCCTCCAGCCGCAGTTCGGGCCTCTCCCCCACATAGAGGGAGGCCTTGGTGATCTCCCCCGACAGGGAGGCCAGGTGGGTGCCGCACATGTCCACCAGGAATCGGGCCCCCTCATCGGACAGGCGTTTGCCCTGACGGGTGGCCTCCCCGCGCACCCAGGGGAGGATGCTCTTGTCAAACAGGGGGCGGAACTCGACGCACACGCCCTCCTTGCCCACCGCCCTTTGGAGTTGGGGCCCCAGGCCCTCCTTGCCCAGCTTGCCTGCAGTCAGCACCAGCACGGTAGAGAGAATATGGGCCTCTCCCCGAGGCTTTCGGATCCACTCCAGGAGGCCCTTGGGATCTCCTTTCAGGGAGGGAGCATCCCGGACCACCACCAAGCGGTGGGGAGCCATCATGGGGACCGTGCGAGCAGCGGCCAGCACCTGATCTGCGCTCGCCTCCGACCCCTGAAAATCATCCCGGTTGAACCCCCGCGGTCCCGAAGGGCGGGCCGCCTCGGTGGCCTGGATCCGGGCCCTGTCGACCAGCCAGGGCTCGGCGCCGTGGAAGAAATACACCGGTTGGAGACGCCGGGCGGCCAGATCCCCTTGAACCCCCTCCCAGGGATCGGGTTTGGGACTCCACGCCATGTCAGGAACCTCCCAGGAGACGCTGCACGATGTCTTCAGCCCCTCGGGCGCCAGCGCGCACCAGCGCCCGCCTCCGCAGATCCTCGGTGGTCAAGAAGTCCTCTCCCGCCAGCAGGGGAGGAGGGGAGTAGTCGGCGTCTTTTCGCACCGGTCCAGATCGCCACAGGACCTGATCGGTTCCAGCCGCTTGCAGAATGGCCTCCTGCTCCAGGGTGGCACGCAATGCGGTGGTGACCCCCGAACTGACCGCCCTGGACTTCCCTTCGGCGGACAGAACGGTCACCCGCAACACCGTTTCCCCTCCTGAAGACACCACCCTCAGGGCCCCGGTTCTCTCCACCGCCTCGATCCATGCCCCCGTCAGGGCCCCCTCCAGCCCCGGCTCCCCCGAGTGATTGACCACCATGGGCACCATCAGGGTGCGAGCTCCCCCGGGGAGTCGGGCGCTTCGGGCCAGGAATCGATACCCGCATCCCATTCCCACCGTGGCCAGCAGGGAGAAGGACAGAAGAAGGGCAAGGGTGGAGAAGGGGCGAGGGGAAGGCACGACGCATCCTACCCCAAGCACCCTGAAGGGTCAGCCGCCCTGGTTTCGGGAACCGAATGCATCCGGTGATTCCCGGAGTATGCTGCACCGGCATGACCGATTCTTCCCCCGGACATCCTCCCACCGTTCCCATCACCGATGTGCTGGGAGCCCTGCTCCTGCCGGAAAAAGCGGCTCGGCGGCTGGCTTTTCTGGGTCTGCAAAGATCCTGGGGAAAGATGATGGGGGAGGCGGTGGGGCGCCACAGTCAACCGGAATTCCTGGATGGAGGGAGCCTGATTCTCGGCTGTGATTCTGCTCAATGGCAGAGGGCGGTGGAAGGAATGGCCCCCGAGCTGATTACCAGACTGGGGGTGAGGGCCCCGATCCTCGGGGTCACCGCCATTCGCTGTCGGCGCAGATCCCGGTCGCCCGCACAGAATCGCCCCCCGCCGGCCACCTCCCCTTGCCTCCCCGCCTTGCCAGTAGAAATGGAGGGGTGGCTGAAGCTCATCTCCGATGACGCCCTCCGGGAGAGAATGCGCCGGGTGCTGCTGGCGGCTCGTCGGATGAATCCATCCGGCTTCCAGGGGCCCACCTCTCCACCGCCTCCAGGGGCAGGTCCCCCCGCCGGATCACCCGATACCCATCCGCCTCCATCCCCAGGATGGTGGAGCCCCGACCCCGAAGAGGCCCGCCGTCCACGATGATGTCCGGGCCGGGGGGCAGGAAGGTGACCTCCTCCAACCTTTGCGGAGAGGGAAGGCCAGAGCGATTGGCCGAGGTCGAGGTCAGGGGCCCCACCGATTCCACCATCCAGCGCACCAGAGGATGGGAGCTGATGCGGATTCCCACCGTGGTCCCACCTCCCCGCACCCCCTCAGGAACAACGTCCCGGGCGGGAAGCACCAGGGTCAGGGGCCCGGGCCACAGGTTTCGGGCCAGGTTCCAGGCCGATTCGGGGATGGAGTGGCAGAGTCGATCCACCCACCCGAGGTCGGGGATGAGAACCAGGAGGGGCTGGTGCATCCCCCTGCCCTTCATGGCGAAGATTCGCTGTTGGGCTTCCGTCTCGGCCAGGCGGGCTCCCAGGCCATAGACCGTCTCGGTGGGATGAAGAATCACCTGCCCGCGCCTGAGCCCGGCAAGAACTCTCTCTTCCTCGGCGATGTCCAGGGGGAGAGTCAGAACGCCAGAGGGGCTTCCCTTCACTCCCCCTCTCCTGCCAGGCTCCGATGGCCGATATCGCGGCGGAACTGGGCGCCATCAAAGGAGATTTTATCCACAACCCGATAGGCGGCCTCCCTGGCCAGGGCGACGGTCTTCCCCCGGGCGGTGACCCCCAGAACTCGGCCGGAGCTGTTCACCACCCTCCCCTCAGAGATTCGCGTTCCGGCGTGGAACACTTGCACGTCTGAGGTGGGGGACGGGGAGGGAAGGCCATGAATGGGATGTCCGGTGCGGGGCGGGCCCGGATACCCCCCTGACGCCATCACCACACACAGGGCCGGCTCGGGACGGAACAGCACAGAGCGGCCTCCCAGCTCCCCAGCCGCTGCCGCCGCCAGGAGGGGAAGGAGATCGCCGTCCATTCGCATCATCAGAGGTTGGGTCTCGGGATCCCCAAAGCGGGCGTTGAACTCCAGGACCCTGGGGCCCTGAGGAGTCACCATGATCCCTGCGTAGAGAAGCCCTTGGAAGGGTCGGCCCTCTTGGGCCAGGCCGGAGACGGTGGGCTGAAGCACCTCCTCCACCACTCGCTGAGTCAGGGCAGGAGTGGCCACCGGCACCGGACTCACCGCCCCCATTCCACCGGTGTTGGGCCCCCGATCCCCCTCCAGCAGGGTCTTGTGATCCTGACTCGCCGCCAGGGGAAGGACCCTCTTTCCATCGCAGAGGGCCAGGAAGGAGACCTCCGGACCCATGAGGCACTCCTCCACCACCACCCGATCCCCGGCGGTCCCGAACAGGCGCCTCTCCATGAAGTCCACCCCGGCGGCCATGGCTTCCTCCCGGGTGTGACAGATCACCACCCCCTTGCCAGCGGCGAGGCCCGAGGCCTTGACCACCACCGGCAAGGGGACCTGGGCGAGATGGGCGTTCAGGGATTCAAGGGTGTCGTGGATGCGGGCCAGGGCGGTGGGAATGCCGTGGCGTGCCATGAATTCCTTGGCAAATGCCTTGCTTCCCTCGATCTCCGCCGCCCCCTTCCCGGGCCCGAAGACAGCGACCCCCGCCTGGGTGAGGGCATCCGCCAACCCCGCCACCAAGGGGGCCTCCGGACCCACCACCACCAGGCCCACCTCCTCCCTCAACGCCAGATCCACCAGGGAGGGAACGTCGGCGTCGGAGACAGGATGGCAGCGAGCCTGTTCGGCCATACCCGGGTTCCCTGGGGCCGCCAGAAGGGCATCGACGTAGGGGCTTTGGGCCAGTTTCCAGCACAGGGCGTGCTCCCTGCCCCCTCCACCCACCACCAGGACTTTCATGGGGAACCTTTCGGAAATGGGCTCGCGGAGATCGGCCCCGCAGATCGGCCTACAGGCGGGCCTTGTACCGGCTCAACGGTGGTTCCAGCAAGGTGGGGGCCAGCGTCAAGGAGGTGTTCAGTTCGGTTCGGGCTTCAGCCGTGTTCCCCCTGGCACTGAGGATCCCCCCCAGCCAGCAGTGGCCCATGGCCAGATTCCGATCATGGGCGAAGCCTCGCCGCAGATCCTCCTCGCCCCGAGTTCCATCCCCCGCCTGCCACCGGGCAAATCCCAGGAACATGTGATGAATCGCCACGTCCCGCTGAACATCCACCAGGGCCTCGAAGCGGGAGACGGCGCTGGGGAAATTTCCCGCATCCAAGTCCAGGAGACCCAGGTACAGGAGGGCTACCGGCTGGGCTGGATCATCCTTCAGCGCCATCTGGGCCTGCTGACGTGCCCCGGCTCGGTCGCCGCTCTGGTAGGAGACGGCGGCCAGGACGGCGGTGAGCTCAGGGTCGAACACCCCCTCCTTCCCCGCCTCTCGAAAGGCCTCCTGCACCCAGCCGAAGTCGGGAACGGGAGGAAGGAGGATCCCCGGCCGGGAGGGGCGCTTCCACAGGAGAGGGTCCTTGCGGGCGTGGCTCAGGGCGGCATTCACCCCGTCCGCCTTCTGTCCCATCTGCATGTAGACCCCTCCCCGGAACAGAGAGGCAGGAACCAGATGGGGAGCCCTATCCAGCGCCCTCTCATAAGCAGAAATGGCATCCATGAATCGGCCCTCTCTGCGGGCCACCTCCCCCTGGACCACCGTATACCAGGCCTCCTCCACGGGAGAGAGTTCCCCCAAGGAGCCCTCCCCACGGGCAAGGACCGACGCCGCTTCCGCCAGCTTTCCCTGATCGGCAAGACATTGCCCCAGGACAAAGGAAGCCAGGGGATCCTCGCGGGTCAGGGCCAGGGCTTCCCGGGCCACGATGACTGCCTCCTCCAGATTGCCGGCGCTCCGCAAGGCCGCTGCCCGATGCCCCAGGATCTCCCGCCTCTGGGAAGAGGGCAGGGCTTCCCCTCCCCCCCTGAGTATCCGCTGGTACACCGCCGCCGCCTCCCCGGGGCGACCCTGCGTTTGATACAGGAGGCGAGCCCAGGAAAGGGCCGCCGGACGAAGATCGGGCTGAAGGGAAACGGACGCGCCGTATTCCGAGGTCGCCTCCTTTAGATCCCCCGCCTGTTCCAGCAATTTCCCCAGTTGTTCATGGGCCCGAGCGGACCCCTTTTGCACGGCGAGAACCTTGCGAAACTCCTCCTCGGCCCGATAGAGGTCCCCTCCGGTCAGCGCCCCGATTCCCAGTTGGTAGTGAGCCTCATGCAAGGTGGGATCCTTGGTGAGGGCCCGGTTGAAGGCCTCCGCCGCTTCCTTCCCCAGCCCCTTTTCCTTGGCCACCAGAATCATTCCCAGAAGCACTTCCAGTTCGGGATCATCCACGGCCGCCTTCATGGCCGCCTTCACCTGCATCAGCGCCTCGTCGGGATGTCCCGCAGCCAGCAGAAACCAGGCCCGGGCCCTCTGAATCTCGGCTCCGTACTCCCCCAGGGCGGCTCCTTTTTCAATGAAGTAGAAGGAGTTCTGCTGAAGGGTCAGCAGGGTTGGGTCCATCAGGAACAGGCGGTTGTAGACCTCGGCCAGCCCGGAAAGAGCAAGGGGCTGATAGGGATCGGTGGCCACGGCCCTCTCCATCTCCAGGCGAGCTTCCCGAAGGCCGCCCATGGTGCCTTTTCGCATGGCCTCCCGGCCTCGCAGCCAGAACAGGCGGGCCGACCGACTCTCTGCTACCCCATGCTCCTTCTGAAGCTCGGCCACCATGGCGGTCACTTCCTGAGCTTTGGGAGAGGGAGGGGAAGCAGGAGAAGCGGAGGAGGTGATCTGCCCCGCGAGCTGAGCCGTCTGGCTTACCAACTCCTCGGGAACCAGAAAGACTCCCTTCCGAACGGCGACGAAGACTCCCACCACCACCACCACCATGAACGCCAGGGCCACGGCTCCCCGCAAGGAACTCTCCACCGCCATGGGCATGGGCTTGCGGATGCGGAAGTCCAGGCTTTGGGGTGGGTGAGAAGCCTGTGAAGGGCGACCCGAGGAGACCTGGGCGAAGTGGCGACCAAACTCCTCGTGCTGAGCCATCAACCGCCACGCCCCTCCCACCCGGGACACCTCTTCATCCGCCAGGAGCTTGCCGGTGCGGATCCACTCCCTCAGCATCGAGGCGGGAAAAGGACCATAGACTTGGCCATCCCCTTTGCGAACCATCCACTCCGGAGCGTCCGCTCCCCCTGACCCGGGGGATGGCGGCGGAGACGATGGGGGAGATCCTCGGTGGGAACGGGAGGCGGGGGGCGGGGATGGGGTGAGGAAACCCGCCGAAGGACGAGGCCGTGGGGTGGAACGGGCGGAAATCTCCCCCGACTCATTGCTTTTGCCCGCCCGGCATCGCCCGCAAACCGGGATCAACTCGTCGGGAGAAGCCTTCATGGCGGCTCCGCAGTTGAAGCAGATGGCGTTGACCCTCTCCATGCCCTGACCTGACCCCCAACACGCCGACGCCCCTGCCCGGAGAAAGGGGCTGCCCGGCGACGGCTCCGCATCGGGGAAAGGCCCCCGCGCCTCCTGATTGTACCGATTCTGACGAAAACACCACCCCTCGGTTTCTTGCCATGGATAAAAAGAGGGGGAGTGGGGAAGAGCGGTTCCCCGGCGGGAGGCTCCTAAGAGATGGGCGGGTGGCCAGCCCTTATCACTGGGAAGGATGGATGGGGCTGGGCGTTCAGGAGGCGTCCCTGGGATCCAAGCGCCGAATGCCATGGACAGTGTCAAAATCCCGGTCGATCGAAATCAGGGTGTCCATCCCCGCCCCCTTCATGACGGCCACATGCAAGGCGTCCCTGGTGCTGATTTGCGGATGCCCTTCAAGAACCTTGCAGGCTGCCAGGACGTCCTCCCCTGTCACCGGCAGCACTTCCGCCACCAGCGCGGCCGCACTACGCACTGCGTGGAGGCCATCGTTCCGATCCACACGACGGGTGCGTACATGAAGGACTTCCTGGAGCACCTCGCTGCTGGTCGCAGCATCAATATCTCCCTTTCCTACCGCCAGAAGCACATCTCTGCAGGCCTGGCGATACGGGCTTTCTCCACCGACCGCGTAGAGGAAGACGTTGGTGTCGAGGAATACCCTAGCCACGGCGATTTTCGATTTCGCTCTTCAGGGCCGCCCAGGAGGGCAGCGGTGAGTCTGACAATCCCAAGAACTGTCGCGCTGCCTCCTGGTGTACAAACGCGCCGGATGGGAGGAGGAGCTGCTCCCGCATGGCTTCACGCATCAGGTTCGAGACGGAAGCCCCCCGCTTTCTAGCCAGGCGCTCCAATACTTCATACTCGGAGGGCTCCATGAGCACCTGGACACGTTTGGTCATCGTCATGGAGACATGATACACATATGTGTGTGTGCATGTGTAGTCGGCCCGTCTCCATGACGGCGTTCAGGTCAAACCCGGAGCCAATCCGGTAGCGCCGCTCCTCTTTCAGTGCTTGAAGTGCCTCACTCCGGTCAGCACAATGGCCATCCCCCGCGCGTTGGCGGCATCAATGACCTCGTCGTCCTTGACCGACCCCCCGGGATGGATGGCGGCGGTCACTCCGGCGTCGGCGGCAGCCAGGAGCCCATCGGGGAAGGGGAAGAAGGCGTCGCTGGCCAGGACGGCCCCCCGTGCCCGGGGTCCCGCCTTTCGCACTGCCAACTCCACGCTGTCCACCCGGCTCATCTGGCCGGCACCGGCCCCCAAAAGGCGGGTCTCCCGGGCCAGAACGATGGCGTTGCTCTTGACGTGTTTGCACACTGTTTGAGCGAAGCGAAGCCCCCTCGCCTCCTCGTCGGTGGGGGCCCGGGAGGTCACCACTCGCCATTCCTCTTCCCCTCCTTCGTCCCAGTCGGTCAGCAGCATCCCTCCCCGCAGCCTCTTCCAATCCCTCCCAAAGTTTCCCGGTTCCCCCAGATGGGGCAGGCTCAACAAGCGCAGATTCTTCTTGCGGGACAAGCGCTCCTGGGCGGAGGCAGTAAAGGAAGGGGCCAGCACCACCTCGTAGAATCTCTCGGCAATTCGCTCCGCCAGAGCCTCCTCCACCGGGCGGTTGAAGGCCAGGATCCCCCCAAAGGCGGACACCGGATCCCCCGCCAGGGCCTCTTCATAGGCGGAAAGCAGGCTCCCCCCCGAGGTGGCCGCTCCGCACGGATTGGCGTGCTTGATGATCACCGCCCCCGCCTCCCGGAACTCCCCCAGGAGAGCGAGGGCCGCCTCGGTGTCGGCGTAGTTGTTGAAGCTCATCTCCTTGCCTGAAAGAAGGTGGGCGTCGCTCAGGCCGGATCCCTTGGTGAAGGGGTCTCGATACAGGGCCGCCCTCTGGTGAGGGTTTTCTCCGTATCGAAGATCGGCCACCTTGAGGAGGGGCTGAACCACCACCTCGGGGAAGGGCTCCTCCCGATGGAACCAGCGGTGGATGGCGGCGTCGTAGGAGGCGGTCACCGCAAAGGCCCGGCCCGCCAGGCGCCGACGCGTGGCCAGGGTAAGAGAGCCCTGGTGGGAGTCCATTTCCGCCAGGAGAAGAGGGTACTCGGCAGGATCCACCACCACCGCCACCGAGCCATGGTTCTTGGCAGCGGCACGAAGCATGGTGGGCCCACCGATGTCGATGTTCTCCAGGGCATGGGCCTCGGAGCAGGTCGGATCGGCCACCGCCTCCTCAAAGGGGTAGAGATTCACCACCACCAGGTCGATGGAAGGGATCCCGTGGGCATCCAGCGTGTGGCGATGGGCGGGGTCGTCCTTGCGGGCCAGCACTCCCCCCAGGAGGTGCGGGTTCAGGGTCTTGACCCGTCCGTCCAAAATCTCAGGAAAACCGGTAACCTGGTGAACGGGAAGGACGGGAATCCCCTCAGCCCGGAGCGCTCTTTCGGTGCCCCCCGTGGAGATGATTTCCACTCCTCGGGAAGTGAGGGAACGGGCCAGTTCCACGATCCCCTCCTTGCGATAGACAGACAGGATGGCGCGGCGGATGGGAAGCAGCACGGCTCACTCCAGGTGCGGGGAGGCGGCATGGTAGGAGACGACCCCGCTGCCGGCAAGGGTGGCGGAGGAAGTGGAAGTGGGAAGAGGGGTGTGGAAACGAGCGTCAAGGCCCGGCCCAAGCGGCGGGTCCAGGCCACTCGAACGAGCCACCCCTGAGGGCATGGCGCCATCCTTCGGTGCCGCAGCCATTCCTGGGTCCCTCTCCAAAAAGGACCCCCTACTCATCCCCTTCCCAATGAAACTTGTGCAAAACCCGATGCACCATGGGAGCCAGGATCAGGCCGGCGGTGACCAGAAAAATCAGGCCGGCGTAGAGAGCGTACAGACCCGCGAACAGCTTGCCCCCTCCGTTTTTGGTGCATCCACCGGACCCATTCCCCCCAGCAGCATCGTGGCGTTGAGGAAGGCATCTCGCCAGGCGAGGTGCTCAAAGTACCCATAGCCCGCCATGCCCAAGAGGAGGGAGGGGAATAGAAAGAGCAGCCCGGCGGCGAAGTGAAGGATCACTCGTCCAGCAAACCGAGGGCGAGAGATGGGGGGAAGGGTTTTGGATTCGTACATGGGTCTCGCTGGCCTCAGAACGTACGCACCAACGGTACATCGCCGCTCTTCCGAGGGAATGAGGGCCCCCTCGCCCATCCATCCCCGAGGGAGGAGCACCCTGCTGAAACCAGGAGCCTGGAGATCAGGGCCGAGCCACCCGCCAAGCATCCACCGCAAAAGCGGTGTTCATGATCAGGACACTTACGAACATGGGCAGGTAATAGGCCGGTGCCGCCGTCTGGATGCCGAACTCCACATAGGTCAGACCGATCACCCCCACCAGCCAGGCGATGGCCAGGGGAACCTTGTGGCCCAGGAGCAGATATCCGGCGCCGGGAAAAAAGAAGTTGAGTGCGGTAGCAGCGATTGCACGGCCCATGGAGTACTCCTTGCCGCTGCCAACATATGGGAAGCGACGGGGAGAAGGTAGAATGATCCCCCGCCAAATGAAACCTTCCCGGGCCCACATGGTTTGATAAATCGAGCAACGGGTGCGGGTTGGGACGAACATCCCCGAGTCGCCTCCTACCCGCACATTTCCCGACGAGCATCCCGGTCGGGATTCCCGAGGAAATCTAGAGCCCCAGCGAGTCCATGGCCGGCTTTTCGTACTCACCGTCTTCTGCCGGGTAGCGCAGCTCGATCCCCCCTTTCTGGCGGGCGAGAGCCCACACCAGACTCTCCCCGGCCGGAGCGATGTCAGGAAGGGTGGTGTGGATGGGATCCTGATAGGCCTTGTCGGCATCGATCAGGGTCCAACCGTCCTTCTTCAGCGCGTGGACGACATCCCCGAGAAACATCGCATTCAGCAGGTTGTGATGGAGCAGCAGGGTGTGTCGAATCGGCCGACCGACCACCTCCCGGGCCAGCCCCCGATAGAAGGTGGCTCGTTCCAGGACATGGCGAACGTAGAAGTCGCGGTAGGGGTTTACGTCTGCTTTGGGATCCTGGGCGAGGCGCTCCCGCAGACGCTGGTCGACGTACCAGTCGGAGGCGTCGATGGTGACGGTGCCATTCCCATACCCCCTCTGGGCCAGGATCTGGCGCAGTGCGTCGCGACGCTCCCCGCTCGCCCCCTCCTTGAGGAAGGGAAACCGGAACAGGCGGATGTACCCGGGCAGGGCGCGGATCAGGGTGTCCACCCGGTCCACTTCCTGGGCAAAGTCCACGGCGGGAATCTTCTGTCCGGCGAACCAGCGATGGGACCAGGAGTGATTCCCCAAAAGGTGTCCCCCCTCAGACCACGCCTTCAGGAGCGCGCCCCCCTCAGCGCTGTCGACCCTCATCCCGCAGACGAAAAGCGCCGCATGGAGTCTCGCACCGGCCAACGCATCACGAATGGCCTGGTCGCGGGCAGGGGCCGTCAACCGGGGTGTGGCCTCCAGGTGGGGGTCATCGAAGGTGAGGGCAACCTCATCGGCAAGGGCGCTGCGCTCCCCCAGGAGGAGGAGAGCAAGAAAGGCGAGGGCGACAAAGGGATTTGCCTGGCGCCACCGGGAAGGTCTGCAGGGGAGACAGCCTGCGCCATGGGTTGGACGATTCCTTACCATCGCAAGGGGTCTGCCAAGGGCCCCGCAGCGGGTTGGGGAGGCCATCCCCGGGCCAGCATGGCCTGAAGGGGAGCGGCATCGCCCACCCCCAACTCGGCGATCCTGAGCTCCTCTATCGGCAGGCCGCGACGCCGCGCCAACTCTGCAGCACGCCGGAGGAGACCCTCCCCTCGCCCTCCCCTCGCGCGGGTCCTCATGGCCTCCAAGGTAAGCAGCCGGGCCTTCCCCACCGGAAATTGCCTCACGTAGATGCGCAACAGCCGGAATGCCCGGTCCGCTCGGGCCAGTGCCTCCCTATCACCCGCCATTGCCACACGCAAATGGACCTCGACAGGCGTGGCAATTGTTTCCAGTGCAGTCACCCCCACCAGCTCGGACGCCAGCGCCGGCTCAAGGGCAGCCACCTCCGCCTGGGCGGCGCTGAGATCCCCGCGCAACAGTGCGACTTGAGCCCTGAGAGCCCGAGGAGCCAGGTAATCGGATTCCCGCCTTCGCTCCAGGATCGCCTGGGCCTCGTCCGCACAGAGAAGAGCGCCTTCAGGATCTCCGGCGAGGAGCGCCAACGAAGTCTGGATGTTCCTGGCCCAGCCACGCGCCTGCAGGTAGCTCTCGTGCTCTGAGAGGCGGATCATCTCGTCGCAGCGCTGGGCACAGCGTTCCACCTGCCCGGTGAACAGGTCCGCGCAAGCGAACAGCCCTAAAAACGCCGCATACAGGGTGTCACTTCGCGAGGCCCTCAGCCGGGGAAGGACGGAGAGGAGCAGCGCGTCGACCTCCCCCCAGCGAGCGTGGGCCAGGGAGAGCATCAGCGGACCGAGTTCGGCATCGACCCGCTCGCGCAGGTCCCCTGCCATTTCAGCACGACGGACTCCCTCTGCCGCGTATCCAAATGCGAGTCTGGGCCAGCCGCTGGTGGCGATGGACAACATGCTGCTGGCGAGGGCAGTGGTCGCGGGGGTCGGGGTGGCAACTTGCACAGGGGGGGTGCGCCATCCCAGTCTCACCGCCTGAATTGCGTTGGCAAGCAAGACCTCAGCCGGTTGCCCCCGCAGGTAGGCGGTGAGGGAGAGGAGGTTGAGAATGCTGGCACGCAGCCCGTCACCCGGCCGGCTCCGGGTGGGAAAGACCCTCTCGGCAACATGCCGAAGCAATTGGACAAACAATTGGAGTCGCCATGCTCGCAGGGTGGTCGGCTGACGGATCCCCGCGAGCCGAGCCGCCTCGTCCAGGTGAGTGATGGCCAGGGGGGTATCGCCGAAGCCTCGACAGGCTTCCGCCACCCGCTGGTGCCAGGTGGCTCGCCCCAACGGGGAAAGAGTGGCGGCACCGAGTTCAAGCGCTTCCTCGTCCAGCGCCAAAGCCCGTTGGGCGAAATGGGCTCCGCTCCGGGGCAGGCCAGCGTCCATGGCCCGGTGCCACGCCTGGTGGAGGGCGGAGATCGCCTCGACAAACTCCCCGGCATGGGCGAGGTGATCGGCGAGTACAGCCGGATCCCCTTCTGCTCCGCGCATCCAGGCCGCCAATTCTCCATGAAACCTGCGGAGCTGATCCCGTATGAGAAGCTGGTGTACAACCTCCCGTGCGGTGACGCTGGGGAAGACGAGGCTCGCCTCATGGGGGACCAGCCAGCCCGTGTCGATCAGGGGCTCCAAGGCTGCGTCCAGACCGACGGGCACCAGCACTTTCAACGCATTCCGATGGACCTCGACCCCCACGACGCTGGCCGCCTTGAGTGTATCGATGGCGGCGGGAGGAAGGAGATCGAGCCGGGCCACCAGGGCAGACTGGATGGTGTCGGGAGGGGATGTGCCTTCCAGGCCGGCGCGGTCGAAATACAGAACCCGCCCGGCAGGGTCGAGTTGGATGAATCCCTGCTCCTGGGCCAAGGTGAGCAGCTCCAAAGTGAAGTGGGGG
>CAYRTW010000123.1:0-7280 GCA_964426935.1 uncultured Rickettsiales bacterium
GGGTGTTGCGTCGGTCCCCACCACCCCCGAGTCCGGCGACACCCTGGTCGTCGCCTATCAGCAGGACGCCGACTTCTTCATTCCCATTGTCTCCCAGAACGCCTACACGTCGGCCCTGGCGGAGCTGATCTTTCCTCAACTCTTTGACGGGGTTTTTGACAATGGGGCCTTGGTCTACCGGCCCCAGTTGGTGGAAAAGTGGAGTTGGGATCCTACCCACACCGAGCTGACTCTCCAGTTCCGCAAGGACGCCCAGTGGACCGACGGGGCCCCGGTGACCGTGGACGATTATCTGTTCACCATGGAGCTCATTGCCGACCCGGATGTGAACAGCCCCCGCCAGAGCTACCTGGAGAACATGGTGAAGCCCCAGCCCTTCACCAAGGTGGACGACCACACCGTCACCATCAAGTTCCTCCACCCCTACGATGAGCAGACCATGATGGCCGAGGCGGGAGGGGTGGGCGTCCTGCCCAAGCACATCCTTCAGCCCCTCCTGGCCACCAAGGATCAGCGGACGGCCATTCGTGGCCTGGACTTCGGCCAGAAGCCGGTCGGTTCGGGCCCCTTCCGCCTGGCCAAGTGGGAAAAGGGGCAGACCATGGTGCTGGAGGCCAACCCCAAGGTGGCCGAAACCGGCAAGCCCCATCTGAAGCGCGTCATCTTCAAGATCATCCCCGAATACACTACCCGCCTGGTGGAGTTGGAGAACGGTTCGGCAGACCTGCTGATGGCCGTCCAACCCGAGGACTATGCCCGCCTCAAGGCCCCCGGCACGGGCCACCCCGAGCTGAACTTCTATCGCCGGGGATATCGTCTTCAAGACTACATTGCCTGGAATCTGCGGAATCCTTTGTTTTCCGACCTGAAGGTGCGCCAGGCCCTGGCCCATGGCATCGACAAGGAACAGCTCATCCAGACCCTGCTGTCCGCCGGTGGGGAGACCTTCGGTCGTCCCGCCACGTCCACCATCACCCCCGAGCTGAAGAGGGCCTACAACGCCGACATCCAGCCGGTGGCCCACAACGTGGAGAAAGCGAAATCCCTCCTCGCCGAGGCGGGCTGGCGGGATTCGGATGGGGATGGATGGGTGGACAAGGGGGGCAAGCCCTTCAAGTTCCGTTTGGACACCAACACCGGCAATCCCCGGCGGGCCAAGGCGGTGGTGCTCATCCAGGAGCAGCTCAAGAAGATCGGTGTCCAGGTGGAGATCAACTCTCTGGAGGCCAACACCTTCGGTGAGAACATGCGGAACCGGAAGTTCGAGGCCATCCTGGCGGGGTGGTCGGCGGGACTGTTCGTCAGCCCCGATGACATGTGGGGATGCGAAAAGCCCGATCAGCCCCGGGTCTTCAATTACCCGGGTTATTGCGACCCGGAAACGGACGCATTGATCGAGAAAGGATTGAAGGAACCCGATGCAGAGAAGTCGGCAGTCATCTGGAAGGAGTTCCAAAAGAGGGTCCACGACGCCCAGCCCTACGCCTTCCTCTACTGGATGGATGAAGTGGTGGCGGTACACAAGCGGTTCAAGAACGTGCAGATCAACATCCTCTCTGGCTTGTTCCACCTCAACGAGTGGTGGGTTCCCAAGGCGGAGCAGAAGTACCCCGACTAGAGCCCTCCACCTCCGCCTCCTCCCTGGTGATTCCTTGATTCGGTCCTCGGAAATCCTGCTGTGCTTTCCTATCTGATTCGCCGTGTGCTGGTGGCCATCCTGGTGGTCTGGGGGGTGTTGACCCTCCTGTTCTTCGCCCTCCACGCCATGCCCGGCAGCCCCGAAGATCGGTTCCTCTCCGAGGAAATGGCCGATGACGTGCGGGAGAACATGAGGAAGAACCTGGGGTTGGATCAGCCTCTTCCTGTTCAGTATGTCAGGATGATGTGGTCTCTGGTCACCCTGAGCGGCATGACCTACGACCAGAGACCGGTGGCAGAAATCCTTCTCCCCGCGTTGAAGAACTCCCTGATCCTGGCCCTCGTCGCCATGAGCCTCGTTTATCTGACCGGAGTGCTCTTGGGAATCTTCCAGGCGGTGAACCAATACCGAAGGTCGGACGGGATCCTGACGGCGGTCGGATTATTCTTCTACTCCATGCCCTCTTTCTGGCTGGGGCTGATGCTGATTCTGCTTTTCTGCTCCTGGCTCAAGGTACTTCCGGCTTCAGGAATGGTGGACGCGGTCATGCACGACTATATGAGCCCCGCAGCTCAAATCCGGGATCGTCTGGTCCACATGGCCCTGCCGGTGGCCACCTTGTGGCTGGCGGGATCGGCGTCCATCGCTCGCTACATGCGCTCCTCCATGCTGGAGGTCCTGCGCCAGGATTACGTGCGAACCGCCCGGGCCAAGGGACTGTCGGAGCGCAGGGTGATCCTTCGACACGCTCTGCGAAACGCCCTCCTCCCCATCGTCACCCTCTTGGGCCTGCAACTTCCCCACATCATTTCCGGGGCAGTTCTGGTGGAGACGGTGTTCGCCTGGCCGGGGATGGGCAGGGAGGTGGTGGGGGCCATCTTTCGCCAGGATTTCCCCATCGTTCTGAACTTCACCTTCATCTTCTCGGTGATGGTGGCGACGGGAAACCTCGTTGCCGACCTCCTCTACGCCGTCGTCGATCCCCGGATCCGCCTTGGCTGAGTCGAAGCCTGGCCACCTCACCGATTCTTCTCCTCCTCCCCGGGTCCTCACCGGGGCAGGAAGGGTGGTGGCGTGCCTCCTTCCTGGGATGGGTCCCCTGCTGCGGGGACGAGGGAAACTGGGAGGGGTGCTCCTGGCCTTTTCCTCTCTGCTCCTGGGGACGGCGGTGGGCAGAGGAGATCGGGTGGTGGAGACCCTCTCGGCGGTGGTCTCCCTGCTCTCGGGGGAGGTCTCTCCCTCCCTTCGGACGGCAGCGAGCGGGCCTCGATGGCAGGCGGTTCTGGCCCTGTTCGCGGTGTCGTTCTTCCTGTGGCGATGGGCGTTTCGGGATGCCCGTTCCTTGGGGATTCCTTCCGGTCCCGAATCGGAGGGAAGGAGGGTGTGGAGGCAGCTCCGCAAGAATCCCCAGGCGCTGGTCGGGTTGACCCTCATCTGTGCCCTGTACCTGCTGATGCTTCTGGGACCCTTGCTGGCGCCATTTTCCTTTGAGGTCCAGTTGGACCCGGTCGCCAACAAACTCCTGCCCCCCGGGTCTCCCTTCTCCTTCGTCCCCGAGGGAGGGCTCCCCATTCACACCCGATTCTGGCTGGGAAGCGATGAATACGCCCGGGACGTGCTCAGCCGCCTGCTGTATGGCTCCCGGGTCTCCCTCACCATAGGCTTTGTCTCTGCGGGGATCGCCGTCACCTTGGGAACCCTGCTGGGCTCCCTGGCGGCCTTCACCGGCAGGTTGGGGGACATGCTGGTGATGAGGCTGGCCGATCTCCTCCTGTCCTTCCCGGGTCTGGTGCTCCTCCTGTTCCTCCTGGCCGCCTTCCAGAACCGCTCCATCTACCTGACGGTGACGGTCATCGGATTTACCTCGTGGATGGGGGTGAGTCGGCTGGTGCGGGCCCAGATCCTGTCCCTCCGAGAGCAGGATTTCATCCAGGCCACCTACGCCTTGGGTCTCCCCTCGTGGCGAATCCTGTTCATTCATCTCGTTCCCAATGCGTTGGCTCCGGTCATCGTCAACGCCTCGCTGGCGGTGGGGAACGCCATCCTCATCGACGCCTCCCTGAGCTTTCTGGGGCTGGGGGTGCCCGCACCTACCGCCACCTGGGGAGGAATGATCGCCGAAGGACGGGGGCTCCTCCTGGCGGCTTGGTGGTTGTCCACCCTTCCCGGTCTGGTCATTGTCATGGCGGTCATCAGCTTCAACCTCCTGGGGGACGGCCTCAGGGACGCCCTCGATCCCAAGCTGAGGTCGTGATGGAAACCTCTTCCGTGGCGCCCCTCCTGGAGATTCGCGATCTCCGCACCTGGTTCCGCACCGATGGAGGCATCGCCCGAGCGGTGGATGGGGTGTCCTACGAGCTGCATTCGGGGGAGACCCTGGGAGTGGTGGGGGAGTCGGGATGCGGCAAATCGGTCACCGCCTTGTCGATCCTGGGTCTCATTCCCATGCCCCCAGGAATCCACGCTGGCGGTGAGATTCTGTTCGAAGGAAGGGATCTGACTCGCCTTTCGCCGTCGGAGTTGAGGGCGATTCGAGGGGATCGCATCTCCATGATCTTCCAGGAGCCCATGACCTCTCTGAACCCGGTGTTCACCGTGGGCGATCAGATCGCCGAAGCGGTCAAGGTCCATCGGGGTTTGACGGGAAAGGAGGCCCTGGAAGTGGCGGTGGCGATGATGGAAAAGGTGGGAATCCCCTCTCCCCGCACTCGGGTTCACGATCACCCCCATCACCTCTCGGGAGGAATGCGCCAGCGGGTGATGATCGCCATGGCCCTGGCCTGCGATCCGGCGCTTCTCATCGCTGACGAACCCACCACCGCCCTGGATGTGACCATCCAAGCCCAGATCCTGGAGCTTCTGGCTCAGATCCAGAGAGATACCCGGATGAGCGTCCTCCTCATCACCCATGATCTGGGGGTGGTGGAGGAGGTGTGCGACCGGGTGGTGGTGATGTACGCCGGCAAGGTGGTGGAGAAGGCCTCGGTGGTGGACCTCTTTGATCGTCCCCTCCACCCCTACACCTTCGGCCTGTTCCAGAGCCTCCCCACCGCCACCGCCTCCCGCAAGGATCGCCTCCAGGTCATTCCAGGGGTGGTCCCCTCCCCATTGCAGTTCCCCACCGGCTGTCGATTCCGCAATCGCTGTCCCCTGGAGATCCCTCGCTGCGCCGAGGAGGAGCCCCTCCTTTCCACCATCCTCCCCGGCCATGACGTGGCCTGCCACCGAGTGGAGGAAAAGACCTCATGACCGGTTTTTCGGGACCTCTTCTGGAGGTTCGGGGCTTGAAGAAACACTTCCCCATTCGTCGGGGAGTGCTTCTCAAGACCATTGGTCAGGTGAAGGCGGTGGATGGGGTCGATTTCCAGGTGGGGCACCGGGAAACCCTGGGATTGGTGGGGGAATCGGGTTGTGGGAAAAGCACGGTGGGCAGGACCCTCCTTCGCCTCATCGAACCCACCGCCGGGGAGGCCCTGTTCGAGGGGCAGAACCTGTTTGGCCTTTCTCCTGAAGCCCTGCGTCTGAAGAGGCGGGAGATGCAGATCATCTTCCAGGATCCCTATTCCAGCCTCAACCCCCGGCGCACGGTGGCCCAGATCGTGGGAGAGGCTCTTCTGGCTCATGGCCTGGCCAGGGGAAGCGAACTGATCGGCCGGGTGGAGAAGGTGGTTCGTCAGGTGGGGCTCCAGCCCGAACACCTCCAGCGGTATCCTCACGAGTTTTCAGGGGGGCAACGACAGAGGATCGGCATCGCTCGGGCCTTGGCCCTGGGACCCCGGTTCATCGTATGCGACGAGGCGGTGTCTGCCCTCGATGTGTCCATCCAAGCGCAAATCATCAACCTTCTTGAAGAGTTGCAGGCGGAGTTGGGTCTCTCCTACCTGTTCATTGCTCACGGCCTGGGGGTGGTGCGTCACATCTCCCGGCGAGTGGCGGTGATGTATCTGGGGCGCATCGTGGAGGAGGCGGAGACCGATGAGCTGTTTGATCACCCCCTCCATCCCTACACCCGGGCCCTCATCTCGGCGATTCCCGGAGGAAGGCGCAAAGGGGAGAAGAGCACTCGGATCCTCCTCCCCGGGGATGTGCCCAGCGCCGTTGCCCCTCCCTCGGGGTGTCATTTCCACTCCCGGTGCGCCTATGCCCAAGACATTTGCCGCGTGGATCCCTATCCTCCCCTGGTGACTTTGCGGGGCTCCACCCACCGGGCCGCCTGCCACTTCGTCACTGCGGCCGGGGATGGCCCCGTCCTCCCCTCGCCCCTTTCTACCGGCTGATTTTCTCCCCGGGGCGGGACCCGGGAATCCTTCAACCCTCCGGCGCGGTTTCCCGCACGCGCTCCTTCCCAGAAGTCCTGAACCCTCCATGCTTGCCACACTTCTTGCCATCGTTTTCGCCGTATGCGCCTTTGCTGCGACCGCTTGGGCCATTCAACAGAAGAATCGCCAGGAACCCCTTCGCAACGAAATTCAGCGTCTGCGTAGTGAAATCCATGATCTGGAGAAGAAGAAGGACGGCCGCAAGGACAGGGAGGATGTCCACTGGAAGAGGGCGGAACTGGCGGAGAAGGAAGCCCGAAGGGTCGAGGCCCGGGCTGACAAGGAGTCCAAGAAGGCCGAGCAGGCGGAAGAACAACGGGCCCGCATGGAGCAGGAAGCGGCCACCCTTCGGCGCGACTTGAAAGAGGCCCGTCGGGCCCGAGAGGAGGCCGAAGCGCTGGTGATGGCGGCTCGCAGGGAGGTGGAACAGGCCAAGGCTCGTGCCGAGGGAGAGGTTGCCGCCGCCCGTGAGGAGAAGGCCAAAGCGGTGGCCGCTGCCCTGGCCAAGGCGGAAACCATCCCTGCGGGAGAGCCCGTTCCGGCGGTGGATCTGGATTTGATCGAGGCCCGCCACGCCGCCCGCCTGGGAGAGATCCAGTTGGAGTTGGAAGGAGCAAGGATGCTTCTCCGACGGGACACCGAGAGGGCAAGGGGGGCGGAAATCCGGTTGCGACAGATGGCCACCGATCTGCTCGACCTGCAGCGGCGTCACAAGGTGGCCGAGACCCTCCAGGTGGAGCATTGGAAACTGGCGATGATGTTGAGGGGGCGCCTGGAAGTGGCCCTCGATCTGTTGGACCAGCATCGGGAACGACACGGAACCCCCTTCCCCCACGAGCTCGAGATTCCCGAAACCGCCTATGGTGAGGAGCCCCTTCTGGAACCCCTGTCGGTGGAGAGGGAGAGGGAATGGCGACGGAGACACCCGGAGGAGGCGCGGCTGCCCCGGGAACCCATGACCCTCCAGCCCGGAGAGGTGGACGAGATCGATGTGGTGACCCGAGAGGAGAGGTTGGAAGCGGCTCGGAAAGCCCAGGAAGAGTGGCTGGCCAAGGAGGAAGAGCGCAGGGAAGTCCAGGAGAAGCTCAAGGCTCAGAGGGACAGAGCCCATGCCGAAAGGGAGAGGCTCCGGTCTGAGAGGGAGAAGGCCAAGGCGGTGGTGGTGGCCGTTTCCCCGGTGGCGGCCATGGGACAGGGGGAGGGAGGGGAGACCCTGGAAGCCCTGAGCGCGCGCCACCCGGAGCGCAGAAAGGTGGATGGCCGAGGAGGTCCCGGAGGAAAGAACACTCCCAGCCACCCAGGGGACAAGCCCCGTCCCGGGG
>CAYRTW010000123.1:7380-16291 GCA_964426935.1 uncultured Rickettsiales bacterium
ATGGTCGTTCCCCCAAGGCTCCCGGAGAGAAGGAGGGGACGCCGGTGCCTCGGGAGGACGCGGCGAAGGTGTTGGAAGGGACCCCCAGCCACCCAGGGGACAAGCCCCGTCCCGGGGATGGTCGTTCCCCCAAGGCTCCCGGAGAGAAGGAGGGGACGCCGGTGCCTCGGGATCCCGAAGCGGGCAAACCGTCCCCTGAAAACCCTGTGGAGGCCATCGATCCAGGGTTGCCGGAGGCCCTGCCCGAGCGCGGAGAAGGGGAGAAGGATCGTCTGATGCCGGTGGGCGCGGATCTTCCCGAGCCGGAGAGCCTGGATCGGTGAGTACCGGGCCGGCACCGTCCCGGTCCATTCGGGGGGTAGCATGGGGCTCTCTCTCGCGGCGCCCCCTCGCTCTACTGCTCTTGACGGGAGCCCTCCCCCTTCTCCTGGCTCTGTCCTCCCCATCCGTTTCCATCCTCCTCCCTCCCCCCTCCCCCTCCCTGGTTGAGGCCCAGAAGGTGCTGCTCCGGGCGGAAACCAACCTCATTGAAGCGGACGCTGCAGATCGGCTTTTTGTCCGTCTGGCACGTCGTTTTCAGTCTCTCCCCCCCGCCAGGCCCTCCCCGTGTCGGGACCCTGTTCGCATCGCCCTGGGGGCCCGGATGAGCGCGGCCTGGGAGGCCCTCCAGGAAAGGGTTCAGGCGTCTTCGGCTCGCTCCCTGGAATTGACCCGCATCGCCTCCTCCGAATCCCGAGCCCTGCTCCTTCCCTCAGACCTGCGCCGCATGAACGAAGTGCTGGGAGAATTGACCCGACTGGAGAAGCTGATTTTTTCGGATCGCCTCATTTTGACCCAGGATGTGGAAGGGCCGCTGAGCCGGGCAGGATGCTCTCTGGCAACCATGGCGTCGCTGGCCTCTCTTCTTCCCGACGGAGGACCGCCCCTCCCTGTCCCCTCCACCCTGTCGCCAGAAGAGGCGGCGGCGGTAGGAGTGGAGGCAGGGGCCGAAGACGTGCTGCTGTGGGTGGCCGGTCAACCCGCGAGGGTGATTGCAGCCGGGACACGAGGGGTGGTGACTTTGCGAGGTTCCGCCCCCCTGTGCGCCTCCCTCCCCGAAGCTCCGTCATGCCCATCAGCCACGCCGGGTCCCTTTGTCATGGGAGATTGGCTGATGGTGAAAGGGAGCGCCCTGGTTCGAGTCCACATGGACGTGGAGAAAATCCTCTCTCCCCAGGCTCTCACCGCAGTCTCCACGGCTCCCGCGTTGAAGGAATCCCCCATGCCCGACCCTCCTGCAGAGCCCTTGGAAGGGGGGGATCGCCCCACCGCTGGCGAGAAAGCGGAACGGGCGGCTCTGCTGGGTTCCTCGCCCCGGAAGGCTCCGCCTCCTCCCGGACCCGATCCCCTGGGAGAGGACTCGCCCCGTTCCCTCCGTCAGAAGGGAATGGGGACCTCGCCCCGGCGGGGGGGACTCGGAGAGCCGGAAAATGGATCGGATCCCCGCCACCGAACCCGGTAATCACGGCGTTTTGTTGACAGGAGCGCATCTCCTTCCCCTTCAGGGAATGCGACTCCGGGCCCGAGCCCTCCTCCCCTCCGGATCCCCGGGGGGAAGAGAGTCTGCCAGAAGGGCTTGAGCGTCCTTCAGGTCAGGATCGAGAGCCAGGGCACGACGCGAGGCACTGGCCGCCCCGGGGAGATCCCCTGTGGTCTGAAGAGCCAGCCCCAAGGCCAGCCATGCCCGAGGATTTCGGGCATCGATGCGAGTAGCTTCGCTGCAAACGGCATGGGCCATCGAGTCCTGGGTGCGGATCAAGGAGACGCAGTGCCCCAGGCGCAATTCCCCGTCTTTGGGATGGTCCCCGGCCAGGGCTGCATATCGTCGGCTCGCCTCTCCAGCATCATCGGCGGCCAGGGAGAGCCATGCCGCCCACCGCCACCACCGCGACTCGGAGGGGTGGGCTGCCTGAAGGGTCCGGGCCTCGCTCAGGGCCTCCTTCCAGCGAGACGTTTCACCCAGAAGCTGCATCAAACCGACCCGGGCCGGAGTCTCCGCTCCCGCTGCGAGAGCCTGGCGATACCAGGCCTCTGCCTCGCTGTTTGCACCTCGGCGTCGGGTCAGCGCCGCCAGCTTCAGCAAGGACTCCCCGTCCTGGGCATCGGTCGCCACCACCCTCTCCAACCAGGCCTCCGCCTCTTCGACGTTCTCTCCTTCTTCAGCGACACGGGCCCGCATCCTTCCCACCGGGACGCTGTTTCGCAGCGCTTCGGGAAGGGAATCGAGAACCGCAGTGGCGGAGGCCCCGTCCCTCCCGAGAAGGTGGGTATCGGCCCTCTCCAGGGCGAGTTGGAGATCCCCGGTTCTCAAGGAGGCCAGGGAGGCAAGATCCATGAGGGCCTGCTCGGTTCTGCCTTGCTGGAGATGAAGGGTCGCCAGGGCCCGCCGCGCTGCTGAGAATCCCGGGCGAAGGACATCGGCACGGGCCAGATCATCCGCCGGATCCCGACGGCGTGTCGCCGCCGGGTCGGGGAGGGAGGGGCCTGAAGGATTTTTTCTTCTCTCCTGGATGGGGGTCTCTGCCTTGGAGGAGGCCAGGATCCCCCGCATCATCCATCCCTCGGCCATGCGGGGATCGATGCGGAGGGCCCGGCGCAAGGGTTCCTCCGCGTCCTCTCCCCGCAAAAACGGCAAGGCGGCTCGCCCCAGCCACAGGAAGGCATACGGATCCCGGGTGACCCCTCTCTCCCACGCCCCCTGAGAGGTCTCGGGGATGAGAGCGCGCATGGAGAGCACGGCGTCCTCCAGCGCCAGAGCCAGGGCGGGAAAGGGCTCGGTTTCTGGTGTCTCCCGACGGAAAAATCGGCAGGCGGCCGGCTCCCCCCTGGGGCATTTCCAGATCGTCAGGGACAGGATTCTTCCTCGCCTCTCCATCGATCCGGCCAGAAAGAAGTCCGCAGGAAGGGAGGCGGAGGCGACCTCCGTCGGAGTCCAGGGAGGGTCGGGGGCAGGGGCTCCTCCAGAAGGGAGGACATCGGACTCCGATAGCCCAGGTTCGGGGCGAAGGGAGGATCGATCTCGAGGAAGAAGGGTGACTCCCACCACATCCGAAAGGGCCAGCTCCGTCCACCAGGAGAAGGCGGCGGCGTAGGCCGCTCCATGGCGCCATTCAGTGGCATTCCGAAACGGTAGAAGAGCGAGGTGAGGGGGAGGAGGAGGATTGGCCAAAGGGGGGTGAGAAGAGGTAGAGCCCGGAGACGAAACCGGATCCACGGGGGGAATTTCTGGGGAACAGGCTCCCAGGAGGGCCAGGAGGAAGCTGATCAGAAGGCCCAATCGGAGCTGGGAGAGGAGAGGGACGCCATGCCAGGGGAAAGGGAGTGCTAGGATGGGGGGGCTTCCCGCAGCAACTCTCCTCCCCAGTGTTGCGGAGTCCCTTCCCTCCCTATGGTTCGCTCCTGGATTCGCGCCCTTCTCCTGCGCTTCCTCCTGGTGGGTGGAGCGATGGCACTGGTTCTCGCCGGGGTAGGCACTCTGCTGGTGTACCAGGTCGGCCAGGAAGTCCCTCGGGACCTTTCGGCGCTGCGGGATTACCGTCCCCCCTCCACTTGTCGAATCTTTGATCGCCACGGCACCCTCATCGACGAGTTCTACCTCCAGCGGCGCATCGTGGTGTCCCTGTCCAGCCTGCCCGGTCATGTCCCGTGGGCCTTCCTCGCCGCCGAGGATCTCCGATTCTATCAGCATGGCCCGGTGGACATCCCCGGCATCCTGCGGGCCCTGATCTCCAACCTCCGGGGGGGCGCGGTCAAACAGGGGGGATCCTCCATCAGCCAGCAGGTGGTGAAGAACCTGTTCCTCACCCCCGAGAGATCCTACAAGCGCAAGCTGAGAGAAGCCATTCTCGCCTTTCGCTTGGAGAGAGAACTGTCCAAGGACGAAATCCTGGAGCTGTACCTGAACCTCATCTACCTGGGAGGAGGCAATTACGGGGTGGAGGCGGCGGCGCGCGGATACTTTGGCAAGTCGGCGGCGGAGTTGACCCTTCCGGAAGTGGCCATGATCGCTGGATTGATCCCCGCCCCCTCCCGATTTTCCCCCTACCGCTCCTGGGACACCGCCAAGGAACGGCAGAGGTTGGTGATTCGTCGCATGGTGGAGGGGGGATTCGTAGACCAGGACACCGCCCTTCGCGCCCTGGCTGCACCGATAGTCTTGAGGGACCGGGACGCCCTCACCGTTCGCCAGGGAGGAGCCTACGCCGATCACGTCCGCCAACTGGTGAGGAGGGTGTTCGGGGACCGCCTGGCGTTCGACGCGGGCCTCCAGGTCCATACCGCCCTGGACCTGGAACTGCAGAAGGTTGCCCAGGAAGCTCTTCGCAACGGCCTTTCTGGTCACCGGGGGCGCCAAGGCCCCCTGCCACCCGGCCGCGCCCTCATCGGGGCGGACAAGGAGGCCTTTCTCCAACAGGGGGAAGGCCTTCCCCTCTCCAAAGACGGCACCGTCCTTCTTCCTGGTCCGGGCACCTGTTTTCCCGCCATGGTGATTCCCGCCCGAGGAGCCCCTGAACTTCGTGCGGGTCCCTGGCGCTTCGCCTTGGCTCGGGAGGATGCCGTTCGCACCGTTCGTGCCGGCCCCGGGTCGGAGGATCCTCGTCGTCCCCTCCGGGAGGTGATGCAGCCAGGGAGAATCCTGAAGGTGTGCGCCGGGGACATGAAGAAGGATGCGTTGCCGGGGGATGATGTCTTGGACGGGGTCGTGGGTGTGGATCCTCGTCCCTGGTCCGAGGGAGCGTTGGCCGCCTTGGAGCCCCAGACCGGTCGTGTGCGGGCGTTGGTGGGGGGATTCGAGGAGACCCTGGAGGGCTTCAACCGAGCCACCCAAGGGAGGCGCCAGGCCGGTTCATCCTTCAAGCCCTTCATCTACGCCTCGGCTCTGGCTCGGGGAAAGAACCAGGGGACTGGAGTGCTGGATGGCCCCCTTTCCATCGGTGGCTGGTCACCCAAGAACTACGGGGGAAAGTACGGCGGTGCCACCACCTACCGGACCGCCCTGGCGCGTTCCTACAACACTGCTGCGGTTCGGGTGGGCATGGAGGTGGGGGCTGACGAGGTGGTTCGCACCGCGCGGGCCTTGGGGGTGTCCTCGGTCCTCCACACCGACGTCACCCTGTTTCTGGGCACCTCGGAGGTGACTCCCCTGGAAATGGCCGCCGCATACTCGGGGTTTGCCGCCGGGGGACGGAGGGTGGATCCGGTGTTCATCGAGCGCGTCCTGGACAATCGCGGCCGCCTCATCGTTCAGGCCGGGCAGCGGGTTCGTCGCTCCGGCAGCGAGGAGTGGGTTTCCCTGCCCGGAGGTCCCACCGAGGGGGTTCTTTCCCCTTCTGCGGCCTACGGCACCCTTGACATGTTGGGGGAGGTGGTGAGAGCCGGTACCGGGAAGAGGGCTGCCCTCCCCGATCGTCAGGTGGTGGGCAAGACCGGCACCACCAGCGACTATCGGGACGCCTGGTTCGTGGGGATGTCCTCGGAAATCGCCATCTCCGTGTGGGTGGGAACCGACGGACAGTGGTCCTTGGGGAAGGACGAGACCGGAGGAAAGCTATGTGCCCCGGTGTTTCATGACGTGGCCGCGAAGGTTCCCCCCTCCGGTCAGCCCTTTCCCATTCCTGACGAGGTGTGGATGGTGCCGGGGGACCTGGCCTCTGGGCGCCCGGGTCGTCCCGGAAACGGCCTCCTGGCTTGGGATCGACAGAAGATGCCGGGGAGCTGATTCCCAATCACCGCAGCCCTTCTGGAGTCATCCGCCGCAGGCTCTCCCACCGCTCTCCGTCACTCCTTCTTGTCCGCTTCCACTTTCCGCACCGCAATGAACAAGGTCCCCCCATCCCTCTCCACCAGCATCCCCACCACCGCTTTGGTGGATTCACGAACGGTCCGGGCCACATCCTCGGGGCTGGACACTCCCCGATTTTCCACCTTCAAGATCACGTCTCCGGCCTGGAGTCCCGCCTTCTGGGCGGGGGAGTAGGGAGACACTCCCTTGATCACCACCCCTCCCGCTTTGGCATCCCTACCCAAGGAGCGGTTGACCTCGGGGGTGGAAGGCTCCAGTTGGATTCCCAGCTGCCCATTCTCTTTGGCCTTCTGAACAGCGGCCATGGCGGATGGATCCGGTCTCCGGTCGGTGACCATGGTGACGGTCTTCTTCTTGCCCTCCCGGTACAGCTCGATGTCCACCTTTTCTCCGATGCGATGACGAGCGACGGTGTTCACCAACTCCTGGGCGGAGCGCACCTTCTCCCCTCCCACCACGGTGATCACGTCAGAGGTGACGATTCCCGCCTTCTCCGCAGGGGTGTCCTTCACCACCGACTGCACCAGGGCGCCGGCCTTCTCGGGAAGCCCCAAGGCCTCGACGTGTTCCCGAGTGATGTCGGTGACCTGCACTCCGAGGTAGGGGCGGCTGACCTTGCCCTCGGCGATGAGCTGGTCGGCCACTCTCTGGGCGATCTTCCCGGGAACGGCGAAGCCCACCCCGGTGCCCATGCCCAAGATGGCGGTGTTGATTCCCATCACCTCTCCGTCCAGGTTGACCAGGGGACCCCCCGAGTTGCCGGGATTGATGGAGGCGTCGGTCTGAATGAAATCCTGGAAAGCGATGGAGCGCAGGCCGATCTGGCGTCCCATTCCGGAGACGTGGCCGATGGTCACCGTCTTGTCCAAGCCAAAGGGGGCTCCCAGGGCCATGGCCCATCGCCCCACCCGGATGGAGTCTGGATCGGCCCAACGGGCCGTGGGGAGGTTGCTGCCTTCGATCTTGATGACGGCAATGTCGCTCTCCGGATCCCGTCCCCGCACTTCGGCCTTGTACTCCCGGTCGTCGCTGGTCAGCACCCGGATGCTGTCCGCATCTTCAACCACATGATTGTTGGTGACGATGTATCCATCGGAGGAGATGATGACCCCCGATCCACCCCGAGGCTCCGTGGGCATTCGGCCTTCATCCTCTTCTTCTTCTCCCTCCCCGTTCCAATCGGGTTTTTGGGGCGCCCCGAAGAATTCCGGGGGAATGCCGAAGAAGCGGCGCATCTGGCGCTCTTGCTTGACTTCCGCCTCCACCTGAATGGTCACCACCGCCGGACCGATTCGATCTACCACGTCCATGAACGCGGTTTCCAAGTCCCGGGCCGAGGCATGGGCAGCCTTCAATTCCGCCGAAGTGGGAGGGGTGGGAAGAGCCGAGACGGCGGTTTTGGGTTCCTGCTCCGCCGACACCAGGGCAGCGCTGGACATGCCCAGGGCGGCAAGCATTCCCAGGGTCAGCAACGTGGATCGAGCCATTGCGAGTTCCTCCTGATAGGGCGCCAGGGGCGCGACGGGGTTCGAATTTGCGCTCTGTAACTCCCCGGCCCCGGAAAACCTTCCCCTTCAGGGAGAAGGCAGGGAGGGAGGGGTGAGGATCTCCAGGGAGCGAATCACTTCCTGCACCTCGGGACGCCACCGCCTCCAGGGGGCAGGTGGAACGGGGCCCACCTCCAGCCCGAAGGTATGACCGGAAACGGAAAACGCAACCACGGCGTGATAGCGACCGTCGGTTTCTCCCTCCCGAGTACCCAACTCCGCCACCCAGGCGGGGGGTACGGCGCCGAGAGGAGAACCGGCCAGGGGACGGGCCTCAGGGGTCAGGTCGGCTCCCCAACGAGCGCGAAGCCAGTCTCGGGCCGCCTGCCCGGGAGACGAAATGCCCAGGTCCAACAGCTTCAGGGTCAAACGGTGAGGCCCTTCCACCCGAGCCACCCCTCCAGGAATCATCGACCAGCCCAGGGAGGGGACCTCGTGCAGAACGGCCTTTCCCTGTTTGGGCATGGCCATCTCCAGGGGGCGAGTGGCGACGGGGTGGGTTCCCGTCTCGGGACTCCAAGGGTCGAATTCGGCGAGCAGGCGGGAGTTTCCTGAGGTCCCCGGCACCACCCGTACCACGGGCAGAGAGGGGACGGAGGCCCTCTCCGGGGCCAGAGAACTCCCGGCGAGGAAGGAAGTTTTTCGGAACAGGTCCACCAGGTCCCGGTTGGCTTTCCAGGTGTCCTGCCAGGGGAAGGTGATCTGGGCCAGCAGGAGTCGCTGGCCGGGAAGGTCCACGGCTGCCACCAGGGCGGGGGGACGCCCCACCGATCGCCCTCCCACTGTCTGTCCCAGCCAGAAGGTAGCGGCTCCCATTCGAGGACCCCAACCTCTCAGGACCCCCAATTCCAGGCCACGGGTCTCCTCTCCCCCCAAATCTGCCGACGCCAGTGTCTCCAGGGAAGGGGCGGGGGAAGAGGCCTCGGGGGGAAGGGCCTCCAGGCGATACCGCACCTCCCATCCCTCTCCTTGGAATATCAGGAGGGCGCCTTCACCGCGAAAGGTGCCGTAAACCCCCCTGGGCGATCCTGCCAGCATCATTCGTGCCCCGTTGGGGAACACCGCCAGCGGAGACAAATCGCCCCCGTGTCCTCTGGGAAGAGGGCCGAAAAGGACCAACAGGAGGGTCAGATGGAAAAAAAGAAGGGAGGTGTGAAGGGGCCGAAGCCGAAGGGGGAGGATCACGAGGCAAGTCTATCGAAAGAGGGGAGGGGAGTCGCCTTGGGAGGGCCCCCTGATTAGTGAGGCAGTCGCTTCTTCTCCAGGCGCTGAACCAGGGCCCGGGGGGTGATGCCCAGAAGGGAGGCAGCCTGCTGCCGGTCTCCCCGGGACTCCCGAAGGGCGCGATCCACCAGGGTGTCCGCCACCAGCTCCTGCGCCCTCTCCAGGTTGGTCTGGAGATGCAATCCCTTCAAAGGCAGCAGCACGTTGGCGCCCACCACGGCAGGGCCATCGATTCGAATGGACTCGGGGCGCACCAGGGCTCCGTCGCTGAACACCACCGCTCTTTCCACAACAATGG
>CAYRTW010000124.1:0-16175 GCA_964426935.1 uncultured Rickettsiales bacterium
GGGACCCTGGTTGCTGCCGATGTTGTCCTCGGCCGGAAAGTTGGTCACCGTGTCCATGTACATGTTGATGCCGTAGTAGTCCTCAATGGCATCATTGATCTGGCCCCAGTAATCCCCCTCCTCAAAGTCCAGGGCGGCCATCTTGCCGTTGAAGTCCGCCCAGGCCTCCTGCCACGACATTCCGTAGTCGGGAAGGAGGCTTTGGAAGGTGGAGGTGGCGCTGCCGTCGTTGTCACCCCAGAGCTTCTCTACAATCTTGGGATCCCCATCGGCGAGCCACTCCTGCATGTACCGGAGGAAGGGAAAATGGCTGTATTCCATGCCGGTACCCGCCTCGGTCAGGGTGACCTCCGGGTAGGCCATGAAGTAGTAGAGGAAGTCGGCATAGGTGTTGTTGCCGTCGTGGACGTTGTCCTCGGACCACACCGCCGTAGATTCCCAGATCCATCCGTCCGAATTGCCGCTGAACACCCCGTAGCCGAACTGAGAGGCGTGGTTGAACTCGTGGGCCACCGTGTCTTCCGAGTATTCATCGGCATAGGAGCCGTAGCTGAAGGTCTCGGTGTTGAAGATGATGAAGGGGACGTAGCCGGCGGTGCCGCAACTGGCCACGGTGGTGAAGGCCCCCACCCCGCTCCAGGAACTGGGGAAGTCCACCATCAGCAATTGGATGTAACGACTGCTGGACCCGGTGGGGGCCTCGAAGTCCATGTCCCCGTCGATCTCGGTGTCCCAGGACAGCTCGGCGGCGTCGGTCATGGTGTTCACCAGGCTGTCGGTGACCTTGGAGTCGCTGGAGGACCAGCCGTAGGTGAAGTTCGCAGTCGAGTCGTCCTCGTTGTAGGTCAGGTTGGGAAACCCGTAGTAATCGTTGAGCATGTCCCCCAAATCCTGCATGTCCCAGCATTCGTTCTTGGCGGGAAGGGAGGCCCCCATGGCGGGGGGATTGACCTCCATGACCGGCAGGGCCCGGGCCTTTTCCTGCAGGGGGCCGGGAGGGAGGAGGGACGCCTTGTTCTTCAGGTCCAGGAGGAGGGCGGTTCCGCAGGTGGGGTGGGGAGGCAAGATCCCCTCCACCGGAGCGTAACGGGGGTCCAACGAGGCATCCTCAAACAGGAGGGCCGCCAACTGACGGACATAGGTCTCCTCGGAGATCAAGCGGGCCGCCCGGTCGTGCCGAAGGGCTTCCAGGCCCGCCCCACGGGGAGCAGGAAGGGATGAGGCGGCGGCGGGCTGGCTCAAAGAGCAGGCGGCTGCCAGGAGAGCGGAGACAAGGCGAGGGGTCATGAATCTCCAGGGGGGCCGGTCGAGACAGAGGAGGGCGTGACGCTCCTGAGGCGGGACAAGCTCGTGATCTATAGCCAATGGCCCCTCGGCAGGCGAGGGAATGTTGGCAAAGTTTCCGTCAATCCCTGTCTCTTTCGCTGGACTCCTGGCTCCAGAGGACGGAACGTCACCTTCGACAGTGAAGGGACCCGGAATCTCTTCTTTACAAGGGAGGGGCCTCTGATTATCCTCCCCACCCTTGCCGTTCCCCCGGGACCATCCCCGGAAACGCGAGGTCAACTCCTTGTTTGAAGCCACTCAACACACCCTGGAGGATCGCCGCCGGAACCCCGCCGGGCTGGTGGTTTCCACCCTGGTTCACGCCGTCCTGGTGGCGGTGCTGGTGTTTCTGGGGGCCCGGGAGGTGGCCAAGGAGCTGAATGAGGTGGTGGACGTGAAGTTCTACGCCCCTCCTCCTCCCCCTCCTCCCCCTCCTCCTCCCGCGTCCACGTCTCGTACCAAGACCAAGATCGTCACCCCGGTCACCCCCACCGAAATCGTTCAGCCCACCGAGGTGGTGCCGGTGGAGGAGACTCCCACCGACGTTCCCGAAGAGCCTGAGGATGGAGGGGTCGATGGGGGCGTGGAAGGGGGCGTCATTGGCGGCGTCATCGGCGGAGTCATTGGCGGGGTAGAAGGGGGAGTGGTGGGAGGAGTCCTGGGGGGAACCGGGAGTGGCATCGCCGATATCAGCGAAGGCCAGCTCCGCTGCACCGACGCCGTCTCCCCCGAGTATCCTCCCCTGGCCCGCAAGCAGAGCATCACCGGTGAGGTGAAGGTGGAGATGATCATGGGACTCGACGGTCGCCCGGAGAGCGCCAAGGTCTTGAGTGGCCCCACCATTTTCCACCAGGCCGCCCTGACCGCCGCCCGCAAGAAAGTCTGCGAACCGTATCGCTCTGGAAACGTGGTTTCTCGGGCGCGAGTCACCATTCGGTACAAGTTCAACCTCCAGTAGAGCCCCCTCCCGAGGCGCTGCCCTTCAGGCGCAGGGGAGAGGTCAGGAGCCAGGAATCGTCATGGATATGAGCCTTACTTCAATGATTGGTCACATGGGGCCGGACGCCATCGCCGTTGCGGTGGTCCTCCTCCTCATGAGCCTGGCCACCGTTGCCGTTGCCGCCGACCGGATCATGGCCTTCAACAAGGCCAGGGCCCAGAGCCTGGCCTATGCCAATAAAGTAGCGTCCTTGTTGAAGAATCTGGACATCACCAACAGCGCCCGCATCGCCGGCACCGACGAATTCAAGCACTCCTACCTGGCTCGGATCGTCAAGGCCGCCATCGACGACTTCAACGACGTTCGGGACAAGCACGGCCTGGACGCCGATCTGGCCACCATCAAGTCGGCCATGGACCGGGCGGTCTCCCAGGAGACCCTGGCCCTTCGCCGGGGGATGACCGTCATTGCCACGGTGTCCTCCACCGCCCCCTTCGTCGGATTGCTGGGCACGGTGCTGGGAGTCATCAACGCCTTTGCCGGGATCTCCGCCGCCAAGTCCGCTGGAATTGGCGCGGTGGCGGGGGGCATCTCCGAAGCCCTCATCGAAACCGCCTTCGGTCTCATCGTCGCCATCCCCGCCGTGTGGATCTACAACTATTTCAGCGGCCGAATCGACGCCATTGGGGTGGAGATGAACAACTCCACCTCGGAGATGGTGGATTACTTCGCCAAGCATCGGGAGCAACTCCTGGAGAACTCCGCCGCCAAGGCGAGCTAGAGGGGACTCCCCACATGGCTTTTGATGTCGGCAACAAAGGGGGCGCCAAGGCGGAGATCAACGTCACTCCCTTGGTGGACGTGGTGCTGGTCCTCCTCATCATCTTCATGGTGATCACCCCCATGTTGGAGCAGGGAGAGGCGGTGGAGCTGCCCAAGCTCCAAAACGCCTCCTCCAAGGAAGACAGCAGCGACGACGTGATCATCACCGTGGGCAAGGACGGCCGGCTGTACATCGACCACGATCTGGTGGACGAGGACACTTTCCGGGCCCGACTGGGGCCGGTGTTCGCCAGCGAACCCAACAAGCCGGTGATGATCCGAGGCGATGTCAACGGACGCTATGGGGATGTCCGCAAGGCCATGGAGCTGACCCAGAAGCTGGGAGCCCGCCAGGTGGGGTTGATGGCCGACAAGGAAAGCCAGGAGTTCGTCAAGGACGACGCCAAAAAGACCTCGGGAGGGAAGTAGCCCATGGCGTTCCAGGTTGGCAAGGGAGGAATCCAGAGCGACATCAACGTGACGCCTCTGGTGGACGTGGTGCTGGTTCTCCTCATCATCTTCATGGTGATCACCCCGCTGCTCACCAAGAGCATGCCCATCCTGGTGCCGGAGAAGTCGGACGAGATGGTGCCCCCGGATCAGATCCAGCAACAGCTCGTCCTTCATGTCGCCTCCGATGGGACCATCGACCTGAATGGCCAGCCCATGACCTTGGATTCCCTCAAGGAAAAGCTCCCCGCCCTCATCAAGCGCACTCCCCAGAAGGTGGTCTTCTTCGAGGCGGATGACGACGCGGCCTACGGGAATTGTGTGGCGGCCATGGACACTGCCAAAGGGGCGGGGGCCAACACCATCGGCATCATGACCCCCGATGAGATGGCGGCCGCAGCCGGTCTTCCCGTCGCGGTACCTCCCCCCGCCATGCCCTGACAACCCCGACCCTCCTCCCTGTCCCTATCAGGGGAATTCGTTACCCGCCCTCTCTCTTTCTCCCCCATAGCCCAGGCCCGCATCGTCGGGCGAGGTTTCCATGACCGCTTTTGATGCCTCTCTTCTTTGGCGCCTCCACCGGGTGGGGACTCCCCAGCCCTCCCCGGATGGCTCCTTTGCCATCGTGTCGGTGGGTTCCGCCGACCTCGCCTTGAACCGGGTTCTCACCCGCCTCTACCGGGTGCCCACCGATGGGGGTCCTGCCCACCCCCTCACCCAAGAGGGGGAATCCGCCAGCGATCCTGCTCTCAGCCCCGATGGGCGGTGGCTGGCCTTTTTGCGGACTCCGTCGGGAGAAAAGCAGCCCCAGCTTCATCTCCTCGACCTCCAGGGAGGAGGCGAGGCGCGACGGCTGACCCGTCTGCCCCTGGGGGCTGGCGATCCTCGCTTTCTTCCCGATGGCTCCGGGGTGGTGGTGCGATCTTCGGTGTATCGGCAAGCGCCTGACCTGGACGGCACTCGGGCCCGCAGCGAGGCTCTGCCCAAGGAGAAATCCACCGCTCGGGTCACCGAGGATCGGATGTACCGCTTCTGGGACCACTGGCTCACCGATGGGGAGGTCAGTCACTTGTTCCGGATCGACCGGGAGAGTGGGGAGGTGCGGGATCTCACCCCCACCTGCCACAAGCTGTGGGATCCCATGGACCCCGACGGCTCCTACGATGTGGATCCCACCGGGGAGGAAGCAGCCTTTGCTGCCATCGTCGCCGAGCCTCCCTTCCAGATCGCCAGCCTGGGCATCTACCAGACGCGGGTGGGCACCGGGGAGGTGAGCCCCCTTGCCGTCGATCCGGCGTTTGAGTTCAACAGACCGCGCTACAGCCCCGATGGGCGCTTCCTCCTCTACGGCCGCCGTCCCGCCCTGGAGTATGTGGCCAACACCCGGATGGTGCTGCGGGATCGGTTGACCGGGCAGGAGAGGGTGCTGCTGCCGGATTGGGATCGCTCCGCCCAAGGGTGGGAGTTCCTGGATGCTCAGACGGTGGTGTTCCTGGGGGAGGATCAGGGGTGTAGCCGCCTGTGTCTCGTGCCGGTGGATGGCTCGTCGGCCGTCCCCCAGTTCCTGGTCACCCCCGGTACCGTGTCGGCGGTGCGCCCCGCCGGGGGCCGCCTGTTCTTCTCCTGGGATGATCTCTGTCATCCTCCCGAGGTGGCGTGGATGGAGGCTTCCTCCGGCCCTTCTCATCGGATGGGGGCCTTCAACGACTCCCTGGTGGAGGGGATTCAGTGGGGAAAAGTCGAGGAAATCCGATACCCTGGCTTCGCCGGGGAAGAAGTGCAGATGTTCCTCCTGCGCCCCCCTGGAGACACCGGACAGAAGCCCCTGCCCCTGGTCCACTTCATCCACGGAGGTCCCTACGGTTACTTCGCCGATCACTGGCACTGGCGGTGGCATCCCCAGGTGGTGGCGGCCCGAGGGTACGCAGTGGCCATGGTGAACTTCCACGGCTCCGCCTCCTATGGCCACGCCTTTGCCCGCTCCATCCTGGGACATTGGGGTGAGGTGGCCCCCTTTGACGTGGAGGTGGCCACCGATTGGCTGCTGGCCCAGGGCATCGTGGACGAGAAGAGGATGGCCATCGCCGGCGGCTCCTTTGGGGGCTACATGGCCTGCTTCATTCCCACGTTCTCCCATCGCTACGTGTGCTCGGTGGCTCACGCGGCGTGCTTCGATCTGGCCAACTTCATGGCTTCGGACATCACCCAGGATGTGGATCTGGAGTTGGGGGGAGCCCCCTGGAACCTGCCCGCCGACGCCTTGGCGGTGGAGAAGTGGGATCCCCGCTCCCACACCGAGAACTACCGCACCCCCACCCTGGTGATTCACGGGGAGAAGGACTACCGGGTGCCGGTGGGTCAGGGGCTGGCCTTGTATGGAATGCTCAAGGCGAAAAAGGTTCCCGCCCGCCTGGTGTACTACCCGGACGAGAATCACTGGATCCTCGCTCCGGGGAATTCCCTCCACTGGTATGGAGAGGTGCTGGGCTGGTTGGAGAGATTTCTGGGGAAGGGGGAGGGGGCCTGAGGGACGGGGGAGGAAGGGAAAAACGAAGCAGGGCGGGGGGAAGGGGTTTTTCTCAAGAAGGCAGGGTGTGACCGCCCCGGGCCAGGTAGACCTCGATGTGCCGGTCGTCCTCTCCCTCCACGTGTACGAAGGCCTCTCCTTCGGGGTCGATGAGGGCCGACATGGTGGCGTCAAAACTCTCCTTGGCGTTTTCATCGGTGAGGTCCACCTCCAACTTGCACAAGGTGGCCCGGCAATCGGAAGAGGCCAGGGTCACCCCAGGAAGACGATCGGGGAGGAAGTACCCATCAAAGCGCTGGCGCATTTCGCCTGCCCACTGTCCATCCCGGTCCTCGGTTTTCAGGTACTCGCCCATGTCTCGGGAGATTTCCCGGGCGGCCTCCAGGGGATCGGAGGAGCGGTCACTGGCTTCCAATCGCTCCTTGGCGGAGGCGGGGAGGGCGTCCTCCTCTTCCACTCTCTGGGGAGAAGGAGAGGGGGAACGGGGGGCCTGGGCCGTCACTCCACGGAGGGCTCCAGAGGCCGGGGCCTCTCCCTCGCCCGGGGCCTCCAAGGGAGCTTCAGGAGATGAGGAGGACAGGAACCAGGTGCCGCCTGCCAACAGGGTGCTGGCAGCGAGGACCAGGGGGACGATAGGGAGGGGACGGCGAGAAACAGGCATGGTATCTCCAATAAAATCAATGAAGTGTGAAGGTTTTTGCCGAATGGGACCCCCTTCTTGGAGGTCCCACCCGGCGGGGTCAACGGTTCAACTCCAAGGAATCACCAGCGGAAGGTGCGGACCTCGCTGGTTCCCAGTCCGGCGTTGTGGGGCACCGAGCAGTAGAAGTACCGGTGGGTGAAGGTGTAATCCACATCGGGAACGACCGGGGAGACGGAGCCATAGCTGCTGGAGTACCCCGAGGTGGAGGTGCAGCTCGATCCGCCGGTGTAGTAGGACCCGCTGGTGTTCTTGGCCCGACTCTCGCAGCACACGCCGGCGGTGTTGGACAGGTCGGTGACAAAGACCGCCGCATCGGCGCTCTCGGTGGTCACGTCGTCCACCGCCATGGGGCAAAGCAGGTACAGGGTGGAGGTGCCGGTGTTTTCGGCGTGGAAGTTGGAGTCCACCGCCAGGGTGCCTCCCGAGTACTTCTGGCAGGTCCCCCCTGGGAAAGTGCGGGTGGCTGCCAGGGCGGGGGCGGCGGCGGCAACGGTCAGGGTGAGGGCCACAGCGAAACGAAGGGAACCAATCATGACGAACTCCATGCCGACTTGCGGCGGTGGTGGGTGTTCGCCGGGGGCCCGGGACCTCCCGGGGCGGCGACGCATCCAAAGTGCAAGCGGAAGCTACCCCCTTCCGAAAAGAGATGTGCCAACACTTGCCAACACCCAAAACGCCTCCCGCCGACCCCCTTTTTCCCGTAGGTTTGGAGGGTGAGCGATCCCCTTCCTCCTCTCCCTGCCGACCTCCTGGCGCGGCTGACTCGCCTCCCCGAGCTTCCTCAGGAGGCCCGAAACACCCTCCTCGCCTGGCTGGCCGAGCTTCCCGTATCTACGGCCATGCCCACTCAAGGGGCGGAGCCCTCCCCAACAGAAGGCCCAGAACCTGTTGAATCTGCTTGGAAAACCGAGCCTTCCCCCTCCTTCCTTGCCCGCTATGACCTCCTGGAGATCCTGGGGGCGGGAGGAATGGGGGAGGTGTGGAGGGCCCGTGACACCCTCCTGGACTGCGATGTCGCGGTGAAGATCCTCCACCCCTCCTTGAAGGATCATCCCACCTGGAGGGATCGCTTCCAAGCCGAGGCCCGGTTGACCGCCCGCCTCCAGCACCCCGGTGTGGTTCCCGTACATGACCAGGGAGTTCTGCCCGACGGGAGGCCCTGGTACGCCATGGCGGTGGTGGAGGGCCCGACCCTGGGGAGAATCGTCCGGGCCCGCTCTCCAGGAGAAACCGGCGGATTCTCGCTGCGCTCCCTCCTGCAGATCCTGCTACGGGTGACGGAAACCGTTGCCCACGCCCACCAGCAGGGGGTGATTCACCGGGATCTCAAGCCCGACAACGTGCGGGTGGGGAGGCACGGGGCGGTGCTGGTGCTGGATTGGGGGATTGCCAGGCGACTGGGGACCGCTGAGGTCAGCGCGGAGGAGGGAGTCACGCCATCGAGCTCCCCCGTTGCCTCCCAGGGAGTAGGCACTCCCGGCTACATGGCCCCCGAGCAGTCCCAGGGAGGCCGGCTGGGGCCTGAGTCGGACGTGTTCGCCTTAGGGGTGATGCTGGGGGAGATTCTTGCCGGACAGTCCCTTCCCCACGATGGGGAATCCCTCCTCGCCATTCAGCGGCGCGCCGTGGCGGAGAACCCCGGTGAGCGATTCCCGGACGCTTCCGCCCTGGCGGGGGAGCTGGCCCTCTGGCTGGACGGGGAAAGGAGGCGGGAGCAGGCCCTTCTCCTGGTTGGGGAGGCGGATGCGACCGAGGCTCGGGCCCGGGCTCTTCGAGAGGAGGCGGCGCGGCTGCGGGCTCAAGCCCCTCCGCCCTCGGGGGTGGAAAGCCTCTCTCACCGGACTCAGCGCTGGAGGATCGAAGACGAAGCAGAGGCCCGGGAGGGGGAGGCGGAGCTGGCGGAGCTTCAGATGGTTCAGCAGTTGGGAGCCGCCTTCACCTGGGTTCCCGATCTGGCGGAAGCGCATCGGCGCCTCGCCCATCACTACCAGCGCCTCCACCGGGGGGCGGAGGAGAGGCGGGACGAACGGGGAGCCCGGGGATATGAGGTGCTGCTGAGGGCCCATGATCGGGGAGAGCACCGGGCCTGGCTTCGGGGAGAAGGGGCACTGACCCTGCTGACCGCTCCCTCCCCAGCCAGAGTGGTGGCCGAGAAATACGTTCTGCATGGCCGAAAACGGGTGGCGGAACCCTTCAGGGATCTGGGAACCACCCCCCTCATGGAGATCCCTCTGCCCCACGGTTCCTACCGACTGACCCTCCTGGCCGAGGGATGCACCCCGGTCTTCTACCCGGTGCAGGTGGGGCGTCTCCAGCACTGGGATGGGGTGCCGCCCGGGGAATCCTCTCCCCTTCCCATCCCCCTTCCTTCTCTGGGAGACCTGGGAGAAAACGAGGTCTATGTTCCTCCCGGCTGGTTTCTTGCCGGTGGGGATCCCCTGGCGGGAAATGCCATTTCAGGGGTTCGCCTGTTCTGCCCGGGGTTCGTGATGGATCGCACCCCGGTCACCAACGCCCAATGGCTGGAGTTCCTCCACGGCCTCCTGGCAGAAGGGGTACCTGAGGAAGAGGTCCTGGCGGTGGCTCCTCGGGAAAGGGTGGCGGTGCAGGGGCCACGGGGCCGATTGATTTACGGGTGGGATGGAACCCGGTTCCACCTGGAGGCAGACGCCGAAGGAGACCGCTGGGAGCCCGACTGGCCGGTGGTGATGGTGGACCAGGCGGCGATGGAGAGGTACGCGCGATGGCGCTCTGGTCGGGAGGGGGTCCGGTTTCGCCTGCCCGACGAGGTGGAATGGGAAAAGGCGGCTCGGGGGGTGGACGGCCGGCTGTTTCCCTGGGGAGACTTCTTCGACCCCGCCTGGGGCTGTGTCCGCCACAGCCATCCCCCTCAGAAGCGCATGGCCCCCGTGCCGGTCTCTTCCTTTCCAGACGACGAAAGTCCCTATGGGATCCGAGGACTTGCCGGCGGAGTGCGAGACCTGTGCCGGCCCGTTCACGCCGTCACCGTGGATGATTTTCGGGACTTTCCGGTGCTCCGGGGAGGGGCGTGGAACACCCTGCCGGATCTGGCCCGCTCCGCTGCCAGGGGGTGGATGAACCCGTTGGAGCGCAATCAGAACGTGGGGGTGCGGCTGGTGCGGAGCATGGGGTCGAGCCCGCTCTGACCTGACCTGCCTAAGCCAGGTGAAGCAGGGTCCCCGAGCTTCCGAAGCGGTCCAGGGTCTTCTTCAACGACTCCAGGGCGAACTGAGCGGAGGCGGACTCGGACGAGGTGGCGTTTCGCAGGGAGGCGTTGGTCCACAGGATGTCCCGATGGTTGTCCACCGCCCCCAACTCCACCGCCAGGGAGCCCACCCGAAGCTGAGTGGAGGTGGCGGCCAACACCGCTCCCCTTCCTCCCTTCTGGAGGGAGGCCAAAGCCGAATTCACCAGGTCGCTCCAGGATTGGAGGGCGGCCAGGGCGTTTCGATCCCCTCGCTCCGCCAGTTCCTCCAGTTCCTCCAGCGTCACCAGCACGTCGGGGGGGACGTTGTGCTCGGAATCGGTCTGGATGAAGCAGAGGGTGATGTTGCCTTTCTTCGAGCCCATGCAACTGGCCATGAAATTCTCCCTGCGGAGTGGAGACCCCGCGAGGCCGGCATTCTACCCATCGACACGAAGAGATCGCAGCCTGCCGCCAACAACTGCCAACAACGGAGGGCTTGGGGAGTGACGCCCCCCTCCCTCCTTCCTACACTCCTCCCATGTCGATCCTCCATCATCCCTCCTCCGGTCGCCGCCTCTCCCTCACCAGTCCCGCCCTGGTGGGGAGGGACGCCGCCTGCCGCCTTCGCATCGACGCCCCAGGAGTGTCCCGCCACCACGCCGTCCTCCACTGGAAAGGGGGGATGTGGACGGTGCGGGACCTGGGCAGTCGCAACGGGACCCTGGTGCAGGACAGGCTGATCCCTCCCCACACCGATCAACCCCTGCGGGAGGGCCAGTTTCTGCGCTTCGGGTCCTCCCCGGAAGAGACCTGGGAACTCGCCCAGGACGGACCTCCCCAGGCCTTCGCGGTGCGGGAGGAGGGGGGAGAGGAGGAGCTGGCAGAGAGCGGCTTTTTGCTCCTCCCTCACCGGGAAGAGGCGGTGTTGTCGGTGTACCGGGATGCCCAGGGAGTCTGGGTGGCCGAGGGGGAGGGAGGAGCCACGCCGGTGGCCTCGGGGGATGTTCTGGAGGCGGGAGGACGATGGAAGGTCTACCTGCCCGAAGCTCAAGCCACCACGGTGGGGGAGGGCCCGGCGTGGTCCTTGGGGGAGAGCCGGCTGTTCTTTCGGGTGTCTCGGGATCAGGAGCATGTCACCCTGACCTTGCGGAGGGGGGAGGAAATGCTGGACCTCGGGGATCGCCAGCCCTGGTGTGTGCTGCATCTTCTGGCCCTGGAGAGGCAGAAGGACGAGGAGGGAGCGGGTCACGACGCCGGGTGGGTCGACGTGGACAGGTTGGCGCGGGCCTCGGGTCTCCAGCGCCGCACCCTGGACGTGTACCTGTCCCGGGCTCGTCTTTTGTTGGCGGAGGCAGGGGTAGAAGGAGCGGCCCAGGTGGTGGAGGTGCGCTTTGGCCAGCGCCGCCTGGGGGTACCCCCGTCTCGGGTGGAGGTTCAGGAGGGGTGAGGGAGGTCCGACCGAGGTCCGCCCCCCCCGGCAGGGGGAATCCACTCGATTCGGGCTCGGTGACCATGGGCGCGAGTGAGGCGGGAGTCCAGGGTCAGCAGGGGAGCGTTCAGGCCCTCCGCCAGAGCCAGATACACTGCGTCGTAAGCGGTGACCGAATGACGCAGCTCCCAGATCCGGGTGAGCATGGGTTGATGAGGATAACGCAGAAGGGGGAGATCGGAGAGGTCGGAAAGCGCCTCGGTGGCCCGTTCATCCCTCAGACGCCCGGCAAGGGATTCCCGTCGTAGAACGCTGGCCACTTCGATATCCACAAGGTGGGGGACGTGAAGGGATTGTCCGGGAAGCTCGATGAATCGCCGCACCGCTTCGGCTCCTGATCGATCCATCAGGAGTTCGACGAGGGCGGAAGCATCCAGCACGATCATCGCCCGTCTCTCTCGGCGCGAACGGCGTCGGCGCTGCTCAGTCCTCCTTGGACCGGCTCCCTGCCAGCGATGCGGTCGAGAACCTCCTGAAGGGTAGGTCTCTGAGCGCTTCGGGTCAGCTCCTCCAGCAGGTAATCGGAGAGAGACAGACCCATAAGAGCCGCCCGCGACTTGAGGATTCGGTGAATGGGCTCGGGAACGTTGCGGATCTGGATCATCTTCTGCATGTCAAAAGTATAATCGCATGTGGTCCGCATGTGGCTCGTTGAAGTCTCCATGAGGCGAGAATTGAGCCCGATCCGTCCGCCTGGTGCCGGGGTGGAACGGTTCCCGGCCGTCAACAAACCTTGCAAATTCGCTGTCTCACAACAGATGTACAAGAACGCTCCCCCGAGCCGCTCAAGAGCGTCTGTTCCTCCTGTCTCGCCTGTTCCCGGCGGTTTTGACCCTGGTGGCACGTCACGCAGGGAAGACACCCAGGCGCGAGCAGCCTTTCCCCGGTTTCCCGATTGTGATCTCCAGGAGCCCCGGCTGACCGAGCCCTTCCATCAAGGCCCCTGCCGGCGGGAAAAACGGACACGCCCCCCCACAGCCAGGCATTCGGTCCACTCCCGGTTCGGTGAGGGATCAGGCGGGGACGGGCGGGATTCGCCTCGGCCTTTCGTGGCGGCTCCGCCCGGTGGGCCCTCAGGGTCAAATCGGGGGTCGAGATCTTCGCCCTCCCTACTGGGTAAAGCTGATCCCCCTCATCTTCACCTCACCCACGGCGGCGTTTTGATTCTGCCCCCCGGGGTAGACGGAGCGGATGAGGACCTTGACCGGGCCATAGTGCCCACCGTTGGTTCCCCCGGTGAGGGGGAAGGGGACCCACTGGACCTCGGGCTTGTCGGCGAAGGTGTGGACCTGGCTCTGGCCGTTGACCTGAATCTCCACCTCCTTGAGCCGGGCATTGGCCTTCCACGCCGCCGGGCTCTTGTTGTTGCCGGGGAGGATGCCCAACGACGAAATCGCCCAGTCGGGTGACTCCACCTCGAACCATTGGTCGGCGCCACCCGGAGCGATCCACGCCGAACCCAGGTCCTCATCCACCAGGGCCTGCTTGGAACCTCCCGGGGCCTCGCCACTGATCTCGTTGCACACCACCGAGGTTTCCTCCTCCTTGTAGGTGGCCAGTACTTCGCCGATGGCGTTGGCGGAGTCGTAGTCTGTGCCCTTGTAGACGGAGCGGATGGTCACCTTGATCCTCCCTCCCCACAGTTCTCCCCCCACGGAAGCGGGCTCTCCCAAGGGGATCTCCTGGAGGCCGGGAACGTCCTTGAATTGGAAGCTGACCTGCTTGACCGGCACCGCCTTCTGGGTGTCATCCAGGGTCAACACCTCCACCAGGGCATCCTTGACACGGCCGAACTTCTGGGTGGCTTCAGGGGTCTTGCCGATGCCGGTCTGGATCTGAAGGCGGGTGATGGTGCCCTTGGGCACGTCGATTTGAAGCCAGCCGCCGATGCCGTCATCCTCGGCTCCTTCGATCCACCCGGTTTCGGGGTTGCCGTCGGTGGCGGCTGTGGGGGCGTAGGTGTACTCGTCCTTGAGGGGGTCCTTGTAGTAGCCGGAAGCGTTCACCGCAGCGGCGGCGGGGGTGGCCAGGACGGTCAGGAAGAGGGCCGCAGCGGCGGCGGGGACGAGACGGGTTCCGAAGGACATCGGGCCTCCTGATGATGGGCGCGTGGGCCAGGCCAGGGGGCAAAAGGCCCCCGGCGGGGCCAAGGTTGTATCACACGCTCCGGCCCGAGGGACGCGCCCTGCGGAGGAACGATTCACTGAGGAGGGGAGAAATGGAGATCAGGAAGAGGGACGGGGAGGGAGAAGGTGGAGAAGGTGGAGAAGGACAAGAGTCACCCCACCGTCACCGGGGGAAGGGTAGAATCCGCCCCGCCCTTGCTGACGGATGGATCCCATGAGCGCCGCTGCTTCCTCCCCCGCCCTGCCCATCGCCCATTCCGGCTCCTTTCGCACCCGAAGATTCCTCAACTGGTTCCCCCTGGGAGTCGCCTACGCCCTCCTCTACATGGGGCGGTACAACCTCACCGTGGCCAAGAACTCCCTGGGCGATCTCATGACCAAGGAGGACTTCGGCACCATCTTCCTGGTGGGGACCTGGGTCTACGGCTGCTCCTTCCTTCTCAATGGCCCCACCACCGATCGCATCGGCGGGCGGAAGGCCATGCTCATCGCCCTCTCCGGCTCCCTCCTGGCCAATCTGGCCATGGGGTGGTTCATCCGGGACATGCTGCTGTCTGAGGATCCCGGCCAGGTGGACGTGAGGCTTTACATGAGCCTGCTCTACGGGGTGAACATGTATTTCCAGTCCTTCGCGGCGGTGGCCATCGTGAAGGTCAACGCCTCCTGGTTCCACATCCGGGAGAGGGGAGGATTCTCAGGGATCTTCGGCACCATGATCTCGTCGGGGATCTTCCTGGCCTACACCGTCAACGGGTGGATTCTGGATGCGGTAAAACCCACCGACGGCGGACTCCAGCCGGCTTGGTGGGTGTTCTTTGCCCCCGCTGGCCTGCTGTTCCTCATCCTCCTTATCGAACTGCCCCTGTTGAGGGACGCTCCCTCCCTCGCCGGTCACGCCGACTTCGACGTGGGAGATGGGGACGCCGCCAGGAGGGAGGATTCCCCGGTCTCCGCCTGGGAGATCACCCGTCGCATCCTCACCCATCCGATCATCTTCACCATCGCCCTCATTGAATTCTGCACCGGGGTGCTGCGCCAGGGAGTGATGCAGTGGATTCCCGTCTATGCCAAGGAGGTGTGGGTGCTTCCTTCCACCCACATGCTGATGAACGGTCAGTGGAGTCGGCTGGATCTGCTTCTGCCTGTAGCCGCCGCCGCTGCATTGTTCTTTTTTCTGGCCAGCCGCTCGGCAGGGAGGATGCGGGCCAGTCTGGCGGTGTCGGGGGCCCTGTGCTTCCTTGCCCCCTTCCTCCAGGGAGGCTGGGGCGGGCTTCTCTTCGTAGCGGGGGTCATCGGTGGCAACGTGGCCGGCTATGTCAGCGACCTGTTCTTCCAATCCCGCAGAGCCCCGGCGGCAGGGGGGCTCTATGCCCTCCTGACCCTGTGTACGGTGGGGATGATCTTCTCATTGGGGGGGACCGAGCCCCAGGTGGGATGGGTGAAGAGCCCCGACGGCCCCTTGCAGGTGGGAGACCGGATCGTGTCGGTGGAGGGCAAGGGGGGGTTCACGGACTGGAAGGGCGTGTCCGAAGCGGTGGCCTGCGTGCCCGCTTCCTGCAAGACGGCAAAGAAGGTGACCAGCGGAAACAAGCCTGTCTGGGACAGCACAAACTGCACGTGTTCCACCCGCCCCGCGCAGGATGGGGAGGCCCTGCCCAAGAGCGATGGAACCCTGGCCCTCACCGTCCTTCGGGGGGATCGGGAGATGGGAATCGAGATGAAGGATCCCAAGGCCGCCATGACGGCGGGGGACAAGCGCACCCTGCCCGCCGGTCCGAAGCTCACCTTGAACCCCCTTCTCCTCGGCGTCCTGGCGTTCTTGATGAGCCTGTGTGTCATTGGCACCCACGGGCTCCTGTCGGGGACCGCCACCATGGACTTTGGGGGGAGGCGCTCCGCCGCTACGGCGGTGGGGGTCATTGACGGGTTCGTCTACCTGGGCTCGGGTCTTCAGGCGGTGGCTCTGGGGTACCTCACCACCCGGGATTGGGCCCTGTGGCCGATGTTCCTCCTCCCCTTTGCGGTGGTGGGAACGTTGCTGTGTCGTCGCATCTGGCATGCCGCTCCTGGCCGGGGAAGCGGGCATTGAGAACAGCGCAGGGGCCCTCCGAAAACCCCTCCTCACCGGGAATGATCTATTGTGGCAGGGCCTCGGTTCGGCACGGCTCCTGAGGCGGCCCTGCGATGGGGCATGGGGCGAGGACGAGGACGATGAAGATCAGGATGCTCTTGGTGGTGGGGACGTTGACGGGGATCTTCACAGCCTGTCTGGCTCCTCCTCAGGCGGAGGACGATGACGCCACTGCCGATGACGACACCCTTCCCGACGATGATGTCACCGGGGACGATGACGTCACTCCCGACGACGACACCTCCCCGCCCGACGACGACACCTCCCCGCCCGACGACGACACCACTCCCCCCTCCTCCGCTCCCACCATCAACATCATCACTCCTGCCGACGGCGCCGTGTTCGACCCCGGCGCCCTGGTCTCCTTTCTGGCTCAGGTGGAGGACGATGGAGGCGCCAAGGCGGTGGTGTCCAACTGGCTCTCCTCAGTCGATGGGGTGCTTGGAGCTTCCT
>CAYRTW010000125.1:0-16163 GCA_964426935.1 uncultured Rickettsiales bacterium
CCAAGCACCGTCAACTTGCCCAGAAGGGCGGTGGCACTCCCATACAAGGCATATCCGGGGGCACACCGCTCGGAGGGGGAATCGGTGGATTCTTCATTACTTCCAACAAACTCCTGGCACCCTGAAGCCCCATTCAACTCGGGTCGAGCCTCTCGCAGGGCATCGCTGAACAGGAAGGCCACCCCTTCTCCGTACAGGTCCAGATTTCCCTGGAAGAGCTGCCCCGCCACCGCCCCTCCCAAGGCGGTTCCCAAGGCCTGATACCCGGCGACCTCCGGATCGGAGAGGCTTCCCTTCACCCGGAAGTGAGACCCCAACGCCGACAAGGTCAGCCCGGAAACCGGGCGCACGTCCACCTGTCCCCCGGCCACCACATCCCCGGAAACCGCCTGGAGGTTGTCGTTGACGTTTTCCAAGGAGAGATCCTGGGGGTTGGTGAATCCTCCCAGCAGGCGAAGCTCCACCGGATCCGTGGTCAGGGAGAACTGCCCCCCTCGCAGGGAGGTGTCCACGTCGATGTCGGGGCTCTTGATGAAGGCCATGGCCATGCCCCTCCCCAGGACTCCGTAGGTGTCTCCCACCTCCACCCGCAGCCCCTTGTGGCGGAGTTGGAGATAGAACTTCTCGGGGGTCAGCCATCCCTGGGGCTTGCCGTTCTGGGGAGGATCCTGGTCCAGGATGAGGCTGCGGTCTTCGCCAGGAAAGCCAAGCAGGGCGTCCACCTGGACTCCCAGGGTCAGCCACCGGGGTCCCCCAGTCACGGTGAGGCGATCCAGAAACACCGGATAGTCGGTGGTGTTGAGGGTGGCGGCCAGGGGATCGTCCTCTGACAGTTCGGGAAGCAGGTAGTAGCGAAAGCGAAAATCATTGGTGACGTTGATGGCCACCCGGGAAGCGGGGTGGTTGGGATCCTGGGAAAGGGTGAAGGCCCGAGCAACCTGAGGCCAGGTCAACGCCAGGGACAGGGCCGCAGCCCCTTTCAACCAGGAAGCCAGCATGAATCAGCCCTCAGGATCTCAAGGAGTGGAAGGAGATGGGAGGGGAGCGGTCGCCCCCAACGACAGCTCCGCCTCCACCTCGGCGCGAAGCTTGACCTCGTCGCCGGGGGTATAGCCGGTGTGAACGCTCTTGATGCGCCCATCCTTCCCCACCACAACGGTGTAAGGAATCATCCCCCGAGGGTTGAACTGGGCGATGACCTGGGTGTTCTGGTCCAGAAGCACCGGGAAGGTGAACCCCTTCTGCTGGACGATGCTCTTCACCAGCGCGTGATTCCGGGCCTCATCGGTGTTGATGGAGAGAACGGTGAACCCCTTGTCCTTGTTCTCTTTGTACAGGGCCTCCAGGTGGGGCATCTCCGCTTGACAGGGCTGACACCAGGTCGCCCAGAAGCTGATCACCATCACATTCTTGCCCGCATGATCCCCCAGTCGAACGGTGCCCCCCTTCAGGTCCTTGAGGGAGAAGTCGGGCACCGGCTCCCCCACCGCGAACGCCGACAGGGGCAGGAACAGAAAGAAGGCAGAGACCAGAGCCAGGATCCCAACACGAAGACGCGGATTCATGGATGCTCCTCATCCTCCCCAAGGTCAAAGACGGCGGGGGCGGTGGAAGATTCGATGCGGGGAGGACGGGGCGGCTACAGGCCCCTGAGGGCATCCTTGAGGGCCTGCTCGTCCCCGGTGCCGTACCCGACCCGGATGTCGCGAATGACGAACTCTTCGTCGAGGAGGAAGAACTGAGGGAGGTTCCCCATGCCCTCCGCCCCGAGGTAGCCCGCCGCCACTGCATTCACCTCATCCGCGAGAACGGGGATGGTCAAGCCGAACTCGTACGCCCAGTAGGCGGCATGCTCCACTTGGGCGGGCTGGAGTTGTTCGTCTTGGATGATGACCATGACGTACTGGAAGGGGAACTCCTGGGACAGCTCCTCCTGCATTCCGTTGGCTCCCTCCGCCGCCTCGGCACAGGGGGCGCACCACAAGGCCGAGAAGTCCAGGAGGATGCGTGACCCCTGAAACTGAGAGAGGGTGACCGCCTCCCCGTCCTGGTCCGGAAGGGTGAAGTCGGTGGCCACATCCCCCACGGCATACCCGGTCTCGGTACCCCCAGACGAATCATCGTCGTCATCTTCCTCCCCGCCGGTGGAACACGCAGCGAAGAGAGCCGACGCCAGCAAGGGAAACAAAAGCCCGGGACAGGCACGGAAGGGGGAGGTCAACACGCGGCAGGCTTCTCCGGGGAAGAATGGGAAGAAGTGGTCAGTTCATCTCTCGGATGTTGCTCAGAATGGTGTTGTCCAGGGAGGCTGAATACCCCTCGTACACGTCGTAGACCCGCATGTGGGTGTTCAGGAACACGAAGGTGGGAAGATACTTGAAGCCCCACACGGTCATCTGCTGGTAGTCCGTGTCCGCCAGAACCGGGATCTGCTGAAGATCGTACTCCTGGGCCCAGTCCTGCAGATCGTCCTGCTCGGGGTTGTTGTACTGAGGATCGGCGCCAAGGAGGGTGAGGTAGTAGAAGGACTCTCCCTCCCCTTCCAGGGTCTCCTGGATCTCCTGCACCGAGTCGGCTGCCTCGTTGCAGGGGCCACACCACATCGCCGAAAAGTCGAGGAGGATCTTCATCCCGTAAAACTGGTAGAGCTCCACCTCATCCCCATGTTGATCCTGGAGGATGAAGTTGGGGGCGTAGTCTCCCACCCCGGTGCCGGTACCCTCGGTGTCCGAGGGTACATCCTCTTCCCAGGCATGCCACCAATCGTTCTCGGGACCGTACTCCTCGGGAGCGGGAGTGGTGTCGTCATCGGCGGCGGTGGCATCGTCATCGGTGGCAGCATCGTCGTCGGTGGCGGCATCGTCGTCGCCCGCAGCGTCGTCATCCTCAGGGGAGCCGAGGCACCCGGCCAGACCCAAGGCAGACAGGGTACCGATGAGGAACAGGGAACGATCAAGCAGGAAAGTCATGGGATCCTCCGCGAATTGGCAACCGCCAACCGGCGGCTTCCAAGATACCTCCTCCAACGAGATGGAGTGTCAAGGTTGAGCAAAAAGGGAGGCCGCAGCCTCTCCGGGAGCGGTCTAGAACTCGGCGTCCAATTCTTCAATCCTCGCCTTGAGATCCGAATCCGAGGGAACCCCTTCGTAGATCTCCCGAATCACCATCTCCCGATCGAGCAACACCACGGTAGGCAGGTACATCACCCCCCATCGAACCGACAGGGTGGTGATTCCGCCACTTTCGGCGAGAACCGGGAACTCCAGGTCATAGTCCTCCACCCACCCTTGGAGATCGTCCAGCTCGGGGCTGTTGTAGTAGAGGTCGTCGGTGAGGACCATCACCTCATAAAAGGGAAGCTCAGCGGACATCTCCTCATAAAATTCCTGGGCGGTTTCAGCCATCTGGTTGCAGGGGCCGCACCAGATCGCCGAGAAGTCCAGTAGCACGTTGAATCCGTAGAATTGGTAGAAATCCACGTCGTTGCCGTTCTGGTCCATCAACGTAAAGTCGTTGGCCACGTCCCCGATCTGGTAACCAGTGCCTTCCAGTCCCTCGGGAGCCGCGCTCTCCGGCCAGCCATTGGCGTCCATGCTGTCGTCGTCATCGGCGGTGGCGTCGTCATCGGCGGTGGCGTCGTCATCGGCGGTGGCGTCGTCATCGGCGGTGGCGTCATCGTCGGCGGCCGTAGCGTCATCGTCTCCCTCCACCTCCACCTGGCAGGCGGAGAAGCCGAGGAGGGCAAGGATCGATCCTGTACCGAGAAAGATGCGAGGATAAAGCATGGGGACGGGTCCTCTCGCCAAGGGCGGGATGAGCTTATCTCCCGCAGCGTCAATGTCAACGACAGGACCTGCGGACGGCCTCAATAAGGGTATCATCCGCTCGGGCGCGACGCATCGACCGGCCCACGGTGGGGTGATCCCGGTGAAGCGCATTCTGATTGCCGACGACGAGCCCAACATCCGCCGGGTTCTCTCCGCGCTCCTACAGCGAGACGGCCACGAGGTCTTGAGTGCCTCGGATGGTGAGGAGGCAAGGCTTCTCCTTCAGAGGGCGGAGCCCCCGGTCGACGCGATATTGACCGATTTCAAGATGCCCGGATTGGATGGGATGGGGCTGCTTCGCTATGTGGCGGAGTGGATGCCCGACATCCCTGTGGTCCTGCTCACTGCCCATGGGACGGTGGACACTGCGGTGCAGGCCCTCAAGCAAGGAGCCTTCGACTACCTCACCAAGCCTTTCGATCATGATGAGATCCGGCAAGTCATCGCCAAGGCCCTGAAGAGTCAGGAGGCCAACTCCCGGAGCACCCATGCCCCTCCCCTTCCTCAAGGCGTTTCCGATCCTCCCCTGATTCCCGGCCTGCTGGGGAATGCTCCCTCCATGAAAGAGGTGCATCGTCTCATCGCCAAGGTGGCCAGCTCGCCCACCACCATCCTGGTTCGAGGGGAGAGCGGCACCGGCAAGGAGCTGGTGGCCACCGCCTTGCATCGGGGTTCAGACCGGGCTCGGGGCCCCCTCATCAAGGTGAACTGCACGGCCATCCCCGAGACCCTGTTCGAGAGCGAGCTGTTCGGCCATGAGCGGGGAGCCTTCACGGGCGCCATCAACACCCGCCCAGGGCGCTTCGAGTTGGCCGACAAGGGAACGGTGTTCTTGGATGAAATCGGAGAGCTCCCCCGGGAGATGCAACCCAAGTTATTGCGCGCCCTCCAAGAAAGGACCTTCGAGAGGGTGGGAGGGCTGCGCTCCATCACCGTGGATGTCCGGCTGGTGGCGGCCACTCACGCCGATCTGGAGGCCAGGGTACGAGAGGGGACCTTTCGGGAGGATCTGTTCTATCGGCTGAACGTGGTGCCCATCTACCTCCCTGCCTTGAGGGAGAGGCGAGAGGACATTCCCCTTCTTGCCTCCCACTTCCTGGCCTCCTTCAACCGCAAGCTGGGTCGACGGATTCGCAGCATTGGCGAAGACGCCATGGACATCCTCCTCCGTCACTCCTGGCCGGGAAACGTGAGGGAATTGGAGAATGTGCTGGAGAGGGCGGTGCTGTTGGCGGAGAGCGATTCCCTGACCGTTCGGGATCTCCCCCAGAGCCTGACCACACGCCCCGCAGTGATTCGGTTTACCCCAGATGTCCATCCTCCCCCGACCCAGGACGAAGTGGGAAACGACGACGAATGGGGGGATGGGGCAGCGGGAACCACCCTGAAGGATCTGGTCAGGGAGCGCACTTCCCGGCTGGAGAGGGACCTCATTCGCCAGGCCCTGGAAGAAGGAGGCTGGAACGTCACTCGGGCGGCACGACGCCTTGGCCTTTCCCGAAAAGGGCTCCAGAACAAGATGAAGGAGTTGGGTCTCCGGGAGGAGAGGCCGGTTTGACAGGGGGGGCCCTCCCTCGTACCCTCCCCAGAAGGGCTGGCGCGTCACGCCCCCCGAAGAGTCCCTCGATGCCCAAGCGCTGGTTGCTGTCTTCCCTGTGCCTCTCCTGTCTTTTCCTGGGAATGGATTCCCGGGGCGCCTCTGCAGGGCAAGCCACCGAGAGGGTGCGCTTCCTCCATGGGGATGCCGAGATCGGTTACGACGGCTCCTTCCAGTTCGGCACCCTTCGAGAAGAGGGGGAAGAGGTGGCCTCGTATCGGTGGATGCATCACCAGCTCAACGTCGATGTGGAGTTTGGTGCGGCCCCCCTCACCGAGGTCTACCTGCGCCTCCCCTTTGTGATGGCAGACGAGTATCGCTTCCTTTCCTCCAACGAGATGACCTACAACCCCGACACGGGGCGGGCCACCATGCTGGAAGGAACCGCGCTGGAGGACGATGAGCTTCTCCGCCGCACCCGGGCGGGCTTCGGGGACATGTGGATCGGAGTGCAATTCACCCCCCTCTCCGAGACCGTTGAGAAGCGTTGGAACCCTCGGGGCGCTCGGGCCACTCTCCTCATTGATCTGGGCGTGAAACTCCCCACCGGGGGCAGCCTCTACGACGATCCCTCTGAGGGAGGCACCTACAAGCCCGGCAGCGGGGGGGCCGACCTTCGCTTGGGACTGGCCTTCTCCAAGAGGGCACAGGCGTTGGACCCCTACTTCACCGCTTCCTTTACCTCCACAGGCAAGTCCACGAAAGATTTGAAGAATTCCGATGGGGAAGTCACTGTACAGGATGCCCTCATCAATCCGGGCAACGTGTTTGATGTGGCCTTCGGGACCGAAATCCTGGCCCTGGAGAGCCGGGAGACCAACCGCAAAGTGAGCCTGGACCTGGGAGCGGGTTGGACCTACACGGGGTGGGGAACCCAGAAGGTCGGTACCCTCATCCCCACCTGGCTGGCTACCACCGATGGCTTCGTCTCCACCGAGAGCGAATACATGAAGGCCCGGGTCAACTTCGGGCTCTACTTCCAACCGGTGCCGGTAGTCCAGATGCGAATGAACGCTTCGGTGATTTACCCCTTCTCCCACATCCTGGAGCGAGTGGACGAGGAGAACTACCAGGTCAGCTCCGGCTACGACACCCTCCAGCTTCAACTGGGAATCACCGGCGCCGCCCGGTTCTGAACCCTTCGGGAAGCCCCACAGCCCGCAGCTTTCCTACTCCTCCGGATGGGGGGAGCCTTCTTCTCCCTCCATCGGTCCCCAGGGAGGGTCCCCGTCTCCATCCACTTCCTCCACGCCGTCCGAGGCATCCTCTTCTGCGCCGGGGTGACGGGGAGGAGGGGCCACCAGAATCACCAGTTCCCCTCGAACGGAAACCGCTCCCCACCTCTCTCGCAGCGACGGAAGAAGACCCCAATCCATCTCCTCATATCGTTTGGTCAATTCCCTGGCCAGGCAGGCAGAACGATCCCCCAGCACCGCCTCCAGCATGGTCAGGGTACGACCCAGGCGGTGGGGAGACTCATAGAGAATCAGGGTGGCCCGAAGCGATGCCACCTCCTCGATCTGCCGGCGAGCCCTCCCCGGTTTGGGGGAGAGAAATCCGAGAAACAAGAAGCGATCCGAGGGGAGGCCGGACGCCGAGAGGGCCGCCATTGCTGCCGATGGGCCAGGGATGGACACAACGGGAAGACCCGCTTCCCGCGCGGCCAGCACCACCCGGTAACCGGGATCGGCAATGGCTGGAGTTCCCGCGTCGCTGATGAGGGCGACGGACTCCCCCGCTTGAAGTCGAGTCACCAACTCCTGGGCCCTCCCCTTCTCATTGTGGTCATGGCAGGAAAGAGTGGGGACGGTGGAACCGATGGAGTCCAGGAGGCGGCGGGAGTGACGGGTGTCTTCAGCGGCGATTCGATCCACCTGCCGAAGCACCTCAGCAGCCCGGGGGCTCAGATCCCGAAGATTGCCGATAGGGGTCGCCACCACGTAGAGGACCCCCGGCATCACCTCCCGGGGCCCGATTGGAGCATCCAGAACAGCGGGAAGAAGGGTCGGTGAAGGCAAACGAGGGGATGGAGAGGGCGAAGGCCTTGGCCTTCTCGAACCCCTCGGGGGTCTAGGGTTCTTTGGCATCAAACGCTTGGGGAATCCAGGTGATTCGAGGGCCCCACCATCTTCGGCTGACCGAGGCTACTGCCAGGTAACAGCACCGGTAGGAGGGGGCTCTCATCAGCCAGGCCTGGGCAGCGGCGACGATCCTCCCTCTCTTGATAGGGTCCACCGACTCCGCTCCATCTGCCCACGCCCCCTCTCCCCGAGCCCGCACCTCCACGAAATACAGGTCTTCCCCCTGCTGAGAAACGATGTCGATCTCCCCCGAGGCGAGGCGAACGTTGCGGGCCAGCACACGGTGCCCACGACGCCTCAGCCAACGGGCTACCTGCTCCTCGGCCTCTCCTCCCCATTTTCGGGCCAGATTCCGGGGGCCGCCAGGGGCGGAAGATCGACCTCCCCCTGGAGAGGGTTCCCCCTCCCCATCGACGGGAAGGGCGAACACTCAGGCCTTGCGGGCAGGGCGGGTCTGGGCGATGATCTTGGCGGTGGCCTCCCGAAGCTCCTTGAGGCGGGCGGCACGACCGGTGAGGTTCCGGAGGTAGTACAGGCGCGCGCGCCTCACATGGCCCCGAGAAACAAACTCCACCTTGTCCACTACCGGGGAGGCAAAGGGGAACACCCTCTCCACTCCGACTCCGTAGGAGACCTTGCGGACGGTAAAGGTGCTTCGGGCCCCCGCACGGCGAATCTTGATGATCACCCCTTCAAAGACCTGGACCCGCTCCTTGTCCCCTTCCTTGATTCGGACATGGACGCGAACGGTATCACCGGAACGGTAGGGGCTGGGGTCGGTCCCTTGCAGGGTTTCCTGCTCCAGGATGTCAATCAGATTGGTCATGATCGTCCTCGCCTCGAGTGGCCCCGCCTCCCGGCGGTCCTACGGATCCGGCGTGGTGAATGGTGTCGCCCAGGGGGGGCGGAAGAGTGCCCGCCGCGCGGGCGCGGAGTTGTACCAGATCGCCTATGTGCTTGGGAAGATCTCGATCGGAAAGGAGTTCAGGTCTTCTCTCGAAGGTGCGTCGAACCGCCATTTCCTCCCGCCATGCAGCGATGCGAGCATGATCTCCCGATAGCAGTACTTCAGGAACGTCTCTTCCTTGAAACGTTCGGGGACGAGTGTACTGGGGATGCTCCAGGAGGCCCGCCTGGAAGGACTCTTCCACAGGAGAGGCGACATTGCCCAGCACCCCTGGGAGGAGGCGGGCGGTGGCGTCCACCACAGCCAGGGCGGCGATCTCCCCACCCGTCATCACGAAATCCCCCAGAGAGATCTCCTCATCCACATAGGCCCGCACCCTCTCATCCACCCCTTCATAACGTCCACATAGAAGGATGAGCCTGTCCAATGAGGCATAGCGCCTGGCGATGGTCTGGGTGAATGGGACACCGTCAGGAACAAGAAGGATTCGTCTTGACGCCTCCCCCTCTGCTGGCCGCACCTCCTCCAGAGACGCCACCAGCGGCTCGGGCCTCATCACCATCCCCTGGCCCCCACCGAAGGGATAGTCGTCGCATTGACGGTGTCGTCCCACCCCGTGGCGACGGATGTCATGGATCTCCAGGGAAAACCGCCCCACCTGGAGGGCCTTCCCCAGCACGCTCTCCTCCAAGTAGGAAGAAATCATTTTCGGAAACAACGTCAGGACGTGGAAGCGAATCTCAGATTTCCTCCCACCGCTTCAGCCGAATCCATCGGGATTGAAGGTTCACCTCTTCCACAAACTGGTCATGAAGGGCCACCAGGATCTCCTCCCTGCCCTGCCCCACTACCAGCACATCATTGCTCCCGGTGGGAAACACATCGGTACACATGCCCAGCTCCTTGCCGTCCGCGTCCATCACCCGGCAGCCCACCAGATCATGAACGTAGAATTCGTTCGGATCCGTTGGCGGCAACGAGCTGCGGGGGACGAACAAGGACTGGCCGGTCAGGGCCCGGGCTCCCTCGGGAGAATCCACCCCTGAAAGGCGCACCACCACCTTGCCTGCCGCCTTCATCACCGCCGCCACCCCCACCCTGCGGAGTTTTCCCTCCTTTCCCAGCAGGACCGACAGCCCCGCCTCAAGGACCACAGAATTTACGTTGTAGGGGTGAAAGTGCGTGAAACCCTTCAGGCCCCAGGGTTTGCCCAGGCGCCCGAGTTCCACCGCATCGTCAAGAAGGGGAAGAGGAGATTCAGTCAAGAAGAGGACCCGACCGAGAAGGAAACGCGCTCAGGAGGAGGGGCCGTCACCGGACTCCGCTCTCTCTTCCCGTTCCGATGGAGAGCCCGCCCCTTCGCCATCCCCATCTTCATCCAGGATGTCCAGCACCACTCGCACTCGAGCCTTGGCAGCGGCCATTCCCAGCACCGCACGGAGGGCCTGGGCGGTACGACCCTGACGGCCGATCACCCGTCCCAGATCACTGGGATGAGCCTCCAACTCCAGGACCACTCCCTGCTCCCCCCGGAATTCCCGCACCTGAACCGCATCGGGATGGTCGACAAAGGAAGCGACGATGTAGCGGACGAGTTCGATCACGGCGGCTCCGAAGAATCAGCCCTGAGGAGGGGCGGCGACCTCAGCCTGACGACCCTTCCAGGTTCGGATCAGGGCCTTCACCTTGTCGGTCGGCAGGGCGCCCTTGGCAATCCACTCCTGGATCTTCTCCCCATCCAACTGGATGTGGGTCGGCTCCCGCCGGGGATCGTAGGTGCCAACCACCTCAATGAAACGTCCATCACGGCGGCTACGGGTGTCGGTGGCAACAACGCGGTAGAAAGGATGCTTTTTGGAACCGTGACGAGCGAGGCGGAGCTTGACGGACATCGGGGAGAATCCTCCTGGCTTCCCGAAGGTTGCCAGAGTGCAGAAGGCGCGGCGCCGCAGCGGGGGCGCCAGGAAGGTGGGCAGGTTAGGGAGCTCATCCATCCTTGTCAAGGAAGAGACCGAGGGATTTCCATTGACCGGGCTCGGAACCCCTCTGCCCCCAAGTCTCACCGCAGGGTCCCCACCAGATCCCGGATTCGAGCCACCCCGTTCTCTGCACACCACCCCTTCATCCCTTCCACGATTTCGGCGGCGGCCCGGGGGTGGGTAAAGGAGACGGTGCCCACCTGGACCGCCGAGGCTCCGCAGACCATGAACTCCAAGGCGTCCTGGGCGTTCCAGATTCCCCCCATGCCCACCACGGGGATCTTCACCGCCTTCCAGCACTCTCTCACCATGCGAAGGGCCACCGGCTTGATGGCAGGTCCCGACAATCCACCGTAGACGTTGGCGAGCACCGGTCTTCTGCTGTCCAGGTCGATGACCAGGCCCAAGAGGGTATTGATGACCGACAAGGCGTCGGCACCCGCTCCCTCCACCGCCCTGGCCATGGCGGCGATGTCGGTGACATTGGGAGAAAGCTTGACCCACAGGGGAAGTGTAGTGGCCTTGCGGACCGCCAAGGTCACCAGGGCAGCCCCCTCGCAGGAGGTTCCGAACTGGATTCCTCCCTCTTTGATGTTGGGACAGGAGATGTTGAGTTCCAAAGCATCAATGCCGGGGACTTCCTGGAGGGCCCGAGCCACGTCGGCGTACTCCTCCACCGTCTTCCCGATGACGTTCACCACCACCCGCGAGCCCATCTGGCGCAGGAAGGGCATTTTCTCCTCGGTAAAGCGATGGAGGCCCACGTTCTGGAGACCGATGGCGTTGAGGAGTCCCGACCGGGTTTCCGCCAGACGCGGGGGAGGATTTCCTTCCCAGGGGGTCATGGCAATGCCCTTGGTGACCAGTCCCCCTAACTCGGACAGGTTCAGCACCTGGGAAAGCTCCGCCCCGTATCCCGCCGTCCCCGAGGCCAGGAGCACGGGATTCTGGAGGGTCAACGAACCCACTTGCACTGTGAGGTCCACCCCTTCCAAGGGGGGAGAAGGATGCAAGGCGCTCATGCCCCCTCCCCAGGGTGGAATCCCGCTCTCAGCACCACCTCTCGGCTGTCGAAGACCGGCCCCTTGAGGCAGGCCAGGAGCCAGCGGTCGTAAGGAGACATCTCGGGGCGGAGTTCGGCATCCCTGGCCCTCAGCACGCAGGCCATGCATGCCCCCAGCCCACATCCCATCAAGGTCTCCACGCTGACTTCACAGGGGACCTTGCGGGCTTCACACGCCTGACCCAGGGCATTGAGCATGGGCATGGGCCCGCAAGCGCGGACTCGGGCGTTGGCAGGGGGGCCCCCGGTTTCCTCCCACAGGGAGAGGAGGCGAGCCACCACGTTGCCCCGAAATCCAATGGACCCATCGTCGGTACACAGGTGGACCGGCCCCCTCCTCTTCTGCCGAAACCCTTCAAAACACACCGCATCCTGGCCGCCCCGAACCCCAAGAATGACCTGGTAGGGAACGATTTCTGAACGATCCAGGGAATCGGCGAGGGAGACCAGGGGAGGGATGCCCACACCACCTCCCACCAGGAAGAGGGATTCACCGGGAAGGGGAGAAGAAAACGCCTTCCCCAGGGGGCCCAAGGCCCGAACCTGATCCCCCGGGCGCAGATGGGACATGCCCCGGGTGCCCGATCCCACCACCCGGTAGAGGATTTCGTACCCCCTCCTGCCCTGATGGGAAATCGCCCTCTGCACTGAAAAAGGCCGGCGCAACAGGGGATCGGGCACCACCCTCGTCGCCACAGCCGTCTCGATCATCACAAACTGACCGGGGAGATGGGCATCGGCCACTCGGGCATCCTCTACTCCCAACAGGAAGTACCCCCCCCCAAGTTCCTCCTGATAGAGGACGGTGACCAGGGTATCGGCGAGGCTCATGGTTCCTCCCCGTGGGAAGGAGGACTCAGCACCTTGAGCATGACGATGGCGTCTTCTCCGTTGTCGCTGTAGTAGGACTTCCGCACTCCCACCTGGGTGTAGCCGCTGTTCCGGTAGAGAACGATGGCCCCTTCGTTACTGCGACGCACCTCCAGAAACAGGTAGCGTCCCCCCCGATGGATCCCCGTCTCCTCCACATGGGAGAGGAGGGCCCGACCCAGGCCCTCCCGGCGACGCCCTTCCTCCACCGCCAGGGTGAGAAGGTGGATCTCGGTGTCCACCACCCAGATGCTGGCATATCCCCACACCTGCTCATCTCCTCCACGGAGCACGAACAGCCCGGCAAAGGGAAGGGACAGCTCCTGTTCGAAGGACTCCCGAGGCCAGGGGGTCGGAAAACTCCTCCCTTCAATGTCCAAGATGGCATCCAGGTCGGAAGGACGGGCCTCGTTGATGGTGAAGGAAGGCATGGGAAGTGGAACGATTCCTGTGCACCGAACCGGAAGGACGGAAGCATAGGCAACAAGGGAGAACCGGGCAACGCCGCTTTCCTCACGGTGAGGAAGAAGAAGGGGCAAAACGACGCGCATCAACGCGGGAGAGTGCGTCGTCGGCCACTTTCCGATAGGCCCGAAGGCGCCGCTCCCGAGCCTGTCCCGCTTCCAAGGCCAGGGAATCCATGGAGGACGCGTCTTCCCCGGATGGGGGCTCGGCAAGGGGAGGAGGGACGGCCTCCTTCAAGGAATCCAGATCCATGCGCGCCTCCGCCACCGCCTCGGCGCGGACGTCCTCCCTGAACCATGCCACCAGATCCTCGGGAGCCATTCCCCATCTTCGCAAGAACGCTCGGAATTCTACTTCTCCCATCTTCTTTTGAAGCCTTTCTGCACGATCCGTCGCCACCTCCAGATCGATGCTGCTCCCCGGCGCCGCTCCCCTCAACAACGCTACACGAACCAGCAATGCTTCCACCGGATCGGGAAGGGTAAGAGACAGGCCGAATGCTTCCGGATTTCCGCCTGTCCCGGCCAGGGCTCTGATTTCCTTCTCAAACACCACCTCAGACGAAGTCAGCGGCCTCCCCGCCACCACCGCCACCACCGCATCCACCCGGTCCTGGGCCTGGACAGCAGATGACGCCAGCGCCCATCCCCACCAGAGAGCCCACCCCACTCTTCCCCCGGTGGACCTCATGGAGGGCGCACTCCGTACAGGGTGTCCAAGACGATCATCACCACATTGGCCAAAGCGTGAAACAAGGTTCCTGCCAGAATGTTTCCGGTCCGCCCCCGCAGCCAGCCGAAGAACAGGGCGGGGAAAAAGATGAAGGGCTGCCACCATTGGAACATCACCAGAGAGTGCCCCAGGGTGAACAGGGTTGCGGTAATCCAGAAAGGGGCCCCCAGGGGAACCGTCAAAAACCGTTGCCTGGTCTCAGGAAACGCCTGTTGCAAGCGGGTCTGCATCCACCCCCGGTAGAAGAACTCCTCAGCATAGGCCACCGCCACCAACTGCCACACCACGATAAGGAGAAGATCGTGGGGAAGCCCGTGAACGGGGTAATGGGGGGAGATGGGATGTCGGAAATGGAGGATCTCCCGAGTCACCCAGGGCAGCAGAGAGGTCTGCCACAGGTGGTTCCCCAGGAAGAAGAAAGGGTAGAGAAGGAGTGCCACCTTCCCCACCATCCAGGCAGCACTTTTGAGGGCCGGCCATAGAGGTTCGGGCCACAAGACATCCGGATCCACCTCCCGGCCGGTCCATCGGGCCAGACCCACCGGGATGTATATGAACATCAGGGAAACCAGAACCCGCCAGTCATCGGACAACCCCCACGCTCCCTGAAGAAACAAGAAGGCCCGGATGGTGAAGCAGGTCAGCAGGAACACCCCCACCACCTCGGCGAGGGTACGGCGCGGTGAAGACGCGGTGGAGGCGGAAGAGAACAACGGGGTGGAGTTCAGGAGGAGAGTACGGGAAGGGAGGCGTTCAGGCTTCCAGTGCGGTACCCCTCCATGTCCAAGGTCACATACAGGAAGCCCACCTCCTTGCTGAGGGTCACCACCTGTCGGCGGATTTCCGGCTCAAACAGCCGATCCACCTCAGCCTCCCCGACCTCGATGCGGGCCAGATTTTCATGGTGACGAACCCGAAAAACCCGGAAACCCAGGCGGCGAAGCAGGCTCTCCACGGCACCCACCCTTTCCAGGCGGGGCAAGGTGATTTCCGTCCCATAGGGGATTCGAGAAGAGAGACAAGCAAAGGCCGGCTTGTCCCACACGTCCAGATGGAGGGCCCGGGCCGCCTCCCTCACCATGGCCTTGGTGAACCCCGCCTCCACCAGGGGATGGCGAACCCCCTTCTCTTCCGCCGCCTTGAGTCCGGGACGCCAGTCGGAGAGGTCGTCCTGGTTCACTCCATCCAAAATGGACGAAATCCCCCATCGCGAGGCGGCTTCAAGGCAGAGGGTATACAGCTCGGTTTTGCAGTAGTAGCAACGGTTCTGAGGGTTGGTGCGGAAACCCTCCACCTCCATCTCGTTGGACTCCAGCAGCTCGTGGCGGACCCCCATCAGAGAGGCAATGCGGCGGGCATCGTCGTACTCTTCCGAGGGGAGAGTGGGGGAAAGGGCGGTCAGCGCCACCACATCTTCCCCCAGCTCCTCTCGGGCCACCTTGAGCACCAGGGCCGAATCCACCCCTCCCGAGAACGCCACCAAGGAAGGTCCGGCATCCGCAATGAGCTTCCTCAGGCGGAGAAGAGGGAGGTCGGGAGCCTCAGAAGGGGCAGGGGTGATGAGCGGCATGGGGGCCAAATATAGTTCCGGGAGCGACGGGGGGCTAGAGGGGGATGTTGCCGTGCTTTCGGGGAAGATTTTCCTGACGCTTGCCCCTCAGGCTACGGAAGGCGGCGATCAATTCCTTGCGGCTGTCCCGGGGATGGATCACCCGGTCCACGTATCCCAGCTCCGCCGCCTTGTAGGGGGAAGCAAAGGTCTCCCGGTACTGCTCCACCAGCTCCTTGCGACGGGCCTCAGGGTCGAAAGCGGCCTCGATCTCTCCCCGAGAGATGATGTTTACCGCCCCCTCTGGACCCATCACCGCGATCTCGGCGGTGGGCCAGGCGAAGTTGAGATCGGCCCGAATATGCTTGGAAGACATGACGCAATAGGCGCCGCCATAGGCCTTGCGGGTGATCAGGGTGACTTTAGGGACCGTGGCCTCGGCAAAGGCATACAGCAGCTTGGCTCCATGCTTGATGATGCCGCCGAACTCCTGAACGGTGCCGGGAAGAAAGCCGGGGACGTCCTCCAGGGTCAGTAAAGGGATGTTGAAGGCGTCGCAGAAGCGCACAAAGCGTGCCCCCTTGAGGGAGGCGTCTATGTCCAGGCATCCGGCCAGGTGGGCGGGCTGATTGGCCACCACCCCCAGGGACTGCCCTCCCATGCGAATGAATCCCACCACGATGTTCCTTGCGTATTGATCGTGGACGGGGAGGAACACCCCCTCATCCGCCAATTCCCGGATGACCAGGCTCATGTCGTAAGGCTTGTTGGGATTGTCAGGGACGATCTCGGTCAGGCGAGAGTTTTCTCGTGAATCCTCGTCGGTGGTCTTTCGGTGGGGAGGATCCTCCACATTGTTCTGGGGCAGATAGGACAGGACCTCCCGGATGGAGGCCAGACAAGAGGCCTCGTCGGCCAGGGCGAAGTGGGCCACTCCGGAACGAGCCGCGTGGGTGCGAGCTCCTCCCAAGGTTTCCTTGTCCACCTCCTCATGGGTGACGGTCTTGATGACGTCGGGCCCGGTCACGAACATGTAGGAAGTGCCCTCCGTCATGAAGATGAAGTCGGTGATGGCCGGCGAGTACACCGCGCC
>CAYRTW010000126.1:0-16156 GCA_964426935.1 uncultured Rickettsiales bacterium
AGGACCCGCGACGCAGGGATCCGGGCGTGCAGCAGCATTTCGTGTGATACTCTGCCTGCGCCTCAGTTCTTCACACAGAGCACGCCCACCGAGCCCTTGGCAGCGCCCCACCCTCCCCAACTGCCCCCGGTGGGGAAGTTCAACTCCAGGAGGGTCCCCGGAGCGGTGTGGGCGGCCACCTGGTTCAATCCTTCCGCCGCCATCTTGGCCCCCTTCCAGGTCTGGGCATCCTTGAGGTCGTCAAAGCGGTCCACGGTGTAGCACTGCCAGCCCACTCCCTCGGCCTGGGCGGAGGGGACCACCTTCTCCATCAGGGAGGAGATGCCGATGCCGGCAAGGATGAGGAGGGCGGCTTGAAGGACGGGGCGAGAGTTCATGGAGGTCTCCTGGGGAGAAGGGGTGAGCGCCAACGGCGGCGCCGGGTTAGTGTAGCGGGAAGTGGTCGGTGGGGGCAGCGGGTTTCCCGAGAGGGAGGAAGGCGCTGCGGAGAGGGGCCTCTTCGCGTCGTGCCGCGTCAAATTGTATTGACCAGAACTCTGGTCAACTTTGGCTTCGACCCATGAAACTCGTCTCCAACACCAAAACTGTTCGCATTCTGATAGGATGGCCGCCGCTTCGTGTCGGGGGTCCCATGCCTTCTTCTCTCCTCTCCCTTCGCGGGATTGTCCTCTTCCTCCTTCTCTCCCTGGTGGCCGCCCTGGCGGGCTGTCCCAAGGAAAAGGGCCTGGGATCGGGTTCATCCCAGACGTCTTCTGACCAGGTGGTGGCGGTAGCGGGGGAGCTCTACTCTCCCCCTGAAGATCCCCTCCTGGACTCCCCCCGGCGTCGGATTCCCCTGGGGGACGCCTCCACCGTTGCCGAGCAGGGAGGGGGCGCCTCGGGAGGGTCCCGGGCCTTCGCTCCTTCTGCCGCCTGGACCCCTGACATCCAGTTCCCGGAAGGCTCCCTCACCATTCCCTACGCCGGCCCCTCGGGACCGGTGGATCTTCCCAATCAGGTGGTGGTGGCCTTTGACCGTCCCATGGCTCCCCTGGCCTCTCTGGACGATCCCCAGATGATCCCCCCGGTTTCTCTTTCTCCAGCGATTCCGGGGATCTGGCGATGGGCGGGCACCTCCACGGCCACCTTCACCCCCCAGGGATTTTTTCCCAACGCCACCGCCTTCACCGTCACCGTCACCCCCGGGGCCACCGCCTTGGACGGCACCGCCCTGAAGGTCCCGGTGTCCTTTTCCTTTGAGACCCCGCGTCCCCTCCTGGAGGGGATGGTCCCCAATGAGGACGACTCCACCCCCCTGGATCCGGTGGTCACCCTGATCTGGAACCAGCGAGTGGATCCTGCGGCCCTTCTGGGGAAGGTGTCCTGGAAGTCGGATTCCGGGGCTCCCGTGCCGTTCACCCTGCGCCGTCCTGCCCCCCAGGAGGGGCAGGGAAAGGATCTCCTGGCGGCCTTGGAGAGACGGGTGGAGCTGGTGCCGGGTCGAGCCCTGGTTCCCAACACCCGCTACGTGGTGGAGGTGGCGGCGGGCTCGCCGGGGATGGAGGGTCCCCTTCCCCTCACCGAGGCGTTTTCAGGGAACTTTTCCACCTATCCACCCCTCCGGGTCGACAGTGGCATCGAGAGGGGAGGCACGGTTTCTCCGGCGACCTCCCTGGACTTCCAGTTTTCCACCCCCATCACCACCCGCTCCTTCCTGTCGTCCCTGTCCATCACCCCTTCGGTCACCCTGCCTCTGCTGCCGGAAGAAGACGAAGACGACGCCAGCACCTGGCAGGCGGCCTGGGTCTATCTGACTCCCCGCACCACCTACACCCTCACGTTGTCGGGAAAGATGAAAGACAAGTACGGCCAGTCCCTGGGGGAGGATTACGTCACCACCTTCACCACCACCGACCGGGATCCCTTCATGGAGATGGCCTCCACCATCCAGGTGATCCCCTCCTGGTCGCTCCAGACCATGCCCCTTCAGTATCGGAACCTTCGGGACCTTCAGTTGGGGGCCCTGGCCATGAGTCCGGAGGAAGCCATCGCCCTGCTCAACGCCAAGGGAGGGCAGATGTGGTGGGAGGACTCCCGGTTGTTTGCCCAGACCGAGCTTTCCCAGTCGGTGGCGGTGCCTCCCCCCGACAACAAGGTCCACGTTGCCCAACTGGATTTCCTGCCCCTGTTGCAAGGGAAGAAGACCGGCCTGGTATGGGTGGAGGCCAGCACCACCACCCCGAGCCCCTGGAACGATGAGCCCCTGCGCCCCATGCGGGCCCTGTTCCAGATCACCGATTTGTCGGCCACCCTGAAGATGGGTCCTGAGTCCTCGGTGGTGTGGGTAACCGATCTCTCCCAAGGCCAGCCGGTGGGGGAGGCGGAGGTGGTGTGGTTCTATCAGGGCAAGGAGGTCAGGAGAGCCCGCACCGGAGCCGATGGGGTGGTGAGGGGGCCGGGAGGAGCGGAGATCACCCAAGGGCGCACCGGACAGGACGCCGACGACGTAAAGGTGATGGTCCGCAAGGGGGAGGACGCCACCATCGCCTACGGGGAATGGACCGGAGACTACCAACCGTGGGCTTTCGGACTCCCCAATCAGTCCTGGAACGCCGCCTTCCCCAGGGGGTATGCCTTTACCGACCGTGGGGTCTACCGGGCCGGGGACGAGGTCCATTGGAAGGCCTATCTGCGAACCCAGAGGGACGGGAAGATGGCGGGGGCGGTCGGGGCCAAGGTGAAGTGGAAGGCGGAGGACGACGAGGGGAACGAAGTGGCGTCGGGAGAAGGGGTCCTGGACCGGTTCTCCTCCCTGGACGGCACCTTCTCTCTCGGCAAGGACGCCCGGCTGGGGATCTACCATGTCTCGGTGGTCGCTCCGGTTCACGCCCAGGGAATCGAGGGGGTGGAGGCGACGGCCAGCTCCAGCTTCCAGGTGGCCGCCTATCGAGCCCCGGCCTTCCGAGTGGATGTGGTCACCTCCCGCCCCGGGTATCGCACCGGGGAACGCTTCTCGGGAACCGTTCAGGCCCGCTACCTTTTTGGCGCCCCCATGGCAGGGGCCCAGGTCCGCTACGACCTCATCCATGCCCCCGGCTCCTTCTCTCCTGAAGGCTACGAATCCTGGTCCCTGTACGAAGAAAGGCCTTGGTGGAGCGGCAACGAATACGCGGCGCCCACCCCGGGTGGGGACGTGGGTTCGGCCACCGGCGGCTCGGGGGGCACCCTCTCTTCCGGAACGGCGACGGTGGCCCGGGATGGTTCGTTGACGGTGGATCTTCCCATCGCCCCAGGGCCCGATCATGGCCCAAGGGACTTCACCCTCACCGCCGAAGTGACCGACCTGGATCGCCAGACGGTGGCGGGTTCGGTGACGGCTCGAGTTCACCCCGGCGAGTTCTACGTGGGCTTGAAGCCCCAGTCGTTCCTGGCGGAGGCGGGCAAACCCCTGGGCATGGATCTGGTGGCGGTGACTCCCGAAGCGCGCCTGGTCCCGGGGAGGAAGGTGGACTTGCAATTGTCCCGTCGAACCTGGGACAGCGTCAGGCAGAAGGCCCTGGATGGGACCTGGACCTGGCAGGTGACCCCCAAGGACACTCCCACCTGGAAGAAGTCTCTGACCACGGGGGCCGCAGCGGTGTCGTTCCAGGTTCCGGTGAAGGAGGCGGGGTACTACGTGCTGAGGGCCCGCAGCCGGGATGCCTCGGGCAACGATCTGGTGTCCGATGCCACCTTCTATGCGGTGGGAGCGGGGGAGGTGGCCTGGGGCCGCTCCGACGATGACCGGGTGGAGCTGATCGCCGACAAGCGCACCTACCAGGTGGGGGACACCGCCCGCATCCTCATCAAGGCCCCCTTTGCTCCCGCCCAGGCCCTGTTGACGGTGGAGAGGGAGGGGGTGATGGAACAACGGGTGCTGTCCCTGACCGGCACCGCCGAAACCGTGGAGATTCCCCTTCATGGTGGCCATGTGCCCGAGGTCTACGCCTCGCTGGTGATGGTGAGGGGGGGAAAAGACAGGACCGGTCCCGAAGGGCAGAAGCCCGACTTCCGCATCGGCTACGTCAAGCTGCCTGTTGATCCCCGAGGGAGTCACCTGAGGGTGGAGGTCACCCCCGATCGTACCGAGTATCAACCCCGGGACGAGGTGGGGGTCCGGGTGGTGGTCAAGGAACCGGGAGGAACCCCGGTGGATGCCCAGGTGGCCTTGTTTGCGGTGGACTATGGAGTCCTGTCCCTGACCGGTTATCAGACCCCCGATCCCTTCTCCACCTTCTATGCCTCCCATGGCCTGGGGGTGGTGACCATGGCGTCGGCGGCGGAGATTTTCGACCGGGCCGCCTACCTGTCCAAGGGGGATCCGGGAGGCGGAGGCGGAGACGAAGGCGGGGGCGCCGATCTGCGCTCTGACTTCCGGGTGGTGCCTCTGTGGGTGCCAGGGCTGGAGACCGGGGCCGATGGGGTGGCGGATGCGCGCTTTGCCCTGCCCGACAACCTCACCACCTTTCGGATCATGGCGGTGGCGGTGGACGGGGGAACCCGCTTTGGCGCCGGCGATCAGGAGGTGAGGGTGAGCCGCAAGGTGATGGCCCGCCCCGCCCTGCCCCGATTCCTGCGAGTCGGAGATCAGATCCAGGCGGGGGTGGTGGTCCACAACAACACCGAACAGGATGGGGAGGTGACGGTGACGGTGCAGAAGTCAGACGGGATTACCCTGAGGGGAGCCAGGAGCCGGGTGGTGAAGGTTCCCAAAGGCGGGGCGATGGAGGTGGCCTTCTCCTTCCACGAGCCCAAGGAGGGGGAGGCGGTGTTTCAGTTCTCGGCGGTGATGGGGGTGAATCGGGACGCGGTGGAGGCGAAGCTGCCCGTCCTGGACGAAGTTCCCTTGGAGACGGTGGCCACCTTCGCCGAGGCCAATCCCACCGCCAGGGAGCGCATCAAGCCTCCTCCCCTGAGCCCCCATCCCGGAGGAGAGCTGCGGGTGGAGTTGGGGACCTCGCTGCTGAGTGGCCTGGACGCGGCGGTGAATTACGTCTTGGAATACCCCTACGGCTGCATCGAACAGACCCTTTCCCGGACCCTCCCCGTTGCCCTGCTGATGGATCTGGGGGACCGGGCCGGCCTGTCCATTCCTCGGGATTCCATGCGGAAGGCGGTGAATGCCGGCATCGAGAGGCTGGGGCTGTTCTCCACTGGAAGGGGGCTTTCCTACTGGCCGGGGAGTCGGGTGGCGGACCCGTACGCCAGCTCCTACGCCCTTCTGGCCATGGCCACCTTGGACTCCCTGGAGAAGGGGGGCACCGACCTGGATCCGGTTCCCCCCGATCTGATGGAGGAGGCCGCCCGGTATGTGCATCGCTTCGTCAACGGTCAGGAGCCGGTGCCCTACTGGTGGAGTGAGGACACCTTGCGAGCGGCCAAGGCTCTGGGGCTTCTCGCGTTGGCCCGGTCGGGACAGGGGGACGCCGCCCAGAACGCCAACCTGTTCAAGGAATGGGCAGAACTGCCCCTGTTTGGTCAGGCAGAGCTGCTGGCGGCCATCGTGGAAACCAAGGGGGCAGGCGCGCCCGCCCTCACCCGGGAGGGGCTCCGGTTGTTGAGTGCCCGAGCGGTGGTGGATCCCACGACCGCCCACTTCGAAGAGGCGGACCAGGAGCTGTATGCCTCCCTTTGGTCCAGCAACTCCCGCACCACCGGCATCATCGCCCTCACCCTGATGGGGGCCGATCCCGCCCATCCCCTCATCCCCAAGGTGGTGCGGTGGCTGGGACAGAATCGGTCCACCGATGGGCGCTGGGGCAACACCCAGGAGGTCACCTACGCCCTTCTGGCCCTGCGTGAATACGCGGTGCGGTATGAAAAAGACGTCCCCGATCTGATGGCCACGGTGAAGCTGGGCTCGGAGATGCTCCTCCAGCAGCCCCTGAAGGGAAGGGGACCGGGCAAGGCGGTGGCCCGGGCAGGATTGGAGAAGGTTCGCTCTATGGGGGAGCAGGATCTGGTGATCGAAAAGAAGGGGGTGGGGAGGCTGTATTACACCGCGTCCCTGAGCTATCCGTCCCCCGATGGAGCGCCTCCCCGGGACATGGGATTCACGGTGGGACGCACGGTCCAGGTCTTGGAGGGATTGGGGCAGGGGCAGACCCTGGAACCGGGGGCCCTGGTGCGGGTGACCCTGACCGTTTCCACCCCCTTTGACCGCAACTTCGTGGTGGTCAAGGACTCCCTGCCGGCGGGGCTGGAACCGGTGGATCGCTCGTTTGCCACCACTTCAGCGCGCTACGGAGAGCTGGACGAGGAGGAGGAAATTCCCTGGTGGCAGGAGCAGGACTTCAATCACTCCGAGCTCAAGGACGACGCGGTGGAGCTGTTCGCCGACTGGCTGTCCGCTGGCCTCCACACCTATTCCTACCTGGCCCGGGCCACCACTCCGGGGGTGTATGACTCGCCTCCACCCTACGCCGAGGAGATGTACTCACCGGGAGTGTTCGGCAGGGGCCAAGGGGGAGTGGTGGTGGTGGCGCCTCCCCAGGTTTCGGCCCGATAGAGGCCCGGTGCTCACCGTTTCCGCCCCGTCCTCCATGGACAATTCATGGGTAAAAACAGGTCGCCGCCGACGTTTGATGAGAACGGTGGTGGCCGTTTCCGCCGCCTTGCTGATCGCCCTGTACCTACCCCCTTCCCACCTGTCCACCGAAAGGGACAACGCCTTCTGGCCGGCGGTGCTGACGGATCGCACCGGTCAGGAGATGCGTTTCTTGAGGGAGGCGGGGACGGGAAGGGCCCGTTGGGTGCCTCTTGCCGAGATGGCTCAGGTTGTCATCGCCGCTACCCTGGCTGGAGAGGACCAGCGGTTTCGCTCCCATCCCGGGGTGGATCCCCTGGCGGTGTTGCGGGCGGGGTGGCAGTTCCTGAAAGAGGGGCGAATCGTGTCGGGGGCTTCCACCCTCACCATGCAGCTTTCCCGGTTGGAAAGTCCCCATCCCCGCAACGCTTTGGGGAAACTCTGGGAGATGGGCCAGGCGTTGCGCCTGGAGAGGTGGACCACCAAGGATCAGATCCTGGAGGCCTACCTGAACCGGGTGTACTACGGGCACCAGGCCTATGGGATCGAGGCCGCTGCCCGCACCTACTTTGCCCGGCCGGCCTCCCAGCTTTCCCTGGCCCAGGCGGCGTTCCTGGCGGTGGTGCCTCGCTCTCCCGAGGCCCTCGATCCCTACGAACATGCGGGAAGGGCCCTGGCGCGACGGGATGTGCTCCTGACCGCGATGGTGAAAGGGGGGTTTGCCGACAGGGAAGAAGCAGACCGGGCCCGAGTCGAACCCCTGGGGCTGCGGCGTCCCATGCCTCCCTTCGAGGCCCCCCACTTCGTGGATCATCTGCTGGCGCGGGAGGGGCCCCTTCCTGCGTCGGGGTGGGTGCAGACCACCTTGGATCTGGCCCTGCAGCGGGACCTGGAGCTTCTGGTGCTGCGCCATCTCCAGCGCCTGGCCGGCAGGGGAGTGGGCCAGGCGGCGGTGGTGGTGCTGGAGGTGACCACCGGGGAGGTCCTGGCCATGGTGGGGAGCGCCGCCTACGACGATCCTGAGGAGGGGCAGGTCAATGGAGCGACTTCCTTGCGCCAGCCGGGGAGTGCGCTGAAGCCCTTCATCTACGCCCTGGCTCTGGAGGGGAAGGTCACCCCCGCCACCTTGCTGCCCGATCTGCCCGTCCATTTTGCGACGTTCAAGGGGGATTACGTGCCCGAGAATTACTCCCGGGATTTCCGGGGACCGGTGCGCCTGCGGGAGGCCCTGGCCTCGTCCCTGAACGTTCCTGCGGTGCGGTTGATGGAAACGGTGGGGGTGGAAAGGGCCCTTCGCCGCCTTCAGGACATGGGACTTTCCTCCCTGCACCGCTCGCCGGAGCATTACGGCCTGGCCCTGACCCTGGGGGATGGGGAGGTGCGCCTGGTGGACCTGGCCAACGCCTATCGTGCCCTGGCTTTGGGGGGAATGTGGAACCCGGTGAAGAGGGTGAGAAGCCTGAAAGATCGAGAGGGGCGGTCCCTGGCCTTGCCTCCTTCCCAATCCTCCCGCCGGGTGCTTGCTCCCAAGGCCGCATACTGGGTCACCGACATCCTCGCCGATCCAGCGGCTCGGGTGCCCGCCTTCGGTCGCCATTCGGTGCTGGATCTCCCCTTCCCCTGCGCGGTGAAGACGGGGACCTCTCGCTCCTACCGGGACAACTGGGCGGTGGGGTTCACCTCGGAAGTGGTGGTGGGGGTGTGGGCGGGAAACTTCGATGGTTCCCCCATGGGGGAGGTCACCGGGGTCACTGGCGCGGGCCCCCTGTTTCGGGAGGCGATGCTGAGGGCCATGCAAGGGAGGGAGGCGCGGCCCTTCCCCCGTCCCCAGGGCTTGCAGAAGAAGCAGGTGTGCTCCCTCTCCGGCGAGGCGGCCGGCACTCATTGCCCGGGCAGGGTGGAGGAGTGGCTGAACCCGGGAACGGCTCTGCCGGTGTGTTCGTGGCACCGCCCCCTCTCCATCGACCGGCGCAACGGCCTCCTGGCAGGACCGGGCTGTCCTCTCTCCCAGGTGGTGACCCAGGTGCTTCCCATTCTCCCCACCGAATACCTTTCCTGGGCGTCCCAGACGGAGTTTCCATCGGCTCCCTCCCAGTCCTCTCCCTTGTGTCCGGGGGGATTGGTGGAGAGGGTGGCTGGCCAGGGCCCCCCCGTTCTCGCCCCTCGGGGCATCCTTCATCCCGCTCCCGGATCCACCTTTGCGTTGGACGACGAGGTCCCCGCCTCCTCCCAGGCCCTCACCCTCACCGCCTCCGCTCCTCCAGGGACGGTGGCGGTCTCCTGGGAGGTGGACGGCGTGGAGGTTGCCCGCCCCGGCCCCCCGTTCTCGGCCCGGTGGCCCTTGAAGGCAGGGGCCCATCGGGTGGGGATGGTGGCATTGGGGAGGGAGGGCCAGGTGCTCTACCGTCAGACGGCGGCAATCCAGGTGGAGGGGGGGCCGTGGTAGGAAGAGAAGACGGGGTTTCGACTGCGTGCTACCGTTCCTCCCAGGAACTGGCCGCTGTACCCATGGGCGTCCCCCTGGAGATTCAACGATTTTCATGCCCCACCCACCCTATCCAGAGGAAGACGAAGAAGGCGATGGAGAGGGGGAAGCCGGCTCCGAGCCCCTCCCTCCCGAGCTGACCTTTTATGGCCGACTGGAGCTGGTGGGGCGTCAGCTTCGGGAAATTGCCGATACCGGGAGCTTCGTGAGGCTGAAGGGAGCCATCAACGCCATCTCGTTTCTTCTGGTGGAGGCGGGGCGAACGGGGATGCCGGCCACGGAGCTGCAGCCGGTGGTGGAGGCGGCGGCGCAGTTGCGGGAGTTCGTCATGGACGTGTTCGATGAGGGGAACCTGGACGATCTCCTCTCCCCCGAACTGCCGGCGGTCCGAGAGGTTCGCCACGACCTGCTGAGGCTGTGGGCCATGCTCCCCCTGGCGTCAGCGGCTCACCTCGCCGGGATGCCCGACACCTTCAAGACCCTCATCGACCGCTCCTTGGTGGATCATCGTCGGCGCGGTCCGGGCGCGGCGGTGGAGAGGGCGGCCCGGGCGGCCCTGCACGGACACTGGGAGAAGGTGAAGGCCCTGGTGTCTCCGGTGCAGGCGGATCCGGAGTTGGAGGGAGAAGACTTTGAAACGGTCCTCCTCTGCCAGGGGCTTTCCGCTGTCGCCGACGGGAACCTCACCCGGGCGGAGGCCGCCTTGATGGGCTTCCAGAGTTCCCCGTCTCCGGAAGCGGTCACCCACGCCGCCCTGCTCCATGCCCTGGCGTCGTTGCGGGGCCTGGATCTGCCTCGTCCTGAAGGTCTGCTGCCCTCCTGAGCCGCCGCAGAGGGGGAGGATGTGCTACGGTCCCCCGCGTCTCTCCCAGGACCTTTGGATCCCCCATGCGCTTTGGCCCCTTCGAAATCTTGCAGGAGCTGGGAAAAGGCGGCACCACTCGTGTCGACCGGGCCCGGGACCTGCGTCCCGAGGCGGAGAGGCCAGGACCCGAAGAGGTAGCGCTCAAACGTCCCTTGGGTGTGTTGACTGCCGAGGAGAAGGAAAAGAGGGTCAAGGACATCCGCAACGAGGCCCAGGCGGGGCTTCGCCTTCGTCACCCCCATCTGGTGGCCATCTACGAGGCGGGGGAGGCCGAGGGGGTTCCCTACTGCACCCTCCAGATGGTCTATGGCCCCACCTTGCGTCGAATTCTCCAGAGGGCACGAGGCAAGGGAGGGGACCGGGGCTGGCTCTCCACGGGAATTCCCGCCGATCTGGCCCTGGACTGGCTGGCCTCCTCCGCCGATGCCCTTCACTGGGCTTCCTTGCAGGTGGCAGGGTTCATCCACCGGGATCTGAAGCCGGAGAATCTCCTGGTGGACTGGGACGGGTGCATCCGGGTGGCGGACTATGGGCTGGCCCGGTTCACCCATCGGGAAGATCTGGCCTCCTCCGACGACTTCGAGGTGGTGAGGGGGACCCCCTGCTACATGGCCCCCGAACAGGCCCGGGGAGAGTCCCTGGATGCCCGCTCCGATGTCTATGCCTTGGGTCTGGTGGCCCTGGAGCTGTTCACTGGCTTTCAGCGCATCCCCGAGGGGTTCGGATCGTCGGGGGACGAAGCCCTGCGTGCGGCCGACTCCGCCAATCCCAACACCGCCCTGGGACTCATGGCCCATCGCTTCCCCGATCTCGCATCCCTGGTGGCCTCCATGCTGAGGAGGGTGAAGGAGGATCGACCGGGCATGGACAAGGTGAGGGTGCGCCTGGGGACCCTCCTTCATCGCATGGGTGGTGCGACGGGGGCCCGCAGCCGCCACCCTCTCCTTCTCCAACTGTGCCAGGAGAGGCCACCTCCCTCCGGGGAGACCCGGGGATGAGGAATCTCTTGAAATCGAAGCGGATGAAGCGTTGAGGTGGGGCGTTCCGAAACCGTCCTTTCCGTGTTGGGGTGATGGTGCAACTCTGGCTGGCCGCGTTTGAGGGTGTGTCTTCGGGGGATCCCCCCGTCCTCTCCGTTCTCCGCCTGGAGGAGGGGGGCAAGGAGGCGTCGGCATCGGTAGTGGTGGGGCGTCACCCCTCTGCGGGCCTGCGTCCCCCCGGATCGGATTCCGATGGGGACGAACGCCTGCGCCTGGTCAGCCGTCAGCACTTGAAGTTGGAGGCCCAGGGGCAGGGACCGGGAGCGGGCCTGCGGGTGGTGGATCTCAAGGCCACCCACGGAACCATGGTGGATGGGGAGGCGGTGCCCCCAGGGGGAACGGCATCCATCGGCAACGCGGCGGTGGTGGTGCTGGGCTCCCGGGAGAGGGATTCGGGAGCGGTGTTGCGCCTGTTTCGCCTGGAAATCGATCCTCTCACCGATATCAGCGCTGCCCTTCGGCCTCCTACCCCCCGGGCCACCGGCAGTCCCCGCACCTTCCTGGCCCGCAGCCGTCTTCCCGACACTCCGGGAGTGGTGATGGCGGTGGAGGATCAGGCGGTGGACTTCTCCTCCCTGGACCGGGGAGTGCGGGGGGTTCTGCGCCTGGGATGGGGGGCCCGGTGTGTGCCTCGCCTGCCGGAGAAAAGTGGTCCCCAAGAGGCCGCCCTGGTGTGGAGGGATGGCCACGATCAGGTGTGGTTGACCTCCCTGTGCCGGCCGGGGGAGCTGTGGGTGGATGGGGTGAGTCCAGCGCAAGTGCTGGAAACCCTTTCTCTTTCCGGCTACGAGCGCATCTCCCTTTTGGGGGACCCCTCCCAGGCGTGGCTGTTTCATGCCGCCGCCCTCTCCGCCGTCGATCTGGATCTTCAGGCCTATCTGGAGGAGCACTCCGAAGCCATCATCGGCCGTTCCCCGGAAGCCGCCTTTGTGCTGGTGGATCCCTTCGTTTCCCGAAGGCACTGCCGCATCTTTCGCAAGGAGGGGCGCTACTTCATCGAGCACCTGTCGGGGCGCTCCCAGACTCGGGTGAACGGCAAGTCCATCGCCGGCAGTCATCCCTTGAGCGATGGGGACCTGGTGGAGATTGGGTCCGCCCGGGTGGTGGTCAGGGGAGACCGGCTTCTGGAATCTCCCCAGGAAAGAGCCCTGCCGGTATCCCTGACCGAGGCGACGGTGCCGGGTCGGCCGGGAGGGGCTCCTCGACTTCACGAAGTGTCCTTGGAGATCCCCGCCGGCGCCCTGGCGGCGGTGCTGGGACCTTCGGGGTCGGGGAAATCCACCCTCCTCTCCCTGCTGGCAGGGCTGGTGTCCGCCGAACTGGGAACGGTGCAGGTGGGGGGATTTCTGGCGGGAGATCGGGGATCTCTGCGGGGGCAGGTGGCCCTCATTCCCCAGGAGGATCGGTTTCTGGAGGGGGAGTGGACGGCCCGGGAGGTCCTGGAGTGGGAGGCCAGGCTGGCGGCGGGGAGGCGCATGGGGGATCGGGAGGCAGGGGCCCTGGTGGGGGAGGTGCTGCGGCGGGTGGGGTTGCTGAACATGGCCGATTCCCCGGTGCCTTCCCTCTCGGGGGGGCAACGGCGGCGATTGGCGGTGGCTCTGGCCCTGTTGACTCGCCCCCGGATCCTGCTGGCGGACGAACCCACGGCGGGGCTGGATCGCGCGGCGGCTCGGGAAGTGATGGCCGCCCTGAGAGCGGCTCGGGCAGCGGGATGTACGGTGATCGTGTCCACCCACGACTGCTCCCAATGGCTGGGGTGGTCCCGGGTGGTCCTCCTCACTCAAGGAGAGGTGGCCTTTGCGGGGACTCCGGCGGCGGCCCTGGCCTGGTTCGGCTGCGCCACCCCTGAAGATGTGGTGAGTCGTTTGGCGGATCCCAGGGCAAAGAAATGGGCGGAGCAGTGGGGGGATCAGGGACGAGCCGGACCTCCCCCCATTCCCAATCCCTTCCAGGATCCCCAACGGCGGGGGACCCCTGAGGACGCCGAACCCTCCCCGCCTTCCCCCCGGCCCGGCCTGCGGCGCACCCTGGCGGAGGTGTGGCTCCTCTTGGGGCAGAGGGTGGCCCGGGGAGATGGGCAGGGGCCCCTGCGACTGACCCTCCTGCCCGTGGGTGCCGGGTTGGCCATCGGCTGGCTGGGCCCCTCTCCTGCGGGTGGACCCTGGACCCTGTTCCTGGCTTCCCTGGCGGCCTTGTGGTTTGGAGTCGCCCCGGCGGCCCGGGAGATTCCCGAGGAGGCCCCCTGGGCCAGGCTGGCGGCCCGGCGTTATCTGCGCGCCTTTCCCTACCTCCTGTCCCGCTCCCTCCTCCTGGGGACCCGGGCGGGGTTCCAGGCGGCCCTGCTCACCCTGTCCCTGGCGGTGACCGGCGCCCTGCCAGGAAGTGTGGCCGAATCCACCGCCCTGTTGGCCCTTCTCGCCATCAATGGCACCGCTCTCGGGTTGGGGGTAGGAGGGGCCCTTCGTCACACCGCCTCCGCCCAGGGAGCGTTGCCCCTTCTCCTGGTGGTGGAGGCTCTTCTGGCTGCGGCGGGGACCACGCGCCTTCCTTCCGCTCCCACCGTGGCCGACTGGTTTGCCGCCCTGGCCAGCCAGCCCATCGCGACGGCGACGGAGCGAGAGATTCCGGGGGTAGAGGAGAGGGCAGAGGCTTTGACCCGGACCTCTCTGAACCCCGCCCCGCCTCCTCAGGGGATTCGGGGAGCCGTTTCCACCCTGGCGGCCACCCGATGGACGGTGGAGGGCCTGGCCCATGTCCTCCGTCAAGGAACCCCGGAGATCGAGGCGGGAGGCGGAATTTCCCTGACCCAGCCCTCCCTTCTGGCGGTTCCCGACACCCTTCACCGCGCCGGAAATCCTCCCTCGCAGGCCACCTTCGCCTATGCAGGCACGTTGTCCTTGCTGTTCGCCCTCACCCTTGGTTTCGCTACCCTGGCCACCTCCCGAGGGTGGAAGCGGGAGGAACTGTGAGCCGTCTCCCCCGCTCCCCTTCCGCACCTGTTGGCTGACCTTCCTGGAGATCCCACCGTGGAACCTTCCCGTGGCACCGCCGAACATCTTTCCTCTCGCCTGGAGGCGGATCCCATCCTCCTCTCCGAGGTCCGCCGCCTTCGGGCGGCCGTAAGGACCCTGATTCTGACCCAGGTGGGCACCTTGCTCCTGGTGTTTGCCCTGGTGGCGGTGGTGGAGAGGAGGACGACAGCCGTTCGGGATGCTGTCTGGGACGCTGCCAACAAGGCCGAGAAGGCGGCGAGGGAGGAACTTCCCGGGGCGGTGGCCACCACGAGAGCCCGCCTCCAGGAGGTCCAGGCCCAGTTGCAGGCCATCGACACCCAGGCTCGTTCCTTGAGCGCTTCTCTGGCTCCAGGAGGGGAGGCCCAGGCGGAGGCCCGGCGGGTGGCCGAAGATCTCAAGAAGGGGGTTCGCCAGACGGTGCAGGAGGCAGTGAGGGAGTCGGTGAAGGCCGAGCTGGCCCGGCAGAAGGCCCTGGAGGGGGGAGGAACCCCTTAGCAGGGGTCTCTCAGGCGGACGAAGGAAAAACCGGGGGCACCCCTCACCTCGGGGACTGGATCGGTGGCGGCCACCAGGCCGGCCGAGGCGGCGCAGCGCCGCAGGGATTCGGCCTCCGGCCAGTAGCGGGGGAACCAGGGAGAGACGGAGGCCTCGGTTTCGAGCCGCACCACCATTTCATTGGGCTCGCGCCCCAGCGCCTCATTGGCGGCGGCGAAGTGGGGATCCGCCGAGGGAGGGCAGGGCAGGGGGACCCAAAGCCTCTCTCGAGGGCCGAGGCGCTTCGCCCCTTCCGCCAACACCGCCTCCAGCCCCAGGGGGGTGGCAGAGGCCAGGATGTCCTCCTCGGAAAGGCTCCTTGCTCCCCGAGGAGGTGATGGTAACGCGTTGATTTTAGAATTGATTTTCAAGATCTCCCCGTCCTCCCGCCGCCATCGTCCTCCCTGGAGCGGGGGGCCCGAACCAGGAAGAAGCCGGGGATCTTCTCCCCTTTGGGCCTCTTCCTCCTGCCGTCTCCAGGAAGAAGTTCCTCCGGGAAACACCCGCATCCCTCCCGGCCCCAGGAGGAGGGGGCGCACTTCCACGATGGCCTGAAGGCGAATCATCCCGTAAACGTGGGGAAAAGGGGGGGCCCAGGTCTCCACCGGAACCCAGGTCACCGGCACATCAAGGAGGGCCTCGTCCACGTAAAGGAGGTCGTAAGGACGAGGATCCCCCGCGTAGAACCGGCGGTCCACCCGATGAAGGGAGGCCACATGGGCGGTGAAGTGGTGAAATCCCTCGGCCTCCCAGCCTTTGGCAAAAAAAGGAGAGCCCGGGGGAAGGGATAGACGCCACTCCCGGGGGGTCATGTGAAAAATCATGGCGGGAGGGGAGAGAAGAAAAAGGGAAAGAAGCGGGGGAGGAAGCCAGGAGGCCTACAGGGGCAGGAGGCCGCCGCCGTAGTCCATCAACTCGGCATCGATCAGGGTGCGGGTGCCCGAGCCGTCGCCATTGTCCCCGGTGCGCTGGAGCTTGATCTGGCCCACGCCGCGGGCGTACCAGGCGTCATACTCCCCGTTCCAACTGCCAATGTAGCCGGTGGTGGTGGTCTCGCTTTCGGTCCAGGTGCCATACACATGCATGGCGTTGAACGTGCCGGCCCCCACCGTCACCGACTCGCTCATGGAGACGATCTCCATCTCCGAGTAGACATCAATGGCCATGTATCCGGCGTAGTAGGACTGATTGAAGGCGGCGATCCACGAAGCTCCCACTTCCAGGTCGGGTTCAGCGGGAAGGTAGGTGAATCCGGGCTCGTCGGCGACATCGACCGTGTAGGTAGAAACCGTGAGGGCCATGCCATAGGTCACCTGACCGAGGGGGGTGCAGGCCCGGTAGTAGGTCCCCGAATAGGAGCCCGTGTCGGTGATGATGTTGGAGTAGATGGCGTTGGCGTCGTGCCCGTTCCAACTGGAATCCCCGCCGGCGGAGTCCTGCTCGGTCCACTCCTGGTCACCCCCAAACCCGCTCACCGTGGGGAAGTTGCGGAACACGTCGTACTCCCAGTACCCACCGGTGTAGTCCACGGGATCCCAGGTGTTGCAGGAATCTTCCACCCCATGGGGGGGCGGCGTGGTGTCGTCGTCGGGAGGGGTGGTGTCGTCGTCGGCCGGCGGGGTGGTGTCGTCGTCGGGAGGGGTGGCGTCGTCGTCTTCCGGCGGCGAGGTGTCA
>CAYRTW010000127.1:0-16155 GCA_964426935.1 uncultured Rickettsiales bacterium
GGTGCTGGGGATCGTTGGCACCGGGGCGTTGCTATACAAGGAAGCCAAGCCAGAGTTGGAAAAGGCGGGAATTGGCTTGAGCGATATGGGCGTGCATCCCGGAGGGACCCCGGAAGCTGAGGCCATTCGGGGAAGAATACTGGCAGGAATGGACCTGTCGGGCTGGGAGATCAGGCAGGCGGCAAATTTTCTGGCCATGCAATCGGTGACGTTGGAGCATTCTGTTTCTCATCAGGAATGCTCCTTGACCGCTGTGGCGGTGGGTTCGGAGGCGGGGAGTCGCAGGGCCATGGAGACCCAACTTCGCGATGGTTCCCTTCAAGTGCAGATCCAGGCTACCGGGAAGGGGGGGAGCGGCGGAGCTGCTTCCCCGCGCTCCTTGCTGGAGCAGAAGTCCAGTGAAATCAATCTGGGGGTGAATGGGAGGGTGCTGGTGCTTGATCAGGTGTGGGTGACGCCCGATGAAGCCCGTTCAGCAGAAAGATCCTTGTTCCTGCCTTGTCCAAACAGCCCTCGGGTCATAATCACCACCTGCGCCGTTCGACTTGGTGAGGCCGATCCAGCGCAGGCTGTGGAACTGGCAAAGAGAGTGACTGGCTGCGAAGTTCCCGGCGGATCGTTCGTCCCAGTCCCTGAAGCCCCCCTGGCTCCAGAGGCGCCCCTGCCAGTTCGGGGGATGGGTTCTGGACCGGTGTCACCCACCCGGCCAACGGCTCCCACCCGGCCCACCGCTCCCAGTGCGCCGTTTGCTCCCATGTCCCCCTGAGATTTCAAGGCTTTCAGGAGGCCCAGAGGCTCCTCTGCTGAACGCCAAGAACGGAGCCCCAACTTCTTCCAGTGACCCCGAGACGTCTTCGGCAGAACCCGAGGCGTCCGAGAGTCGCTCACACGCACCGAGCCGATGCCCAAACCACCCCAAAGCCCCGAGCCCCTGAGAATAGATGCCCAAAGCACCCCCAAACCCCGAGCCCCCCGAGAATAGATTGCCCAAGCACCCCCAAACCCCGAGCCCCTGAGAATAGATGCCCAAACCATCCCAAAGCCCCGAGCGCCCCGAGAATGTTATGTCTCATACTTTGCTACGCAAAGTATTTGACATAATATTCATTATCGGACAAGAAAACATCGCACCAGGACACCCGGCTCCCTGGTGCCCCCCCCCAAACCCAGATCCTCATGAGGAGGCATGTGTCCTCCAGCCTCTCGGGCGTTGGAGTCTAGAAATGAGCTTGTACACACGCACGGCGAATTTTCTACCAACCCACAGCCCGGGACAGTCGGCGGCTCGGCTCTGAAGTGAGGTCCTCGGGCAGTCGTGCACCCACCAGGCTGTGGAGAGTCCCGGCATTGCTCATGATGAGAACCTGACGACCCACTATCAGAGGAGCGGCCGCGATCCCATCCAGCCAGCCATGGGGCTTGAACTGCCACTTCAGGGAGCCATCGTAGCGATCAAGGACGTTGAGGGTGCCATGGTCTGCTCCGGCCAAGAGATAAGACCCGGTCACGACCGGCTGCGTGTACTGCTGGCCGGAAGTCCGAGGCCACTGCAGGTCAATGAGCCCTGAGGATACCGGAGCCTGCTCCTGAACCAGAGCCGTTCCGCCTCCTTGACTGGCGGTAAGGGCGCTTCCCAGGGTGGGAGAGGATACAGGCCATCGCCACATCTCCGTGCCATCCGCTGGTCGAAATGCCCGGACCGAGCCGTCAGCAACGCTGGCGTAAAGGACGTCATCCTGCACCGTCAGCGCGGCGGCGATTCCCAAGGAAATTCGCCACTTTTCCTCCAATCCGGGAATGCTCAGGGCGACCAGAGGACCGCTGAAGGAGCCCAGGATCAGGTTCCCTGCGGCGATGACTGGAGTGGCATCGATATCCTGAAACCGTCCCACGGAGACCGACGCGACGGCCTGCGACAGCCCGGTCCCAAGATCGATCTGGGCGGCGGAACCATCGCTCAGCCCAACATAAACCCGCCCCTCATGAATCACGGGAGAAGCGGTACCCAGGATGTCGAGTTCATCCCGTCCCTCGGCTTCGTGAGCCCACGTCCACAGGATCTCGCCAGTGTCCCTGGCCAGGGCCAAGAGCTGATCGGCAGCCGTCTGAACGATGACCCGGTCTCCAGCTACCGCCACCGCGCCGTAGACGGAAGAACCCACTCCTTGGGTCCATACCTTCGCACCCATGAGATCGGTGGAGTACACAAAGCCGGACGTATCGGCAAAATACAAATGCTCCCCCTCCACGGTCACTCGGGATTGGACCGGTCCCTGGGTGGGGACGCGAGCGACGATCTCTCCATCCTGGCGATCCACCAGAAACAGGGCCGGCCAACGGCTGACCCCCACTGCCACCCGATCCCTGCCCGCCAGGACCGGAGGCGACATCTCCAGTTGAGCGAGGGCCATGGGATCCTTGCGAGGCAACCCCTTGGACCACTCCAGAACCAAGGGCGTTTCAAGCTCCTTGTTGAATCGATTCTCCACCCCGGCCACTCTCTCCGGATTGGCCTGGGGGCCACTTCCTCGAAAGACCGCAGCGATCGGCAAGCAGCCGGTCATGGCCAGGGTTCCCATGACCGCGAGGAGGGGCATCATGATGGAGAAGACGTGCCGTGGTGGCATGGATGAATGGGCATCCCGCAGGTTGCTTTGGGCGGCTGAGAAGAGAAAGAACGGCCAGGAGATCAAGGAGAGGCCGGCGGGGCGGCAAGAGGGGGAGCGGTGGGAGGTGGCGCTGCGGCGGCGGAGCCCCCCTCGGCAGGAACCGGAGCGGCGGGAGGAGGAGTCGCCGGAGCGCTCCCTCCCTGGAGGGAAGACATCCGGGAGCGGGCAGTGACCAGGAGGGAGGAGTCGATGAACCGCTTCTGGAACTCCTCGTATAGGGCGATGGCCTCCTCCTTTTTGCCCTGATTCTCCTTTGCACGGGCCAGATCCAACCATGCCTGTTCCTGAATGGGTCCCCTCGCCTTCTCCCGCAGGAAGTCGAAGGCGCTGGCCGCTCTCTCATACTCCTTCAAAGCGATCAATGCCTGGCCTTCGCCCTGAGCCCCCAGCAAAGACACCAACTCCACCTTGCTGCGCCGGGCCACACCAAACATCTCGGCGGCCTTGGCATACTCCCCCAAACGGAACCACGTCGCCCCTCCTTGCACCCGGGCCATGTCGGCCTGACGGGTGCCACCATGCTCGCTGGCTACTTTGGCAAAGGCCTCGGCAGCTTCCTTGAGTTCGGGGGTGTCATCTGCAGGCGGAGACGAGTCTCCTCCCTGAAGTTTCTGGAGCATGGCCATGGGATCAGCGTCGGGGAGCTTCTGCTCGGCGTCATACAAGGCCGCCGCCGCCTTGTCCTCTTTGCCTTCGTGATGGGAGTGCCAGACCTGGTAGATTCCACCACCGAGCAGGGCGAGAATCAGGGCTGCCGCCAGCAGCATCCAGTTCTCCACCAACTTGTGGACCACCTTGTCTCCGAACTGAATCAACTCGTCGGGCTCCATCAGGGCCCGTTCCAGTTCCTTCGATGTCGGCTTGTCGCTGGCCAAGAAGACTCCCATGCCCCCGCTGGGGCGCGCGCGGAACGGGGGAGACTAGTGAAATGACTCTTGGAACGCAAGCCAGATGCTGGTTTACCTTGACATCGCCAAGAAACCGCCGCTAAGTTCCGTGGCCGCCGCCTGCACCAACACTGTGCCGGCCCACCCCCCCCTCTGGATGGGGGAGAATCACGGAAGTCCGATGCCTCCCCTCCCCTCTTTCTCTCTCCTTCGCACCGCTGCCTTCCTGGCGGTTGGCTGGCTGGTCCCCGGTTCCCTCCTCGCTGCTGGCTCCTATAACGGCAAGTCCCTGGATGAATATTGCTCGGGAATTCTTCGCAAATCCTCCACCGACCTGACCGACGCGGATCGGGGCCGGTGCAAGGAGCGCTACAAGTCAGAATCGGAACTGAAAGACCAGGATGTGGCCGAAGTGGATTTGGATGGAGGGGGCAAGGAAGCAAAGTCGACTCCCAAGGAGGAGCAGAAAGCCGCTCAAAAGGCTGAAGAGACCCGGCTGACCAAGGCCAAAGACGACATGAAGGCCATGGGCATTGAGGACATCGACGGCCCGGCGCCTGGCGAGGAAGCCAAAGGGGGAAAGAAGGCCAAGACAGCGACCGCCTCCGCCGCTTCCCCTGACGAAGACCTGCCGGGAGGAGACGGGGAGGAAGAGGACGCACCGGTCTCGGACGGAAACGACGGATCTCCAAGCCTCTCGGGTGGGGACGAGACCCCCGCAGAGGAGGAAGAAGACGGGGGAGACGACACCGAGATGAGTGAGTCTGTGCCCATGCTCGACGACGAGGCTCCCACCAAGGCTGCCAAGAAGAAGACCGCCAAGGGGGAGAAGAAGAAGAAGGGAAGTGACCTGGGGGACAAGCTCGGTGAAGACGATGGAGCCGGTCTGGACTGATCGCTCGGCCCCATTGGCTCGTTCCCCTTCGTTCAGCCTCTTCGATTTCGGCGCCCCCTCCTTCGGATACCGACAAGCATCAGCCCGGTGAGCATCGTCAGGGCTGCCCCTCCCCTTCGGCCGTCCACGCGGCTTCCCTCCCCACCCAGCGCACAGGCAAAAGGATCCTCGGGAGGAGTGTCTTCGTCGTCCACGCCATCGCAGTCATCGTCCACACTGTCTCCGTCCGCATCCCCGTGATCTCCTGGATGCACGGTGGGGTCATGATCATCGCAATCATCCCCGCCAGCCCGGGTGGACCGAAACCCATCCGCATCCACATCCATGAGGTCCTTCCCGTCACAGTCTTGATCAATGGCGTCGTAGGGAATCTCGGGGGCTCCCGGCCACCGATGGGGATCCAGATCATCGCAGTCCCCGGGGAGGGAGGCATCGGCGCAGCGGGGTTGTTCGCAATACCCGTCGCCATCGTCGTCCCTGAGCAGGGGTACACCAGGGATCTCATCGTCGGCGGAGTCATCGTCAGCGGAGTCATCATCGGGAGTGAGCCCGCCTTGCAGGGGAAATCCTTCGGCCCTTTCCACGCAGAGGAGGAAAAGCAACACCCCAAGCCAGGAGAAAATAGCTCTTCTCATGCGGGCTTTCTGGAGGGGGATTCTCCACCGGTGAGGGATTCCCAAAGGCTCCCAAAGGAGATGGGATCCCGAAACAGGAACAGAAAGCCGAACCCGCACAGCACCGTAATCTGGACGGCGTGGAGCACCACTCCGAAAGCGGCGGCATCGGCGGCCTGCACCCCATACAGGCCCAAGGCGAGACCGCAGAACAACTCAAAAACTCCTATGAAACCCGGGCCCGACAGGGGAATCATCACTCCGATGACCAGCACCACCAGACTCACCAGAGCCCCCCATCCATCCAAGGCGGGGAGATCCAGGGCGGGGAAAGCCCGGAACATGCACCAGATGCAGGCCACATTGAGCAGCCAGGTCACCAGGGTGTAGGCAAGAACAGTGGCCGCCAGCCGAGGCGAGCGCAGGGTCTGTACGCTGAAAACGAAGGAAGCCACGAACCCTTCAATGCGGCCTGACACACCGGGGCCCATCCAAGAGGTCCACCATCTGGCCAGGGAAGGAGCCCGATCACCCAGCAAAGCGGCGCCGGCGACACAACCGGCAAAGGGAACCAGGGCAGTACCGATGACCACTCGGGCCCCTTCCACAAGGGGTACATCGAGCCCTACCACGGTGAGGTTCTGGACGGGAACGTCCGCGAAGGCGACCACCAGCAGCCCCATGATCGCCAGGGAAAGAATCTCCAAGGTTCTCTCCACCACCACCGTCGCCATGGAGGCGCCGAAGGGAATGCCCTCCCGCTCATGAAGAAGGACGGGGCGTGCCAGCTCCCCCAGCCGAGCGGGAATGGCATTGATCAGCAGGAAACCAATGCTGCAGATGGAGACGTAAGAGCGCGCGGAGACGGGGCGAATGGGCTGAATCAGTGCTCCCCAGCGGAAGGCGCGGAGAAGATGGAGGGTGGCAAAGCACAAACCGCTGGCGAGGACCCAAGGGGGGCGCGTCGATGCCAGGGACGTGGCAAAGGATTTCCCATCCACTGAGCGAAAAACCACCCAAAGGCAGACCAACCCCAGGAGGACCGAGGCGACGATCTGGAATCCCCGCCGGGAGGCTCTCCCACCTTTCCCAGTCAAAGGCGGACCACCCGCGCCATTCCAGGTGGCAGGGAGCGGGTGGCATTGCGGGTGTCCACCACCAGGGGAACGCTGCGGGAGACCAGGGCATAGTCGATGTCGTGATGATCGGTAGTAATGACTACGCAGTCCGTCTGGGACAGCAATTCGGCGGTCAGAGGGCGGGATCTGTGCAGATGTTCCCCCAGCTTGACCTCGGGGACGTGGGGGTCGTGGTAATGCAGGACCGCTCCTTTGGCGAGGAGAAGCTCCATCACGTCGAGAGCAGGGGACTCGCGCACGTCATCGATATCCGGTTTGTAAGCGGCGCCCAACACCAGCACCTGGGAGCCCCGCACCGGTTTACGATCATCATTGAGGGAATCCGCAACAAGATCCACCACATAAGCGGGCATCTGGCTGTTGATCTCTCCCGCCAGTTCAATGAAGCGAGCGTTATAGTTGAGGCTCTTGAGGATCCAGGAGAGGTAGTGGGGGTCGACGGGGATGCAGTGGCCCCCCAGCCCCGGGCCAGGGTAGAACTTCATGAAACCGAAGGGTTTGGTGCCTGCGGCCTCGATGACCTCCCAGGTATCGATTCCCAGTTTGCGGCACATGATGGCGACTTCATTCACCATGGCGATGTTCACCGCACGGAAGGTGTTTTCCAAGAGCTTGGCCATCTCGGCGGCAGCGGTGGAGCTGACGGGAATGACTCTCTCGATGAAAGAACGATAGAAGGTGCAGGCCGCTTCCACGCAGGCAGGCGTCTCACCCCCTACCACTCTGGGGGTGTTGCGGACCCCGAAGTGGGGATTCCCCGGGTCCACTCTCTCTGGTGAGAACGCAAGGTGGAAGTCTTTTCCCAACACCAGACCCGAGCGAGCAAAAAGAGGACCCAGGAGATCCCGGGTGGTCCCTGGATAGGTGGTGGATTCCAGGATGATCAACTGTCCTCGACGAAGGTGGCCGGCCACCTGCTCCGCCGCCGCCACAACGTAGGAGACATCGGGATCCTTGGTTTTGCTCAGGGGAGTGGGCACGCAAATGATCACCACATCCATCTCTCCCAAGGAGGAGGTAGAGTCGGTGGCGTCGTAAAGCCCCTTGGCCAGAGCATCCTTCAAGACCTGCCCGGGCACATCCTGAATGTAGGATTCTCCCCTCTTCAGGGAAGCTACTTTGGAAGTCGATACGTCGTACCCTCGAACGCGAAAACCGGCGCCCGCCACCTCCATGGCCAGGGGCAGGCCCACATATCCCTGCCCGATGATGCCAACCTGCGCCTCGCGCCTCCCGAGACGGCCGAGAAGTTCCGTATGCACCTTCATCCTGGTCCTTGCGCTTCCGGACCTGCCGGGCTTCCCCGTGCCGATCCTCATTCCAGATCATGAGCGATCCTGGCGGCCGATGATCGGGTTTCCCCCCCGCTGCCGTCAAGTCACCCACGGCTCCACCTGGAGGGCGGGAATCGCCAGGGTTGCAATCCCCACCTCCCGCCGCTAGGGTCTCCGCTTCGATTCAGGAGCCGAGTCATGAAGCACGAAAAAATCGCTTCCGTTCTTCTTCGCACCGAGGCCGTCACCGGTCTTCAGTTGGCGGGATGGATTCGTACACGACGGGACGGAAAGGGAGTCTCCTTTCTGGAATTGAACGACGGAAGCTGTCTCAAGAACCTCCAGGTGGTGGTGGGTGAAGAAGCCGTTCTACAAGAAGGAGTCCTGCGGCAACTGACCACCGGGGCCAGCATCCTGGTGTGGGGAAATCTGGTGCCCTCTTTGGGTGCGGGGCAGGCCTTTGAGGTCAAGGCCGTGCGAATCGAACTCGTGGGGGCGGCCGATCCCGATGCCTACCCCCTTCAGAAAAAGAAACACGGCTTCGAGTTCCTGCGCTCCATCGCCCATCTTCGACCCCGTACCAACACCTTCGGAGCCGTCATGCGAATCCGGTCGGTGCTGGCTTTTGCTGTTCACGAGTTTTTCCAAGGTCGGGGATTTTTTCACATCCATGCCCCGGTCATCACCGCTTCCGACACCGAGGGAGCGGGGGCCATGTTCCAGGTCACCACCCTGGCTCCTGCAGGAGCTCCTGGGAACAGGGAGGGAGGCGGAATGGAGGGGGAAGAGCCTTTTGCCGCTGATTTTTTTGGGAAGAGGACCTGGTTGACGGTTTCCGGGCAACTCAATGCTGAGGCCCTCGCCACCGCCCTGTCAGAGGTCTACACCTTCGGCCCCACGTTCAGAGCCGAAAATTCCAACACTTCCAGGCATCTGGCCGAGTTTTGGATGATTGAGCCGGAAATGGCCTTCTACGATCTGAACGACAACATGGATCTGGCCGAGGACTTCTTGAAGTTCCTGGTGGGTCGGGTCCTGGAGAGGTGTGGGCAGGATCTGGAGTTTCTCAACCAATGGGTGGACAAGACCCTCCTGACCACCCTCCATCACACGGTGGAATCCTCCTTCGAGAGGCTCTCCTATACGGAGGCGGTGGAGATCCTGACCCGATCCGGCCGCACCTTTGAATTTCCGGTGGCATGGGGAGCCGATCTCCAGAGTGAGCATGAACGCTACCTGACCGAGGAACATTTTCGCCGTCCGGTGATCCTCACCGGGTATCCCGCCGCCATCAAGGCGTTCTACATGCGGCGCAACGACGATGGAAAAACGGTGGCCGCCATGGATGTGCTGGTCCCCCGCATCGGCGAGATCATTGGGGGCAGCCAAAGGGAGGAGAGAGCCGACCTCCTGGAGGCCCGGATCCTGGAAATGAGCCTGCCCCTGGAGAGCTACTCCTGGTACATGGATCTGCGTCGCTATGGCACCGTGCCCCACTCAGGATTTGGCATGGGGTTTGAGAGGATGGTGATGTTCGCCACCGGCATGACCAACATTCGCGATGTGATCCCCTTTCCCCGCTTTCCAGGGGGCGCTGAGTTCTGAGCTCCCCTTGTTCTCATGATCGGGGTTTCTCCAGAACCAGGATCACCGAGGCTGCCCTTTCAGGGCTGCTTCTTCTGAGGTTCAGCAGAGCCAAGGGGAGGTCCAAGGGGCGAAGAGGGACCGTCCATGCTCCCTCCCTCCCCTCCCAAAAGCAGAGTCCGGGCAGCCTCTCCCCCAGGTAGATCCGCTGTTTCTCGACAAAGGAGGTCTGCTGGAGAAGCCGGGACTGAAGGCTGCCCCGGTCATATTGGCGCCCGGCGAAGGTGAGCTTTCCAGGGTTCCCTCTCCCCTCTTCGTTCAAGGCATGGTTCTTCAGCAAGACTTCTTTCGGGTGGGCCCGAAAGGGCAGTTCCAGGAGCAGGACTCCCCCTGGCTCCAGAACACGATGGATCTCCAGAAGGGCGACGGTGTCCCCATCCCCTGGAATGTGCTCCAGAGAGGAAATGGCAAAGGCGGCGTCGAAGAAACCATCCCCATGAGGGAGGCGTCTTCCGTCCGCCCATTCGGTGTGAAAATGGTCCCTCCCTGGCCAACGCCTTGCGTACCGTGAGGCCCAACGCTCTTTCAGAGAGGGATCGGAGAGATCGGTGGCCCACACTTCTGCTGAGGTCCGGGCGGCCAGATGCAACGCGAACGCCTTGGGAGAACCGACATCAAGCACTCTGTTTCTTCCCATCATGGCCCGGGTCCAGGGACCGGCGACAGGGGCTCGCCAATATCCCAGGGGTCCCAACAGGAGCCGCAGAGCGGAGCCTGGTTCCCCCGCGCGCCATTCGGTTCCTACGCACTGCCACTGGGAAGAAACCACTGCCAGGGCCTCTCGAAAATCCCAAGGAGTGTGCAGGGAGGGGACCGCTCTCATCCCCCCATTGTGCCTGAGAGGGATCCCATCGGGCATTTTTCCATCTCGTCTTGACACCCATTGCCGGGGCTCGTACCCTCCGCGCGTCATTGCTTTGGCTTTGATCTTCTCAAAGTCGAGGTTCTGCTTCTGGCATGACAATCGAACAGAAGGCCTCCCCCCCACCGTCTCCTCCAGCCAAGGATCTCCCTCCTGGGGATGCAGTGGATAGTGCCCAGGCTCTGTTCGATTCCCTCAAGTCGATCTTTGAACGCAGCAAGGAAGAAGTCGTTCGCGGTGCTCGGGTCAGCCGGGCTCGTCTCGATGTGTATCAGCTTCGTCGCGACCGGGATCGGGCTCTCCAGCGCTTGGGAGAGGAGGCCTATGCCCTTCTTCAGACCGAGACGTTGAAGTCTCAGGATCTGGCCTCCGCGTTTGCGGTGGTGAAGGACATCGACGCTCGAATCCAGACCCTTGAAGACGAAATGAAGACCCCAGGGAGCGAGGCGAAGCCAGCGGATGGATTGGCCAGGGGGGAGGAAGGAACCGCTCCTCAGCCGTCCTCCCCCGGGTTGCTCTCCCGGGAGGTAGAGGAAGAGGAGCTGTCCCCTGGAACGACCAGTTCGGTGGGACCGGCCTCTTTGGTTTCCAAGGCATCCCCTCCCCGTTCCAGTGGAGAGGCGGCCAACCGGGGACGGGGGCGCGCTTCGGAAGAGAAGGTTTCGCGGGTGCCGGCTCGGGGGAGACGCCCCCGCGGGTAGAGCGGTATCGTCCTCATCAAGGAGGGCGTTGAAAATCAAGGTTTGTGGGGCTGTAGCTCAGTTGGGAGAGCGCATGACTGGCAGTCATGAGGTCGTCGGTTCGATCCCGTCCAGCTCCACCATCATCAAGTCAAAGGGTCCTGACATCGCGCAGGGCCCTTTGTCCGTTCTGGGACCCTGAGTTTCACGGGAAGGCCTGGCCGGCAACTCCCCCCCCGACCCACCGGGCGAGTGCCGGGTGGCCTGGAAAAGTTTCGTGCGAGGCGTTCTGGAAAGAGAGGAATCGAGGAGGAAAAATTTGGTGCCGGAGGGGGGAGTCGAACCCCCATGCCGTTGCCGACAACGGATTTTGAGACCGCCGCGTATGCCATTCCGCCACTCCGGCACGAGCAGCGGACGGATGATGGCGACAGGAGAGGCCCCTGTCAATGGCCTGCCCTCCATCCGAAGGGCGGTCAGCGCTCCCCCTCCCCTTCCCGGTTTCTTTCCCACAGGATCCGCAGACCCTCCAGGGTAAGGTCATCCACGACTTCGTTGATGGTCCGGGAGGCTCCAGCGATGAGGGAGGCCAGCCCCCCGGTGGCCAGGACCTTGGGAGCGTCACCGCTCTTCATTTCACGGAGCACCCGCCGGCAGAGGCCGTCCACCAAATCCACGTAGCCATAGAACAGGCCGGATTGCATGGAATGGACGGTGTTGCGGCCGATGACTCGGGAGGGCCGAGCCAGTTCAACACGAGGCAGCTTGGAGGTTCGGCTGAACAGGGCTTCGGCAGAGATGTGATATCCCGGGGCGATGACTCCACCCAGGTACTCTCCCCGGCTGGAAACGCAATCCAGGGTGGTGGCGGTGCCAAAATCCACCACCACGCAGGCCCCCTTCACTCTTTCAAAGGCGGCCACCGCATTGACGATGCGGTCTGCTCCTACTTCTTTGGGGTTTTCGATGAGGATGGGCATTCCCGAGCGGGTTCCTGGCCCCACGATCAGCGGTTCCTGGCCCCATAGCTGACGGCACATGGTCTCCAAGGGAAAAAGAAGGGAGGGCACCACGCAGCCCACCACCACCCCCTGGATGGCGGCGATGGGCACGCTCCTCAGGGCGAGCAGTTGGTGGATGAGCACTACATGCTCATCGGAGGTGCGCCCTTTGCGGGTTTCCATCCTCCACGAGTCCAGCAGATGACGGTCCTGATAGATGCCCAGGACGGTATTGGTGTTGCCAACATCGATGACCATCAGCATGGCCGAGCCTCCCGGTGCGGGTGGTGAATGCTCAGGAAATGGAGCCCTCGATCAAAAACACGTCCCCTCCCCAGACAACGTGAACCTCACCCAGGGCGTCCCTGACATGAAGTTCCCCCCGGGGTCCCAGACCGATGGCGATGCCTCGCAGGGTTCCCAGGGGAAGGTCTACCTGCACTTCTTGATGCAGGCCGAGGAGGGAAAGGGTGAACGGCTCCAGCAGGGCCTCCACGTTCCCTTCCTCCAGACAGCGAAGCAGGGCGAGAAGGCGGGAGTGAAGGGAGAGAAGCAGGTCCATGGGGGCCAGGAGGATTCCGGTCTCCACCTGGATGGAGGTGGCCTTTTCCTTCAGAGGTTCAGGAAAATCTCCTTCAGAAATGGATAGATCGACCCCGATCCCCACCGCTGCCGCCAGGGTTCGAGGCTCACCGGGGAGAGGGTGCAATTCCGCCAGCACCCCTCCGATCTTCCGCCGGCCCATCATCAGATCATTGGGCCACTTCAGGGAGACTCCAAGGATCCCCAACCCAGTCAGGGCCTCCTGGGTTGCCAGCGCACCTCCCAGGGCTATCAGGGGAATTCGATCGGGGGGAAGGTGGACGTGGAGGAGAATGGTTGCCCACAGCCCCGTCCCGGGAGGAGAGAACCAGCTTCTCCCCCGCCGTCCCCTTCCTTCGGTCTGGGTGTCTGCGGTGACCACCGCCCCATGGGGAGCTCCTTCTCGGATCCAGGCGGCACCTTCCTGATTGGTGGAACCACAGGTAGTGAAGTGGCGGTGAAAGCTCAGGGGGGTCAATCGTGCTCCGGAAACATGGGCACCACATCCAGGCTCAGATCCACCCAGGTCGCCTGGTGGATCAGGGAACCGGCGCTCACCTGGTGGACCCCGGTCTCGGCAATGGCCCGCACCGTGTCCAACCGAACCCCTCCCGACGCCTCCAGCTTCAGGCCCGGGGCGTGAATTCGCGCCCAGGCAACACAGGCTCGCAGCAGATCCAGATCCATGTTGTCCAGGAGGACCCGGTCTGCTCCCGCCGCCGCCGCCTCCTGCAGATCCGCCATGGACTCCACCTCCACCTGGATGCGGATCAGTGGGTGAGTTCCCCGCTGGGCTCGGGCCACCGCCTCCGCCACCGACCCTGCAACGGCCAGGTGGTTGTCCTTGATGAGCACCCCGTCAAAAAGCCCCATCCGGTGATTGTGTCCACCTCCCACCCGGACGGCGTACTTCTCCGCTCCTCGCAGCCCGGGCGTGGATTTGCGGGTGTCGGTCAGCAGGGTGGACAGTCCCTCCAAGGCGGCGGCGTATCGCGAGGTCAGGGTGGCAATCCCCGACAGATGTTGGAGGAAATTCAGCGCCAGCCTCTCACCCGCCAGCAGGGATCGGAGCCTTCCGGCTACCCTTGCGACCACATCCCGATCTCCTGAGCAGTGGGTGCCGTCGGTCAGCAGGATGGTGAAGGACACCTCGGGATCGATGCGCTTGAACACCGCCTCGGCCAAAGGGACTCCACACAGGATCAGAGGCTCCTTGGCCAGAATCAGGGCCTCTCCCAGTTGATGGGGGGGAATCACCGCCTGGGAGGTGATGTCGCCGGTGGGACCCAGATCCTCCTGCAGGGCCAGATCCAGGAGAGATTCCAGTTCCCCTTCAAATGTAGGGAATTCGGATTCGGTCATGTATGCAAACTCCGAATCGCACACAGAATGGGTAGCGAAGCAAGAGCAGCAGTTCCTCTGCGACTCTCCATCATTCCAAGGCTCCCAGCCGCTCTCGTGCCTCCATCAGCTTGTCCCTTTGGGCCAACGCGGCGGAAAGCTTCTCCTTCTCCTTCTCCACGATATCCTGGGGAGCCCTCTCCACAAAGCTGGGGTTCTGGAGCTTGCGGGAAAGGAACTCCACGTCATCTTCCGCTTTCTTGATCTCCTTGCTCAATCTCTGAACCTCGGCCTGAACATCCAGCAACCCCGCCAGGGGAACGAAGAGATCCACTCCGTCAATGACGGCATGAGCGGCGCCCTTCGGCCTCTCTCCCTGCTCCCTGACCTGGACCGAAGAGGCCCGGGCCAGATCGGCGATGATGCGTTGATGGCGGGAGATCCATCCTCTCTTTTCCTCATCTCCCCCCTGGGCAAGGAGATCTGCCCGCGCTGAGGGAGGGACCCCCAGATCGGAGCGCACCCGCCTCACCTCCACGATGAGGGCCATGACAAAGGCCATCTCCGCCTCAGCTTTGGGGTCATTGAGAAAGTCTCCCTCCTCAGGGAATGGTGCCAGGGCCAAAAGGCCGGTGGCCCCGGGGAGATGGCTCCACACTTCTTCGGTCAGGAAGGGGGTCAGGGGATGAAGCAGCCGACAGACGCCCGAGATGACCGAGGCCAGGACCTGCCGAGTCGAGGCGGTCCCCTCTCCTCCACTCTGGAAAGCTCCCTTGGCGATTTCCAGATACCAGTCGCAAAACTCTCCCCACACAAAGTGATAGATGCCCATGGCCACGTCGTTGAATCGATACTCGGACAAAGCCACCTGAGCCTCTCGGCTGGCCCTCCCCAGGCGAGACAGCACCCAGCGATCCGCCAGGGACAGGGAGTCCCGCAGATCCTCCTGCTCCCTCCCCGACAAAGGGAGGCTGTCTTCCTGAAGATGCATCAGGGAGAAGCGAGCGGCGTTCCACACTTTGTTCATGAAGTTGCGATACCCCTCAATCCTCCCCTCGCTCATCCGAACGCTACGCCCCTGGGCGGCATACGCAGCGAGGGTGAACCGCATGGCATCGGTTCCGAAGCGATCCATCATGACCAGGGGATCGATGACGTTTCCCCGGGTCTTGCTCATTTTTTCCCCCTTCTCATCTACGATCACCGCATGGAGGTAGACATCCGGAAAGGGAACCTCACCCATGAATCGGAGTCCCATCATCATCATCCGAGCCACCCAGAAGAACAGGATGTCGGCAGCGGTGACCAGGGCGGAGGTGGGGTAATAGGTGGTCAGTTCCAGGGTCGGCTCAGGCCATCCCAGGGTGGAAAAAGGCCACAGGGCTGAGGAAAACCAGGTGTCCAGCACGTCGGTTTCCTGGACGAGATCCCCGCCGGCGCAGGCCGAGCACCCGGCGGGCTCCTCCAGCGCCACGTTGATGTGCCCGCAAGACTGGCAGTACCAGGCGGGAATGCGATGGCCCCACCAGATCTGCCGACTGATGCACCAGTCCCGGATGTTTCGCATCCAATGAAAATAGGTGGCCTCCCATTGAGCGGGGTAGATGCGGGTCTGACCCTGCTCCACGGCGGCCAGGGCGGGCTCGGCCAGGGGCCGCATCCTCACGAACCACTGAAGGCTCAAGTAGGGCTCCACCACCGTCTGGCAGCGATAGCAGTGGCCCACCGCGTGGCGATGATCCTCGGACTTCACCAGGAATCCTTCGGCGGACAGGGCTGCCACAACGGCCTTGCGGGCCTCAAAGCGGTCCAGACCGGCGAACTCGCCTCCGTGGTGGTTGATGACTCCCTCATCGCTCAGGACGTTGACGCGGGGAAGGCCGTGTCGATTCCCCACCTCGAAGTCATTGAAGTCATGTGCGGGAGTGATCTTGACTACCCCGGTTCCAAACTCGGGATCGGCATAGGCATCGGCGATGATGGGGATGCGTCGGCCCGTCAGAGGAAGTTCCACCTCTCGGCCCACCAGATGCCGGTAGCGGGGATCTTCCGGATGCACGGCGACGGCGGTGTCTCCCAGCATGGTCTCGGGCCGGGTGGTGGCCACCGTGAGGGATTCGTCAGAGCCGACAACGGAATAGCGAATGTGCCAGAATCCCCCCAGGATCTCCTCGTGCTCGACCTCCAGGTCAGACAGGGCGGTCTGGCAGCGGGGGCACCAATTGATCAGCCATTCATCTCGGTAGATCAGTCCCTCATGGAACAGCCGGACGAAGACCTCCCGCACGGATCGGGACAGGCCTTCATCCATGGTGAACCGCTCCCTGGACCAGTCACAGGAGCAACCCAGACGACGCAACTGGCGGGTGATAGTGCCGCCACTCTCGGCTTTCCACTTCCAAACCCTGTCGATGAAAGCCTCTCGCCCCAAGTCGTGACGGGTCAGGCCCTCCTTGGCCAACTGCTTCTCCACCACGTTCTGGGTGGCGATTCCAGCGTGATCCATTCCCGGGACCCACAAGACATCTTTGCCCTTCATGCGGTGGTACCGAACCAGGATGTCCTGG
>CAYRTW010000128.1:0-16115 GCA_964426935.1 uncultured Rickettsiales bacterium
GCCGACCCACCCAGGAGGGTGGACCCGTCGGACTGGGGACAGAGATACCGCCCCCCGGCCGCCCCGTAGAGAATGGGAGAGGAAGGGGATTGGGACCATCCCAACACCGCCAGGATCCCCCGGGAAGGCACCACCGCTTCCGGCCGCAGTGGCACTCCTCCGATCCCCGCAGACCAGGCCCCCGCCGCCAGGAGAATCTGTCCGGTGGACAGGCGTTCGCCGGTGGTCAGGCGCAACCCCAACCCACCTTGAGAGGTGCGAGAAACGCTGGCCACCTTGGAAATTTCTGAGAACTCCACCCCTTCCTCCCTCGCCTTGGCCAGCAGACTTTCCGTAAACGTCATGGCGTTCACCCGAGCATCGCCAGGGCAATACAGAGCCAGTGGACAGGAAGGATCCGCCTCCGGGGCCAGCTCCTGATAGCGCGACGGATCGACCAGCTCTGCCGCAAGACCCTCCCCAAGATGCCAGCGGGCCCTGCTCTCCAGGGCAATGGCCTCCTCGTCGCTGGCAGCCAGCAGTATAGAACCGCAGCGATGGTAGCCCCACTCCGATGGAGAGGAGAGACCCAGATCCTCCATCAGAGAGGGCCAGAAGGCGCGACATTCCCGAGCGAGGTCAAACGCCGGCCCGGGGAGCCCCACCTCCGCTTGGGGGGCCAGCATTCCCGCCGCCACCGAGGAGGCTTCCCGACCAGCCACTCCCCGATCCAGGAGATGCACCCGTGCTCCCAGACGACGCAAAGACAGGGCCGCCGCCGCACCCACCACACCACCACCAATGACTGTCACATCGGGAAGAGAAGAGCCGTTCACGCGGGGCAGTCTGGGCCCTGGGGCGAGGCAGGTCAACGGGGTAGACTTGCCTGAGCCTCCCTCGCCCCCGACCCGGGTCCCATTCCCCTTCACCCCTTGCCCCCGCCGCCCTCTCGGGTTACACCCCGCCCGTGTCCACGGAGCCCCACGATCTTCCCGAGTCCCTTCCCCCTCCTCCTCAAGAGGATCCGGGACCCCTTCTGGTTCGCCGCGCCTGGGGATTCCTGGCCACCCTCGCCTCGGCCCTGATGCTGGTGGGGTGGATGGGCCCCTGGGTGGCCCAAGGAATGGATGCCCGGATGGAGGTGGAAGCCGTCACCGCTCAGGTCGAATCTCTCCGGCACAGGGCCGACCGCCTGTTGGAGGAGATTCCTGCCCTCCAAAAGGAGGTGAACGCAGCCCGGCAGGGGGCAGAACAGATGGCAGGGCTGGCCGCTGGAGAGAGGGCCACCCCCCGCCTTTCCAGCCTCATGGAGGGGGCCTGCCAGCGCCGAGGCATTCTGTTTCTGAGGCAGGAACCCGGTGCTCTTCGTCGGGACGGTCCCCTTTTCCTCTACCCTCTCACCCTCCTCATGGAAGGAGACCCGGTTCGAGTTCCATCCGTTCTGGACGAATTTCTATCCTCTCTTGATCCAGGGTTGGATCCCCTGGTTCGGGTGGTCTTCCTTCATCTGGATCTGCGCTCCTTCACCACCGATGAAGTGGAGATCAAGGTGGTCCTGGAGATCCCCCATGTACCCTCCCCTCCCGCTCCTGAGGGGCAAACCCTTCTTCCGTTGGCTCCACCTCCGCCTCCCGCAGCCGGGGAAGATGTCTTCACCCGCGAGCCGCTCCGGCGATGGAACACGGCCTCTCGTGAGCTGCTTTCCCGCTGGGATCCCCTCCTGGATCGAGAGGCCCTCCTTTTGGAGAGGGACCATCTCAAGGAGGTGATGCAGCTTCTTCACCGGTGGAAGGACGAAGCGAACGCTCATCGGCGCGAGGTATCCATGACCAGCTCCCAGGCGGCGGTCCATCTGGATCGCTCCGCCATGGGGGTGGCAGGATTCCGCAATGAAAACGGGAAATTGAAGGTGTTCGACGACGACTGACGGAGGGACGGACGAGAAGCTTGATGCCCTCATCGGGGAATCGGTCCGGCCGGGCTAGAGCACCGGGACCCGGTAGGGAGCAGAGGAAGACCCGGCGGTCCCCTCTCCACATCCGGTTACCTTCACGTAGTAGGAAAGCCCATCGACCATCGAGGCGGTGACCTTGAGGCTTCCCCAGTACTCTCCGCCCCCTGCCGGTGGAAGGCGCAGATCCTTCCAACCTCCCGATCCCACTCGGTACACCACCTTTACCTGGCAGCCTGATCGCTCGGGTACGGTCACCGAAAACGCCAGGGGCTGCCCCCCCGCCACGGCACTCCCCGGTGGGGTGTGAATGATGCGGGGGAGGGAGGGGGCCGGTTTGGGCTCCTCGGAGGCCTTTTCCTCCTCGCGGGACGAGGCGCTGGAAGGCTTCTCCTTGTCTTTGGAGGGTGCGGCGGTGACCTTGGTGGGGGCCTCCTCTTTCTTGTCACCGGATTCGGCAGATCGCACCGGGGCAAGTTGAATCCTCTCGGTCTTGGTCGAATCGGGAGATTTTTCAGGAGGGGGATTTTCAGCGACGGTGGCCTCCAGTGGGGGCCCGGCAGCGGCGATCTCCCCTTTGCCGGAGGAAGAGGGCGGGAGCCCCTGCTCTTCCTTCGGGGACGGAGTACGCAACAAGGCCCACCCCATCACCACCACCGAAACCACGGCCAGAGCCATCCACACCCCGGCTCGGGATCTCCCCTGAATGGGAGGAGGCTTCCAATCCACATCCTCTTCCCAATGCCCGCTGCTCACCGCCTTGGCTCGGAAGGTTGAGGAGGGGGACACCGGAGCCGAAGAAGACCGCGAAGGCGGTGCACCCACCTTGAGGGTGGCATCCCCAGGCGCAGAACCTCCCTTGCGATGCTCTCCCCCTTTCCGCTCCGCCTGGAGAGGGGGGAGGGCCACCGTCTCCACCGGCCGGGGCGCGACCGGGGATGGCGCTGCGGGGGTCCCTGCCATGGACCTGGGGAGGGCCACCGTCTCCACCGGCCGGGGCACGACCTGCTTTGGGGGCGGAGGCGGCAGGGGGAGGGACGGGGGAACCCGAAGGGCCGGGGAGGAGACCTTCGACATCATCACCCCTGCCTGAAGCCCGGGAGCGGTGTCCACATCCTCCCGAATGACCGGAGCCATGACGGGACCCTCTTCCTGCAAGCCCCACGGATCCATCGCTGGTAGGGCCGCCCATTCACCCCCCGGACGACCGCCGCTGGCGGGTCGATCCTTGCGAGAAGGGGTGGGAACGGGGGCTCCCGCTGCGGGAGAGGGGAGAGGGGTGTTTCTCCCCGGCGAGGGTTCCGTGGCAGCCGGCGCGGGTGACACTCCCATCCCCGCTGTGGCCGCCACTTCAACGGGGGGCGAAGCGGGGGACCGGCGGCCCCATGCCAGGGACGAGGGTGGAGCCTCCAGAGGTCGAATCCCCGGCAAGGGGGTGGTCGCCGGCAGGACGGGCAGGGGGACCTCCACATCGGAACTGCTGGCTCCGCTTCGGGCGGAAGGACCTCCCATGAGCCCGGTAAGGGACTGGACCGCCCAGGGGCTCGTCTCCTCCACCCAGGAGGCCTCCTCTGCCCCGTTCCCCACCAGCTCCTCCGGCTGCGGCGGAAGGGCCTTGAGGACCATCGCCGTGGGAGGATTGATGAATTCCGAAAGGGCCTCCTCCCCCCCAGCAATCTCCCGAACCCCTGCCCCATTCCGTTCCCCGGACCGGATGGCCTGATCGATGCGCTCGGCGAACCGGGCCAGGCTCTCCCCGGTGGGCATGGCACCCCGGCAATGGCGAAGGGCCTCGCTCAGGTCCAAGGCGCTGGGATAGCGGTCTTGGGGGCGCCGGGCCAGGCACCGGCGAAGGATCCGCCACAGGTCGTCGGGGAGGTCGGGCAGCATCTCCAGACGATCTTCAATGATGCCGTCCTGAACGCGATGCACCAGTTCCACAAAGGGGAGATCGGGGTGCAGGGGGCGAAGGGCCAGCATCTCAAACAGGATGGCGCCGCAGGCATAGATGTCGGTGGAGAAGCCGACATTCTCCGAGCCGGCCGCCTGCTCTGGAGACATGTATCGCACCGTTCCCTTGAGGTGCCCCGCCAGGGTGCGGGTGTCGCTGGTCTGGTCCCGGGCAATGCCAAAGTCCATGACCTTGATGGCTCCGCCCCGGCTCAACCGGACATTGGCAGGCTTCAGATCCCGGTGGACCAGGGGGTGAGAGTTTCCTTCGGGGTCCACCAGGGTGTGAGCATGGTGCAACCCTTCGGCAACCTGGATGAGGATCTCTACCGCCAGATGAGGGGAAAGGGGCTGCTGAACCTTCCACTGATGATCGAGGATGGTTTCCAGATCGGTCCCATCCACATACTCCATCACCAGGACGAATTCCCCTTCCACCCGGAGCAGCTCGTGGATGCGAACCACATTGGCGTGATTGAGGAGACCCCCGATTCGGGCCTCACGAATGAGGTCCTTGTCGCCGGCCTCCATGGCCGATCGATCGGGCTTGAGCCTCTTCAAGGCAAAGTAGGTGACGAACCCCTCCTCCCCAGCAAGACGCCCCAGGAGCACTTCCCCCATGCCTCCGGATCCCAGGCGGCGAACGACCTCGTAACGTCCGATCTTCATGACAGTACCCGCAGAATCAAGCTCAGCCCCTCACTCGGGAAGATGAAATCAGAACGAGACCGAGACGAGCCCCATGGGCAAGCCGTTCGGACCCGGAAGCACCATGGCCGAGGCCCGCAGTCGACGCCTCTCCCGGGCAGACCCCGCCAGCATGGCGATCCCGGTCCCGTGGAGAATGCCTCCCACCACAAAAGCGCCCACCGTCAATCCCACCCCCTGCCCGTACAGGGCATCCAATTGATAATCGGCGTCAAGGCCTGAATCGTAGGCCGCCGCCAGTTGGATCGCCAGGGAGCGATACACGAACCAGGCTCCCACTCCGTCCACCCCCAGCCCCAGCACGTTGAAAACCACTCCACCTGCCGTCAGGCCCCGCGCCCGACCCTGACTGGCAGGACGGCTGGGGGAGGCGCTCCGGGAAGGACGGGGGGAGGCGGCGCCCTCCTTTTGGGAATCCCGGGAAGACGAGCGAGAAGAAGACGAAGAAGAAGAGGAAGCAACCGGTTCATCCCGGCGGGACTCTGTCCTGGACGCGGTCTCCGCCTCCTCGCTCCGGGAGGAACGGGATTCCTCGGTGCTGGGGGACGACTTGGACTCGGTGGCGCTGGAGGAACTGCCGGATATCCGCTCTCCCCCTCCCTCATCATCGGAGAAGCGAGAGGAGGAGGAAGACTCCTTGCCAGACTCCGTCGCCCCTGAGCGAGCAGAGGAGGATTCCCGTTCCTTGGATGAGGATTCAGCCCGAGCGGAGGAGGCCGATTCCCGACCCCCCTCATCGCTTTCTTCATCTTCTTCATCAAACCGGCTTCGGGACTTGCTGGAAGATTCTTCTGCCCGCTTGGACTTCTCTTTGTCGTCTGCCTTCACGGCGGTGCCGGACCGGGAAGAAGAGGATTCCTTGCTGGCGGTAGATCCCTTCTCGGAGCGGGAAGACTCCGAGGAATCCAGGTCCTCCTCCTCGTCTTCCTCGAATCGGCTGCGGGAGGAGGCTTTCACCTCTTCGCTGCCCCGCGAGGTGGGAGGCGCGGCCTCAGCGGTGACCCCTCCTTTGGTGGAGCCTGCACAGGGCCAGTTGGCCTTCTCCCTCTCCACTCTCTCCGCCAGAGGAGCCAGATCCCGGTCCTGAGAGACGATATCGGCATAGCGATTCAGTTCCGCATCCCCCTCCGAGCACTTCCCAAGGGCCCTCAAGGCCACCCCCAGGCCAAAATGCCCAGGGGCGTAGTCGCCATCGTCATTCACCAGCTCAGCCAGGTCCTCAGAGGCCTGTTGGAGCTTTTCCCGAGCCGACGGGTCGGAGGATAAGGAATCCCGAGCGTCCAAGACGCGCTTGTAGGCATCTGCATAGCGAGCATCCGCGTCCGCGCCCAAGGCATGGGCGGGGAGGATTCCCAGCAGCAGCGCTCCAGTGATCAGGCTCAACAGCCTTCGCATGTCTAGTTCTCTCTTCTCGCCCCCGGCGAGACACCCGGTCCGGGCTCAGAGGGAAGGATACCCCGAAACCCACCCCGGCAAACGGGGCGGCGCAGTATAGGGATCGGCCCCATACCCCGCAACAGAAAGTTCCGAAAATCCACACACTTCGGCGCCACAGACTCTGCCGCAGTCAGCCATCCGAAAGCTGTCTCTGACGTATTCTCTCTACTTCTCGTCTCAGAAATTCCACCACCCTCCCCTTGGGCCAGGTCCCATCCGACCCCGCCGCCCTCATCTGCTCATTGTAGACAGAGGAGGATGAAATCCCCACGATGCGGAGTGACCCACCGCCAAAGCGACGGCGCAAGGCCTTCACCGCTTGTTCTCCGGTCGTCTCTCCCCGCATCTCATAGTCCATCAACACCAGATCCGCCTCGAACTCCTCCACCTGGTCCACGCAGTCGTCGGCGCTGTCCCATACTTCCCACTCCACCCCGGCCGGCACCGGCGCCCCCAGCCCTTCATCCGCCAGGGAATCATCAAAGATCGCCACCCTCAGTGAGGTCCTCTCCCCCGATCCGTCGTTCATGGCTCCCTCCCGTAGAGCAGGAAGGGGGCCCGGATTTCCTCCCAGGCGCGAAGATCCTGCTGCCATCCCTGTCGAATGTCGGCAAGAGGGGCCCCTGCTTCGATGGCGTGTCGCAGCTCCTGTCTGCCCAGGAGCAGGTCAATGGCCAACCGATCCGACACAAACTCATAACGCTCGGTTCTCCACCGAAACTCTCCGGGCCATAGCCGCATCGCCGCTGCCAGAAAGGCGATTCCGGTCAGGAATGGAGCAAACTTCTCCCGATCGGTGACGTGAATCTGCACTCCACCGCAGGGGCGGCCGGCAAACTTGTGGAAGGTCGGGCGAAAGACCACCGGTCGAAAAATCGCCCCATGGCTCTCCGCCTCGTCCAGATCCTTCCTCAACGTTTCCGCCAACCGGACAGGTTCCGCCCACTCTGCCCCTGACAGCTCAAAAGGCCGGGTGGTCCCCCTCCCCTCGCTCATCAGGGTTCCTTCCAGAAGGCACATCCCCGGATACACCGTCGCGGTGTCGGGGGTGGGCATGTTGGGAGAGGGCATCACCCAAGGCAGGCCGGTGTCGGCGTGCCACTGATTCCGGGTCCACCCCTCCACCTTCACGACCCGGAGATCGAGATCAAGCCCCAGTTGCTCCCTCCACAGCAGGGCCAGCTCCCCAGCCGTGCAACCGTGACGAACGGGAATGGGATGTCTTCCCACAAAGGAGCGCAGGGAGGGTTCCAGGATGGGCCCTTCCACTGCCACGCCCCCGATGGGGTTGGGGCGGTCGCATACGATGAAGGACACCCCCTCCTGGGCAGCCACCTCCATGGCATGCACCATGGTGTAGACAAAGGTGTAATACCGGCTGCCAATGTCCTGGACATCAAAGATCAGGGCGTCCAGATCTCTCAGGGATTCCCGTGGCGGACGCAGACTGGCTTCGTCATGACCATAGAGGGAAACCACCGGCAGGCCGGTCAAGGCATCCCGTTCCCCTTCCCCCTCCTCCACAGCGATCATGTCCTGGGCGTCTCCTCTCACCCCGTGTTCCGGTCCGAAAAGGCGTACCAGACGCATCCCCGGATGATGATGAAGGAGGTCGGCGGCATGACGGAACTCCCTGTCCACTGCGGTGGGGTTGCAAATCAGCCCCACCCTCCTGCCCGCCATCAGGGAGGGCTCGTCGGTGAGCAGTTTTTCCAGGCCAGATCTGCACTGCGGCATGAATGTCTCCGAAAAGGAGTGGGGGTCCCTCGTGGCGAGACCCCCTTTCGATGGCTATACTGCCGGCCGCGCGGACGCCCCCTTGTCCGTCGCCGCTTTTTCGGATCGTAGCAAGGAGACAGGAGCGATGGCAAAGCCCAAGGTCGCTGTAGTGAGAACCCGACCCGAGACCGTCCTGGACGACGTTCGCCGGGCCATGGAACTGGCCGACTATCAGCAGCATCTGGCCCCCGGGGTCACCACGATGCTCAAGGACAACATTTCCTGGCACCTGCTCTATCCCGGCGCCAACACCACTCCTTGGCAGTTGGAGGGAAGCATCCTGACCCTCCGGCAGGGGGGCTACGACGATCTGGTGTGCGTCCAGAACCGCACGGTGGTGACCGACGCCTACAAAGGCGAAAAGCTCAATCATTACCTTCCTGTCCTGCATCGCCATAACATCCCCATCCGCTACAACTTCGAGCCCACCGACATGTCCTGGCAGGTGTATCAGCCAAAGGCGGAGATGCTGGTTCTGGACAAGGTGTTTCCGGGCGGCATACAGATCCCCGACTACTTCCACGGCAAAAACGTGGTTCACCTGCCCACCACCAAGTGCCACATCTACACCACCACCACCGGATCGATGAAGAACGCCTTTGGGGGGTTGCTCTCCACCAATCGGCATTACTGCCATAGCGTGATTCACGAGACCCTGGTGGATCTCCTGGCCATTCAGAAGGAAATCCATCCCGGCATCTTCACCGTCACCGATGGCACCACCGCCGGCAACGGCCCGGGCCCTCGCACCATGATTCCGGTGGAGAAGGACCTCATCCTCGCCTCCGCTGACTCGGTGGCCATCGATGCCGTCTCCTCCAAGATGATGGGCTTTGACCCCATGAGTCTGGATTACATCCGCCTCGCCCACGAGAGGGGCCTGGGGGTGGGTCGCATCGAGGAAATCGACGTGGTGGGCGAGGACATCAAGGGGGTGAACTGGGGATTCACTGTGGGGGACAACGTGGCGTCCAAGGTGGGGGATTTGATGTGGTTCGGGCCCCTCAAGCACCTCCAGAAGCTGGCCTTCCAGACCCCCGCCGTCTACTCCTTCATCTTCGGATCCTTCGTGTATCACGACTATGTCTGGTACCCCCGATCCGGCCGAAAGGTGGTCGACGAATGGCTCCAGGGCACCAAGTGGGGCAAGCTGTTTCAGGAATACAGCGAGGAGGCCTATGCCAGCCGCCCCTCCCCGGTGTGGACCCCCACTCCCGCGACCGCCCGCTGATCTCCGCGGGCACGGACCCTCCCGCCCTTCCGAAGGAGGGACGAGGTCGCCGAGGGACCCATGCGAGCCGTTGAACCTCGGATGCGCCTCTCCTCCCGTTTCCTGACTTTCGTCCGACGAGTCGCCCAAAAATTCGCCCAGGACAACATCTCCACCATCGCCGGGGGCCTGGCGTTCTTCACCCTGCTGTCCATCTTCCCCTTCCTCATCTTCCTGGTGGCCCTGATCTCGTCATTTCCCCTCCGCAGCCAGGTGGAGGAAGTGGAGCAGATGCTGGCCAGCGTTCTTCCTCTCCCGGTGGCCGGACTCATTGGGGATCACCTGAGGACCCTTCTGGAAGGGCCAAAGTCCAAGGTACTGTCCCTGAGCCTGGTGGGGGCCCTGTGGGCATCTTCTCGGGCGATGAGGGGATTGATGGTGGCCCTCAACATCGCCTTTGGAATCCGGGAGACCCGGGGGTGGTTGCGCGTTCGAGTGGAGGGGCTTCTCCTCACCATCGGCTCCGGTGGCCTGATCTTCGCCGCCCTCCTCCTCCTTTCCCTGGGGGGACTGGCCACCACCTGGTTGGCTCGCTGGGACCTTCTCGCCGACACTCCTGCCCGGGCGCTGGCCGTGGCCCGTTGGCCCTTTCTGCTCCTGGTTCTCACTTTTGCGGTTCAATGCCTGTTCCACTGGGGCCCGGCCAGGAGGGACCCCTGGCAATGGTTCTCCCCGGGAGCGGGGGTGGCAGTGGGCCTGTGGGTGCTGGCCAGCATGGGTTTCCGGGTCTACGTGGCGCACTTCGGACATTTCGGGGCCACCTACGGCTCCCTGGGGGCGGTGGTGGTGATGATCCTCTACTTCTACGTTTCCGCCCTGGCCACCCTGATTGGGGGAGAGGTCAACGCCGCTCTCCGGATGGGAGCCCCTCCCCTTCCCCTGCGGGAGGATGAGCTGGCCCCGGCCTCTGGGTCAGCACCACTCCCCACAGAATCAGCACCGCCGCAGGAGGATAGAGAGGAGGAGGCACCTCGCTGAACAGCAGCCAGGCGTACCCGATGGCGCACAGGGGCTCTCCCAGGAGGGCCACCTGCACCCTCTGGGCGGGGAGATGCCTTCCCGCGTAGTGAAACAGTCCATGCCCCATCAGGTGAGGAACTGCGGCCATGGCCACCAGCCCCAGCCATTGAGACGTTGAAAAACCCGTCAGAGACGCACCGGTGATCAGGCATCCCCCCATCAGGATCAACGCTGCCGCCCCGGTGACGGTGGCAAAATAGCGCGTCAGGGAGAGGTGGAACCGCAGAGCCCTCCCCGAGGTGAAGTACAGACTGGCCGCCAGGGCCGCCGATAGGGCCAGGCCATCCCCCAAGAGCACAGCCGATAGCCCACCATGCTCTCTTCCCCTCTGGACTCCCCCGCTCCCACCCATCAGATCGGAAGCCCCCAGCAGCAAGGCACCCAGGAGGGCCAGAACGACTCCCGTCCATGCTTGTCTGGGGGTTCGCTCCCCCAGGATCAGCGGGGCCAGAATCGCTGCAAAAACCGGGGTGGTGGTCACCAGGGTGGTGGAGGAGGCGATGGAGGTCAGGCGAAGGGAGGCGAACCAGGCGGCAAAATGCCAGGCCAGGAGGACTCCCACCCCCAAGGTCCAAGCCAGGAGCCTCCCCCGGGACAGGTGAGGCCCTTGGGTCGCTGGGAAGACGGGGGCGGAGTGACCCAAGGCCAGGGGGATCAACAGCAGGCTGGCCAAGGTCATCCGCCACGCCGCCACCACCTCGGATGGAACCCCCTCCAGCAACCTCACCAGCACCGCTGCCCACCCCACCGCCATCACCCCCAGCGCCAAGGCCAGCACCGGGGCAGCTTTCCCATAGGAGATCCGCGAAAAAGGAGGCAGGGGTTTTTCCATCCACCGCAAGGGAAAGCTACACTCCCCTCCCCTCTTTGGGCACCCTAGCCACCCTCCACTGGAGAGTCAAACCAGACCCTCCTGAGAACCCCTCCATCCTTCGGATTCTCCCTTGAGCCAAGACCCCTCTCTCCCCTCCATCGCTTTCGCCGGGCTGGGCATCATGGGCTCCCGCATGGCGACCCGGCTTCTCCAGGCGGGCCACCCGTTGACGGTGTGGAACCGCTCCTCCCCTCCCCTGGCCCTCCTGGTGGAACAGGGAGCCCAGGCCGCCTCTTCCCCCCGTGCCGCCGCAGCACTCGCCGACCTCGCCTGCACCTGCCTCGCCGATCCTCAGGCAGTGAGAACGGTGGTTCTGGGGGAAGAAGGAATCCTGGCTGGCCTGCGCCCGGGATCCGCCTTGGTGGACTTCTCCACCGGTTCCCCCGATCTGGCTCGGGAATTGGAACGGGCCTGCCAGAGCAGGGGCGTGGACTTCCTGGAGGCCCCGGTGACGGGCAGCCGGGTCGGAGCCGCCGAAGGAACCTTGCTGTTGATGTGTGGAGGGACCGAGGCCGCCTTCACCCGCCTGGCCCCCGTTCTCCAGATCGTCGGCAAGAAGGCCCTGCACATCGGGCCGGCGGGACAGGCTGCCACCGTCAAGCTCATTGGCAACACCTTGATTTCCTTCATGTTGGAAGGATTGGTAGAGGGGTTGGCCCTGGGCATTCGCGCCGGCATCCCTCCCGAGAAGATCCTGGAAGTGGTGCAGTCCAGCGGCTTTGCTTCCCCTTACTGGAGCTTCAAAGGGGGGGCCATGATCCGCAGAGACTGGGACACCCACTTCTCCCTGGACCTCCTCCACAAGGACCAGGGCCTCGCCCTCGCCGAGGGGAAGCGTTGGGGAGTGCCCATGCCGGGGCTTCAGGCCATCCGGGGAGTGGTCGAGCTGGCGAGGGAGAGGGGATGGGGGGGGCAGGACATCGCCGCCCTGTTCCGGGTCATCGGCGAAGCAGAGGCAGAGACTCGGTCGGAGACGGTAACCTGAACCAGATGAGCCCGTGCCTCAAGAAGCCTCTCCTCAGTCTTGAGGAGGGATCTTGATGGTGATGTTGGAGTGAATCCGGGTCTGGCAACCCAAACGATCACCGGGATTCTCCTTCACCATGTCCAAGGTGGGTTCCTCCATGGGCTCCATGGGGGAGACGTGATCCGCACCCTCCACCACCTCGATGCGGCAGGAGCCGCAGGAGGCCATGCCCCCACAGTAGTGATTCAACTCAATCCGGGCTGCCATGGCCGCTTCCAGGATGGTGGTTCCCGGGGCCACATCGGCGCCCACCCCCAGGTTGTCGAAGGTCACCCTCACCGTGGCGGCGCCTGCCTGGGGCCGGGCCGCAGGCGAGGCGGGATCGTAGGAGGCCCCGTCCCGCATCCCCGGAGCGCCAGAGATGGCGCCGTGGCCAGCGTCGGGCCGGAGTGGATTGGCGGGGGGAGGTTCCTTGGCTCCCGCTCCAGTGACGGCGGCGGCAACCGCCTTGGCCATCTTCAGCTGCAAGCCGATGATTTTCCTGGGGAGATCAAGCATCCCGTTCCTCTGTGTACTGGAAGGCAGAAAGGGGGTTATCCACCATCGCGCGGGGGCGCAAGCTAGCCGAGGCGAGGGGCGAAGTCAACGAACCTTCTGGTCTCCCATTCCTTGGGGGGCACCTCAAGGGGCAGCCGTCCACAGGCCCACCACTCCCACCGTGTTGAACACCAGATGGGCCACCACAGAGGGGAGGAGCCCCCCGGTCCAGGCCCTCAGCCAGGTCGCTCCCAGCCCGAAGGCGCACAGGGACGCCATCCCCCAGGGGGCTCCCTGGTATTCGGGGAGGTGGAGGAGCCCGAACCACATTCCCACCAGGACGATGGCCGCCTTGTCCCCCATCTTCTTGGCCAACCCGGGGAAAACCAGCCCTCGATAGAGCCATTCCTCCCCAATGGGAGCCACCGCCAGGGCGTAGGCCGACAGCCACACCCGGTCAGAAACGGTTTGAAGCAGATCCAGGAGAGGGACCTCCACATCCGCATCGGGAATTCCCAGAAAATGGGGCAGAATCCCCACCCCCAGGGCCCATCCCATCCAGGTGGCCTGAGGGAGGGAGGGGCGCCAGGGGAAGGCCACTCTTGGAGAAATCCCCGCCCGGCGGAGCCACAAAAGGAACAGCAGGAAAAGAAAGGCCCATGAGCAGACCCCCGACAGAACCGCGTGCCAGGCCCGGTCGGGGAAGAGAACCAGGGGAACCCCGAGAAGAGTTGCCCACAGAGACCCCGATCCCACTTCTCCGACCAGATGGACCGCCTCCCCAACCAGGGCCAGGCCGGCTCCCCAGGGGACCTCTCCCCCTCGTCTCGCCGTGAAAGACGCCAGGGTCACCCGGCGATCACCGGAAGGCTGCGGGGACGAGAGCTTCCTCCTCCCCCCTGTCCCAGGGCCCGCAACAGGGCCTCTTCATCCACTCCCGCCAGTCTCGCCGCCTGGGACACGGTGGCCGTCACCTCGTCCACATCCACCCCGTGGGCCTCCAGAACCTGCCGGGCTCCGGAGTGACTCTGGAGCACCTCGGCGATCCGGGTCCCCGCCGTCAACACGCTCCCACCCCGGGCCGCCACTCGGAGAGCCTGCCTCGCCCTTTCTTCGGCCGCCACCTGCTGCACGGAAATCTGGGCCGCCACCTGACCGGCGATGGCCCGGAACGAGGCCGCCGCTGGCGAATCGGGACGGGCCACCACCAGGGGACACCCCTCGTCTCCCGTCTCCCTCACCCCGAGTTCGATGGGAACCTCCCCCAAAAAGGGCAGGTTGAACCTTGCCGCCGCAGCCCGGGCCCCGCCATGGGCGAAGATCTCATGCCTCTTGCCGCAGCCGTCGCACAGGAAATACGACATGTTCTCCACCATCCCCAGGATGGGGATGGTGACGGTGTCAAACATCGCCTTGGCCCGAATCACGTCGGAAAGGGCCACATCCTGAGGGGTGGAAACGATCACCGCCCCGGTCACCTGCAACTGCTGGGCAAAGGTGAGCTGGGCGTCGCCGGTTCCAGGGGGAAGATCACAGATGAGATAATCCAAGGCCCCCCACTTCACATCCCTGAGAAACTGGACGATGGCGCCGGTGACCATGGGGCCCCGCCACACCACCGCCTTCTCGGGGGGCACGAAGAAGCCGATGGACATGACCGTCAGCCCGAAAACGGGGATGGGATCGATGGTCTTGCCGTCCCGACTCACCGGTTTGTCACCGATGCGAAACATGGTGGGGATGGAGGGGCCGTAGATGTCGGCATCCATCAACCCCACCTTGGCTCCGGTGGCGGCCAGGGCGCAGGCCAGGTTGGCGGCGACGGTGGACTTGCCCACTCCCCCCTTTCCCGAGGCCACCAGCACCACGTTCTTCACGTCAGGAATGAGGTTCTGGGCCCCCCGGGCTCCCCCTCCCTGGGTGGACCGCACCCGGGCGGAGAAGGCCAGCTCCACCTTCACTCCGGGAAGAACCGTTCCGATGGCGGCTTCCACATCCCTGCCGATGACCTCCTTCAGGGGGCACGCAGGGGTGGTCAGCTCCACCGTCAGGGAAACGCGCTCCTCTCCCACCGACAGATTCTTGATCATTCCCAGGGAGACCAGATCCCTCTTCAAGTCGGGATCCATCACCGTGCTCAGGGCCGCCAGCACCCGAGAATGGGCGGGATTCTCCGGGGGTGAGGCTTCGACCCGGGTGGGGGTGGAGCCGGGAACTTCGGCCCCCGAGGCGTCCCCTGATTCCGATTTTTTCTTCCAGAACATGGCCATCTCCCACTTCTCGGGCTCCCGTCCTTGGCCCCGAGCAAGCGGCGATAGACTGGTAGCGACAGGCGGGCTTGTCAACGTCCTTCCGGGGGTACACAGTTCCCCGGTCATCCCTCCTACCCCCCGTCCTGCCATGCCCCTTTCCCTGAATCCCCTGTTCAACCCCCGGGCCATCGCCGTGGTGGGAGCCTCCCGCGACCGGGGGAGCCTGGGGCGAGAACTCCTCCACAACCTCCTGGCCTTCGATTTCCAGGGGCCGGTGTATCCAGTTCATCCCGATGCCATCGCCATTCAGGGGATTCGCTGTTTCAAAAAGGTATCGGATATTCCCGACCCGGTGGATCTTTCCGTCATTGTAGTCAAGAAAAACTACGTATTAGACGTGATTGATGATTGTCACAAAAAAGGGGTGAAGGCCTTGGTGCTTATCACCGCAGGATTTCGAGAAGCGGGTGAGGAAGGTGCCCACCTGGAGGCCCGCCTGCTCAGCAAGGTCCAGGAGGGAGGGATGCGGATGGTCGGTCCCAACTGCATGGGAATCATCAACACCGATCCCGCCGTGCAGATGGACGCCTGCTTCGCCACCACCCTTCCCCTGCCTGGCAACGTGGCCTTTGCCTCCCAGTCGGGGGCTCTCGGGGAGGCCATCCTCGCCACCGCCCGACAACTGGGCCTGGGTCTGTCCCAGTTCGTGTCCCTGGGCAACAAGACCGACGTGTCCGGCAACGATCTACTTGCCTGGTGGGAGCAGGACCCTCGCACCCAGGTGGTGCTGCTGTATCTGGAATCCTTGGGAAATCCCCTCAACTTTGCCCGTATCGCCAGAAGAGTGACCAAGGGGGGAAAACCCATTCTGGTGGTGAAATCCGGACGTACGGTACAGGGGGCGAGGGCCGCTTCCTCCCACACCGGGTCCCTGGCGGGTCTGGACGCTGCCGCCTCCACTCTCCTGGAGCAGTGCGGGGTCATCCGGGCGGAGAAGGTGGAAGAACTGTTCAGCATGGCCATGGCCTTCGCCCACCAGCCCATTCCCCGGGGCCCCCGCATGGCGATTCTGTCCAACGCCGGCGGCCCCGCCATCATGGCCACCGACGCCCTGGTCACCTTTGGTCTGCCCATGGCCGAGCTTCAGGAGGACACCCGTTCCCACCTCTCCCACATCCTTCCCAAGGAGGCCTCCACCCGCAACCCCGTCGACATGATCGCCTCCGCCGACGGCCCCAAGTACCGGGTGTGTGTGGAGGAAATGCTGGTGGATCCTCAGGTGGATGGTCTCATCGTCGTTTTCGTCTCCCCCGCAGGGATTGACGCCCGCACCGTGGCCAGCGCCATCGTGGAGGGGGTGGCCGCCGGCCGGGAGAGGGGAGGCCGGGACA
>CAYRTW010000129.1:0-13813 GCA_964426935.1 uncultured Rickettsiales bacterium
TGCCCAGTTTCTCGGGCGGCCTTCAGATCAAGGGATCCCGGGGCAAGATCCACCCCTTTGGAGGAGTGGAATTTGTAGCCATCATCTACAAGGCTGACTACACCGTGAACCCTGACACCGGTGCCAAGAGCTTGGACAAGGCCTACTTCGCCCCGGGAGTGCGGGTGGAGGGTGGCGCTGATTTCATGCTCAGCAACAACTTCGGCTTCTTCCTCAACGGCGGAGTCGGAGTGGTGAGCGCCTCGGAAGCCAAGAGCCTCGATGCCTCTTTCTCCACCGCCGGGCTGCTGGTGGGGGGAGGAGCGGGTCTGGTTCTGGCTCTCTAAAGAGGGCCTCTCTCCGGCCAGATCCAGCGATACCGGCCCTTCCGGTCCCCCTCCACTTTCCCCTCCTTTTCCAGCTTGTGCAGGTGGGCCAGCACCGAGCGGGCTGCGGCCGGCCACAGGAACCGGTCGATTCCCCCGTAAATCCCCGGCACCAGCTCGGCAGGAAGGAAGCCCTCTCTTTCCTCCCCTTCCCGCCCGCAAATGGCATCGATGACCTGCAACTCTCGAAACTCCCGGTGCCTCAGGTAGGTTCGCAACAGGCCAGGCCCGTCTTCGATGACCGGGCCGTGCGCCGGCAGCAGCCTGGTCGCCCCGATGTCCAGGAGGCGGCGCAGCGAGGCCAGATAGTCCACCAGATCTCCTTCTGGGGGATCAATCACCACCGTTCCCACTCCCGCCACCAGATCTCCCGCCACCACCCAGCCGTACCGCTGCTCCCGAAGAGCCAGGTGCCCCCGGGCGTGACCGGGAGTGTGAAGCACCTCCCAGCACCTCCCATCCCGTCCCTCCGCCACCACATCCCCTTCGGAAACAACCCGATCCACAACGATTCCCTCCGGCTCCAGATCCTCCCGAGTGATGCCTTGGGCCAGCAGAGGAAGCCCTGAGCGCTGGAGGGCCAACGCTCCCCCCACATGATCCCAGTGGCGGTGGGTCAACAAGACGGCGGGGGGAGCAAACCCCTCCCGTTCCCGAAGGAGGGTCAGCACCGCCATCAGTCGCTCTTGCTCATCAGGCCAGGGAGAAGCTGGCTCTACGACCAAAGCCCTCTCCTCATCCCCCAGGAGCCAGCACCAGGTGTGAGTGGCGGGAGGCAGGGTGGGAGTCCGCAGGGGAAGGCCCCTCACCCCGTTGGCCAGGGTCACCATCCCCAGAGCTTCGGGGGTCATGGAGAGGCGCCGGGAAGGGGCTTTCGGGTCATCTGATACCTCTGCACCATGCGGGCGTGCTCCTCGTAGGTGGCGCTGAAGTGGTGGCGACCCCCTCCCTGGGCGACGAAGTATAGGAACTCGGTTTCGGCAGGGTGGAGGGTAGCCTGGAGGGCCCGAGCCCCCGGGGAAGCGATGGGGGTCTGGGGCAGACCGGGAATGACGTAGGTATTCCAGGGATGGGGATTCCGAATGTCCTGATAGCGAATATCACCGTGATAATCGGTCAGCCCGTAGATGATGGTGGGATCGCTCTCCAGTTTCATGCCCCTCTTCAGTCGGTTGTGAAACACCGACGCTACCAACGGCCGCTCTTCCCCCGCTCCGGTCTCTTTTTCCACCACCGACGCCAGGGTCACCACCTGCTCCCGGGTCATTCCCAACTGCCTGGCCCGATCCTCCTCCACCGCAGTCCAATGTTTGCGAAACTCCGCCACCATGGCAGCGATCATCTGCCGCTCGCCGGTACCCCGGCGGAAGCGATAGGTCTCGGGATAGAGAAATCCCTCCAGGGAGGGCAAGGGAATTCCTTCCTCCTTCAGCACCACCGGATCTCGGCACAGGGCCAGGAAGGTATCCGCCTTTCCCATCCCCTGGGTCTCCAAGCGCTGAGCCATCTCCTTCATGTTCAGCCCTTCAGGAAGGGTGAGGGGCCAGGTCACCTCGGCCCCATGCAGCAGAATCTCCATCACCTGCTGAGGCGAGTGATCGGTGCGAAACTGGAACTCTCCCGCCCGAATTCCCGAGGCCGCTCCCTTCCACCGCAGATAGCGCTCGAACAGAACGGGGTGAGCGATGATTTTTTTTTCTTCCAGCAATTCAGAGACTTTACGAGCGGAAGCCCCTTTCGGAATCTGCACCACCAGGGCTTCCCCCTCCGGCTGGATGGGAGTTCGGGCCCACCTCTGAACCCCCACTCCCAGGACCCCTACTGCACCCCCTGCCAGGAGAAGAAGGAGAAGGAGCCCTCGGACCCCGGGTTTCATTTCCTCTCCTTTCCAAGGGCTCGGCGGCGGACATCCAGATAATCCTGAAGGAGGACCTGGGCAGCCACGGTGTCGATGACCGCCTTGCGCTTGTCACGGCGCACTCCCTGGGCCAACAGGCTCCTCTCGGCGATGACGGTGGTGAAACGCTCATCCCGGTAGATCACCTGGACATGGGGCCTGATCTCCCTGAGGGCCTCGCCGAAGGTTCGGGAGAGGCGAGCCGAATCCCCTTCCGTGCCATCGGTGCGAATGGGCAACCCCACCACCACCTCCGCCACAAAAAAGCGATCCACCAGGGCAGCGACCGCGACCACATCGGTCTTGATGCCCTGGCGGCGCAGGGTCTCCACCGGCTGAGCAGTCATGAAAAGATCGTCGGAGACGGCCACACCCACCGTTTTTGTCCCGACATCCAGGGCGAGCACCCTGGGCCGCCCCTCTCCTGAAATCCCGTATACCACCCGACCTCCGTCCCCTCCCTCGGGGCGCCGATGTTCACCGCCTCTCCACACCGGGTCAAGCCCCCCACCCATACAGGCAACGGAAGACCCCATTCCCCTTCATCTTGCCGGGGATTCGCCCCGCGCGGGTTCCCGTGGGGCCTTCATGGGCATAGGATCCTTTGGCGTCCTGCTGGCCCCCGGTACACCATGAAGTTCCTGGTCCTGTCTCGCAATCCCACCCTCTATGCCACCCGCAGACTCCTGGAGGCTACCCACAAGATGGGTCATCGCGCCGTCCAGGCCGATCCCCTCCACTGCCGCATCGAAATGACCCGGCAGGGCCCCTCGGTCATCTACGGTCGCCAGCCCCTGACCGACATGGACGCCACCATTCCTCGAATCGGCACCTCCGTCGCCCGCTACGGGGTCGCTCTGGTGCGTCACCTGGAGGACATGGGCATTCCTCCCCTCAATCCCGCCGAGGGGATCTGGAACGCCCGGGATCGCCTGTCTTCTCTCCAAGCCCTGGCCCGGGCCCAGGTTCTCATCCCCGACACGGTGGTGGTGCAGAGCCCCGGGGAAGTGGCCGACGCCATGGAGGCGGTGGGGGGTCCGCCGGTGGTCCTGAAACTCCTCCAGGGGACCCAGGGAGTGGGAGTGATCCTGGCGGATTCTGCGGAAGGGGCCGAATCCACCCTGGACGCTTTATGGAGCCTGGGGGAGGCGGTGCTGGTGCAGCGCTTTGTTGCTGAAGCCCGGGGGAGGGACCTGCGCGTCCTGGTGGTGGGAGATCGGGTGGTGGCGGCCATGCGCCGCATCGCCCGCAAGGGGGACTTTCGGGCGAACATCCATCGGGGTGGAAGCTGCGAGGAGGCCCGCCTGGACGCCGCCACCATCGAACTCGCCCAGGCCGCCCAGGCTGCGGTGGGGCTGAGGGTGGTGGGGGTGGATCTCCTGGAAACCCAGGACGGCCCCCTCGTCCTGGAGGTGAACGCCTCTCCCGGATTCGAAGGACTGGAGCAGGCTACCGGCAAGAACATCGCCGCAGTGATGGTGGAGGAGGCGGTAAAGGTCGCCTTGGAGGGCAGGCCCCGTCCCACCGCCCCCCTTTTTCCCCACCCGGTTTGACGGCCTGCCCGCGCCGTCGCTATCCTCCCCCGAACCTCCCACGGAGGGTGTGATGTCTCCTCGCCGTCCTCGTCTCCTCGCTGCCACCCTCCCCCTCCTGGCCCTTTCCCTGTCCCTGCACGCCACTACGGTTCACGGGGCCGAGGGCGGAGATCCCGACTCCCTGGTGGGGGAGATCAAACTTCCCGCAGGATTCACTCTCACTCCCGTGGCTCAGGTACAGGCCTGGGGAGTGTTCTCATTCTACGGGGACGAGGCTGAGGATCCCCCCGCCACCTACGGCGATCCCCAACTCCACGGGGTGGCCTTGCGACGGGCCCGGCTGGGCCTGCGGTCCTCCTGGAAGGGTCTCCTGGGCATTGGGGTGGTAGGAGGTTGGGACAACCGCTACGACGCCACGGAGGACAGGTCCGACACCCCAGAGTTGCTGGAGGGGTGGTTGGCGGTGACCCCCGCCCCCTTCTTCGAGGCCCGCATCGGCCAACAGCGCACTCCCTTCGGCCGTCAGGGGATGGCCTCTTCCTTCGCCCTGGCCCTGTGGGACCGCTCCATGGCCGCCGAGCACATGGGTTTCAGCTACGACCCCGGTCTGGTCTTCCAGGGGACGGTGGGCCCTGATTCGGCCGAGGAGGCCCGTCCCATCGCTCTCAAATACGCCGCTGGGCTGTTCACTGGCTCGGATTGGCGGGGGCAGACCCACCCCGAAGCCCGGGTCAACGGCCGTCTTCGCGTGGATCTGTTGCGAGACTGGGATGACCGGGAGTCCCACTTCGGAGGCCCCGGCCCCGCCCTTTCGGTGGGAGGGAGCGCCGCTCATGAGTGGGGTTTGGAAGCGGAAACCGGCACTCTGGGGGTGGATCTGGGGTTCCGGGTGTGGCGGATCAGCCTCCAGGGGGAGGTGTTCTGGCAGAAGGCGACCCCTACCTTCTCCACCGAGGGGATCCCTTCCCTCCTCTCCGAGCGCAAGAGCTTGGGTGGCTATGCCCAATTGGGGGTCATGGCGATTCCCAACACCCTGGAGATCGCTGCCCGCCTGGACAGCTACGATGACAACACCGCCCTGGACGACGGCGGTGACCGCATGGACCTGGCCTTTGGAGCCAACATCTTTCTGTTTGAGCAGCACTTGAAGATCCAGGCCGACTACGTACACCGGATGGAAAAGACGGAGGGGACCGAAACCCCCAATGATTCCCTGATTTTCGCCCTCCAGGGCTCCCTCTAGCTCTACCCGCCGAGCAAGACCGCCCCCCTCAGGGGGTCCCTCGCATCCAGGTTGGCACCCTCCCCAAGGGTTCGAAGGCGGCTCCGTCCCCGTCGGTGTCCCCGTCGATGTCCACCCAGATGGGATTGGTGAGGGCGTAGGGGAGGACCGGAAACTGCCTGGGGAAGCGGGGGGTGGGAGTCAGCACGTTATCGATGTTGATGCCGCACAGGGTCAGCCCCTCCAAGGCACCGATCACGATGTCGTTCAATTCGATGGGGGGAATGTCCACAGGAGTAAACACTGGAGCCAGATCCTGGTTGCCCAGCACGGACACCACATACCAGGCGTCATGGGCCTCTCCGTTTTCATCCTGGGGTTCCACAGTCACATCGGTCTCAAACTTCAGCACCGCTGAGGTGTCGATGTCTCCTCCCTCACCGGTCCATTCTCGAATCAGCCTGCCGTTCTCATAGAGTTCCACCCGATCGACTCGCATCCACCGGGGGGCCTGGACCTCGATGTGAAGGGAGACGCCCCCCCCTGAAGCAGTCACGTCACTGCCGATGCCGGTTTCGGGATGATCGGCATACAGATTGACCAGAGGACCGTACGAGGCCACCACCCGATGCTCCCGGACCGCCTGCGCGATCTCCCTCTCATCGACGAGCTGAGGCTCATCCACTGAAGAAACGATGTAATTTCGAGGGCATCCGGCCTCGGTGGAGGTCGTGCTATGGGTGTCGGAGTTTCCCAAAGCGGTGTGGCGATATCCCAGGTTGAGCAGAGTGAACCAATCGTCAACCTGCCCCTGGAGATCCCGATTCAGGTAGAAGGGCTGCTCCAAATCGTCCAAAAGAGCCTGCTCGGCCAGGGTTCGCGCCTGCATGTCGTAGATGGTCACGTCCCCCTGGCATCCTTTCAGATCCACCCCATCCCGAGCGGCGCCGTAGCAATCGATCTCCTGCTGGGTGGGGGTCCTCACCAGCTCCATTCTCTTGCCGTTCAAAAGCTCCAACCCATTGAAATCCAACGTAAAATAAGAACCATCGGAGAGCATCTCGTTGGTGAACACGTTGAGGAGGGACGTGGCATGCTCAGGGCTCTCCCTCTCCCCTTCAAAGGGATCCAAGCCGTATTGGTCGAAGTACCCCAGGATGCCATCCCGGGGGTGACCCACAAACACCGCCGCTTCTTCGGCCCCGTAGGTGCCCATGGAGCGCAGGGTGGTCAGAATCTCCGCCGGGCTCTGGGCCGTCCAATCAAAGGCCCCGTCCTGGGGGAGGCTGTAATCGATCTGGAAGGGGAACCCCAGGAAGTGCCCCAGCTCAATGGTGGTGGTTTCCAGGCCCACCGTAGAAGACAGCCATTCCCCCATGTCCATGCCGTCTATGACCGGTTGATAGTCCGTCAAGTAATCGTGATCATTGGAAGAAAGAAATTCAACTCCTTCGCAGACCATGGTGATGGCCCTCATCTCCAGGCTCACCCCCGAGTCGTGGGAGGGAGAGGCATGAACATGGAGGTCGGCGGAGACAAAGCCGGTGGAATCCACTTCCCGCGGCAGAACCACATCGAAATGAACCGGCCGGCCTTCGGCCAATTCCACCCCCTGGGGCATGGCTCCCTCCACCGCCGTGGACCACAGGCCATATTCCAGCCCCCGAGACACCAGAATGTCGTACCGCCCCGGCTCGATGTCGATGTCCGCCTGACCGTATGGGGCAAACACCACTTCGGTGTAACCACCCGAGAGGTAATGATCCCCGAGGTCGGCTCGGTTGGGGCTCTCCCCTCCCTGGGCGGGGCGGAGAGACACCTTGGCGGGAAGGTTCCTGCCCCTCTCATCCACAATGGAAAGGGTCAGCAGCGCAGAGCGGGGCATCACCAGGCCCGTCTCCAGGGTTTCCCCCGCCGTCACCGTGACGGGCAGGACCTGGGAAACCGGCCTGCCATCCGCCTTGGCCAGGAGGAGGTAGTTTCCGGCGGGAAGGTCACCCCCAAAGGAGCCGTCCTTGACCTCGTCCTCCCCCACATCGGTCATGAACTCGGAGAAGGTGTCCTCCACCGGAGGAACCCCTGAAGCGTCCCGCGTGGCCCCCGTGTCCCGATAGACCAGGACGTGAACGCCAGAGAGGGGGGCCATGGAGGTCTGCTCCACCACCCTCCCCGAAAGCCTGCCTACTGGAATCTCCGCCCCATGGTCGTTGTAGGCATCCAGCAGGGCAGACAGGGCCGAGGCCATGTCCCCTTCCCCTACCGCCATGAACCTCTGATAGGTGAAGGAGGCTCCCAACTCCCATTCCCCCACCGGGGGAGGCTGTTCGGCACCGAAAACCGCCGTCTGGGAAGAGGTAAAGATGGGAATGGACACCGTGCCTGAGGTACCGATGGCGTAGGAAACCCCATCTCCTACTCCCCCTACGTATTCAAAGGGGAAGGGCTCCTTGATGCTATTCTGGCCGGCCTCGAAGCCGGCAAACACCTTCTGGGCTTCGTCAAACCCGATGCCCGGGCCGAAGATGTCCACATCTCCTCCCGCCAGAAAGAAGTCCCCAAACATGAGGTTGCCCGCCACCAGATCCTCCACAAGGAGAAGGGAGCGGTCGACAGGGGGCAGGAGGGAGCCGTCGCAGGGGAGTCCCTCGTCCCCAGCCTTCCAACCGGAGCAGGGGTCCAAGGTGGGGGGCTGGGGCACCTGCTCCTCATCCTCGGTGGTGATGGTGGCGGTGGTCCTCAGGGTCACGTAAGCGTCCCCGGGGTAGAGGATGTAATCGTTGGTGATCCACAGGGGAGGAAATCCCAAGCATCCACCGATGAGCCCGATCATGCTGATGAAGTCCCCCGACGGTCCCTCAGCCCGGATCACCGCAGCTCCCCCTCTCGACCCGTCGGAGATCACCGAGACCTTCTGCACCGCAGTGACGTTGAGGTTGACGGTGGAAAACACCTCGGCGAACTGGTCCTTGCCGTGCCCCGACGTGTAACGGGGATTCTCCCGTTTTAGATCTAGATCTGCCAAGGATCCACCAAAAACTCCCGGACCCGGCGAAGAGCAGACCAGGGGTTCCCCGACCTCCTTTTCCACGCAATGTTCCGCGAGGATCGCCCCTCGAATCCGGTCATTCTCCAGGATGAAGTCCCCTATATCGGCGTCGGCAGCGGGCCCACCCACCCACTGGTCACGGGTGTCGATGGGGTAGGCACGGGCCCCCCCCTCTCCGGGTTCCGAGCAGGAGGAGGAGAAGGCGAAAAGCAGGGCGGCGACAGGAGCAGAGGCACGATGCGAGGCCATGGGCATCCCCTTCCGGCGAAGGGGCCCAGTCTACCACGCCCCCCTCATTCCTCCCCACCCGTCTCCTCGGGGGAGGGCCCGTGCCGCCGCCGATCCCCCTCCACCGCCTGATCCTCACTCATGAGGAAGATGAGAGGGCGCACGTCCTCTTCCGGGGTCCACGCCCAGTAGCGAATGAGGATCTGATAGACCAGGATGCCGGTCTCTCCTTCACCCCAGAGGAGATACTGAAGGGCCTGGCTCATGGGATTGCGCTGGGTCAGTCCCAGGAAAATGGAACGGGGATCCAGGAGTTCACTGAGGTAGGCGATGGTGTTGGCGATGGCCAGAGCCCCCTTCACCTCCACCAGGTAATCGTCCTCCCAGCGGCGCACCGACACCTTGAGGGTCTGGCTGAAATCGCTGCGATCGTCCCTCAAATGGACGTGGAGAAAGGCCAGGGGACCCTTGACGGCGTAGTGCTGGCGAATCTCCCTCTCCTTCTTGCGGCGCTGCTGAGCCCGATAGTGCTCCAGAGGGACCAGGTTGATCTTTTTGCCCACCAGATGGGACCACAGCTCCTCCGATTCGGGGTCGGCAAACTCCAGGGTTTCCACTCGAAACTCAGTGGACCGCAGGTAGCGGGACAAGCCGGAGAGGGCAAGGATGGTGGCGATGAACAGGGAGGCGATGATGACCCCGTCGGGGCGCAGCAGGACGTTGTCCACGAAGGTAAACGCAAAAACAGCCGCCACTCCCCAGAAGTAGAGGCTCCTCCAAGGGAAACGCTTCTTCTCTCCCGCCTCGCGCCACAGGTAGAGGGCCACCGCCACCGAGGCGGACAGGATCAAGGCGAGGACCCCGGTGGCGTAGGCCCCTCCCTGGGCGTTGACGTCTGCCCGGAAGGCCAGGGTCACCACCACATCAATGGCGAACAGCACCAGGATGAGGGGGCGGTTGAAGGCCACCCATCGAGGAGCCATGCCGAATCGCGGAAGATATCGGGGAATCAGGTTCAACAGGCCAGCCATGGCCGAGGCCCCGGCGAACCACAGGACCACAATGGTGGAAAGGTCATAGAGGGTTCCAAAGCCGTGTCCCAACAATTTGTGGGCCAGCCAGGCCAGGGCCCTTCCTGAAGCCTCACCCCCCTCTCGATAGGCGGACTCGGGAATCAGCAGGGTGGTGACGAAGCTGGACAGGAGAAGCATGAAGCTCATCATCAAGGCAGCGGCGGTGAGGAGGTGCCGGGTGGCGGCGATGCGCTGGAGGGGAGGGCCAGGGGAATGGGAAGGATCGGGAGGATTTCCTCTCACCTGAGGCATCACCGACACCCCGGTCTCAAACCCGCTGAGCCCCAGAGCCAGTTTGGGAAAGGTAAGCCCCGCCGCCAACAGCAGGGTGGGAAGGCTGCCATGCAGAGAGAGATCGGCCCTCCAGGCTCCCACCGATTCGGGCCTGGACAGGACCTCCATCAGGGCCCTCCCCGCCACCACCAGACTGAGGATCATGTACGGAATAGCGGTGGCCATGGCCAGACCGATGGCCTCGCTGAACCCTCGCAGGAACACCATCGCCAGTCCCAACAGCAACAGCAAGGTGATGGGGATCGCCATCCCGTGGGTGTAGGGCTCAAGGTAGGGATTCTCCATGATGTGGGCGGTGGCATCCGCCGCCGACAGGGTCATGGTGATGACAAAGTCGGTCACCGCAAATCCCAGCATGATCAAGACAAACACCTTCCCCCACCAACCGGGAATGAGGCGTTCCAACATGGCAATGGAACCCTGCCCAGAATAGGAGCGTCTGGCCACCTCGCTGTACACCGGCAGCGCTCCAAACAGGGTCACCGCCACCAACACCAGGGTGGCCAGGGGAGAAAGCCCGCCGGCGGCCAGAAGGGCGATGCCCGGTTGGTATCCCAAGGTCGAAAAGTAATCCACTCCCGTCAGCCACAGGACCTGAAACCAGGGACGGGCGTGATCATGACCGTGAGCTGCATCCTCCGAGTGACCACCTCGGGCGACCCACCCCGAAAACCCGGTGGTGGAAGAAGCGGCCACGGGGGCGAGCAGGGTTGACTTGGGAACGGGATGGGGAGGATGGGAAGGTTTCATCGGGGCGGCCTCGATCCGGCGGCAGTATGGAGGGTCGAGACTGCAACGGCAACGCACGCCACGTCAGCGGTATGAATCGCATCGGATCCCGCTCTGATCTGCGCGTCCAAGAGAAGACACGGGGAGAAACCGCAGGTAGACTCCCTCCCCTCGAAGGAGAACTCCGTGTCGACCCCATCCTCTTCCGCCCCCTCGTGGCACACCCTCTCCCTGCCTGACCTGGTTTCCCACCTTCGCGCCTCCTTGAGGCAGCGCCCGGGGACGTGCGCTCGGGAGTGGCTCCTCGATCCCTCTCCTCCCCGCCCTCGGGCCCGGCTGGAAGACGCGGTGGCTCTGCTCCTCAAGGGATTCGTCGCTCCCGCCGAAGAGGAAGATCCCCTGTTGTTGGGGGACCTCCTCACCCTGGTGGAGGGGCTCCAGGTCCAGTCAGCCCGAGAGGCCCTGGGGGCCCTGGTGCTGGGGGGGCGTTCTTTCGCAGCCGAAGATCCGACCCTGCCCTCCCGTCTCCGGCTGGTCCTTCTCGGGCTGCGCCGTGACGCTGAATCCAGCCCGGGATTCTGGCAAGAGTTGGGGGGAGGCTCTTCTTTTTCCGATTCTCCTCGCTTGGACTTCAGCGAGGGGGGGCTTCTCCCCGGCGATGCAGCTCCTCAGGTGAACGACCCCTCAAGGGTATTCCAGCTCGTCTCAGACGTAGTTTCTGGAAAAGTTTCCGACCGCTCCAGCTATACTGGAACCTCGGGACTTTCCGGGCGTCACGCCGACTTTGCCGCCCGCGCCGCATCGTCCTTGGGTCTCCTCCAGATCCTCCCCGGCGGGATTTTCAGGGCCACCCCCCTCGCCCGAGAGCTTCCTCAGGCGACGGATCCCACCGGCGCTCCCGCCCGCCGCGCCGCCCTGGCACGCCATCCCCTGGTGGAGGTTCTGTTGGCGTCCGGGCTCTCCGGCCCCCCACTTCGCGCTGCCTCCCTGTCTCTGGTGGAGTCTCGAACTCCCCTGACCGGCACCACTGCCGAACGACGGGCGCTGTGCTTGCTGCGATGGGTGGAGTGGTGGAAGGAAGGAGGACGGTAGGGGGAGAAGGAGGAAGAAGAGAGCCCTGCCCCTCAGGATCGTCGACCCAGAGGTACCTGACGGAGGCGGTCAGCCCCCGCTACTTCCTCGCCGGCCGGAAATGGAGCCCCCCGGACCCAGTTCCTCGGCCAACGCCTTGGAGAGGGCCTCCAACACCAGCCTCCCCGGCTGGGTGCGCGCCCCCGATTCCAGATCCCTCACGATCTTGGGGTCCACATTGGCCCGCCGAGCCACCAACTGCTGGGGAAGATTGAGGCGGCGCCGCAGCTTGCGGAGTTCGGTCCCGATGGCCCCTTCCGCGACCGCCTTGGTGAACTGCGCCAGAATCTGCTCCTGGAGGGCCTTCACTCGGAGTTCATCGGGATCGAGGCCATCCTCACCCCGGACTGATGAGGCACGAGAAGAGGCTGCCTTGAGAGCGGCGCTGACCCGAGGAGGCACTCCGCCAGGGGAGGTCGACCGGACTGGCGTGGCTTCCTCGGCGAAGGTGTCGAGGAGATCGTCATCGTCGTTCCAGCTCCCGGTGCGAGGAGGAGACGGACGGGACGCGGGGGAGACCGAAGCGCTCCCCCGCCTGGGGGACGGTGCCGCTCCTCGGGGGGTCCTCCGGGTCCGGGTCACCGAGGCCTCTTTGGGGACGGGGCTGCTCAGCCAGGCCGCCGCGATGCGCTCCGAGTTGGAGTTGGCGGTGGTGCGAGACTTGCCCCTCTCCAGATCCACCAGGGCATGGGCAGGGACCCCAGCGCGAATGGCAAAGGCCCGTCTGTTCTCTCCCGATGCTTCTCGAATGGCGATGAGCAACGTACCAATTCGTCCTTCCGCCAGGGCCTCTTCCAATCGCGCCTGCGCCTCCACCAGGGTGGGGGGAGTGGGAATGGGAGGCTGGCCTGAGGGCTGGGGGTTCCGGCTTCCCTTGCGGCGACCGCGCTTTCGGGGGGCCTCTGCCCCTTCTTCGTTGGCGGCAGCGGGCCGGGGAAAGGGCCTCTCCCGGACATTTCCCCCCGGGGAACGGGTGCTGGCCACCACCGCAGAATGGGAGGGTGCTCCAGAGGCAACCGGCCGGGGGGGGCCCCGCCGGATGACCGGCACTTCTGCTGCTGGGGAGGAAGTGTGCACCACCGGCTGCTCTACCGAGTGGGTCTCCATTCTGGAGGGAACAACCTCCATGGGTGCCACCTCCGGGGCGATCCTCTCTTCGATCTCCGTCTCCACTTTCCCGGCGGGAGCGGAGATCATCGGTTCTGGTGAACTCGCTTCGTCGCCGGTGTCAGTGGAAGCCTCACTGTCCATTCCCGCATCAGGCTCGTGAATCCGGCCGGTGCCGTGACAATGGGGACAGGGAGCAGCGGTCATCGCTTTGGCCAGGGCGTTGATACGATCTGAGGAGATCTCATCCCTGAAGGAGCGCTCCAACTGGGAAATCACCATCTCTGGTACGCCGGAAATCCGGGCCACCGCGGCGAGGCTGAGACCAGCATTCTGGCGCAAACGTCCTACCGCAGCGGGAGTGTCCAACAGAAGAAGCCGGATCTGGTCGTAGGAAAGTGTGGTCATGAGGCCTCAGGGGATGGCGCGTGGCGGACGCGCAATGAGTCAGTGGAGAGAGTCTTCTTACCGACACGAACGCACGCAGTATACTCTTCCATCCTACTTGGAGAGGAAGGAGGACGCAACCTTCCCGGGTTCAGTCCCGTGAAGATTCGCCGATGAAGCGATCCTCGCGGTCAGCAAAAAGAATGTTGAAGGTGGTGAGGGTTCCGTAGCACTTGGTGATGTACTGCTGAAGTTCAACCTTTTCGCCTCGGCTCAGGTTTGGATGACCATTCAGCTTCTGCTCCATCACCCTGAGGCGGTCGCGAATGAGGATGATTTTGTTGAAGAAATCCTCTACCGAGATTTCTTTTTCCTGGGTGCGATCGGAGGGCCGCAGAATCAACGTGCCCTTCTTCCACCGATCCGCCATGGGTACATATCCGAAAGCATGCTCCTCCTCCAACACTTCCCGCAACGCCCTTTTCACCAACCTCAACCCTTCCGTGTCCATGGATTCTCCTTGTTCTTCTCGGTTGCGCTCTTGCGTGATTCGCCGCGCCTACTCACCATGACATGGCCCCCAGCCTTGAGCAACCCCGCCTCCTCCCGGTCCTTCAGGTGTCCAAATGAATGCCCCCAGGCTCTCCCCTCTCCTGGCTTTCTTTCTGGCGAACCTCTCCCTTGGATGTCAGGAGGAGGGAACCTTTCCAGACGACGATTCCACCCCTGGTGAGGAGGATGACACCACCCCCGTCGCCGATGATGACTCCACCCCCGTCGCCGATGATGACTCCACCCC
>CAYRTW010000129.1:13913-16034 GCA_964426935.1 uncultured Rickettsiales bacterium
TGATGACTCCACCCCCGTCGCCGATGATGACTCCACCCCCGTCGCCGATGATGACTCCACCCCCGTCGCCGATGATGACACCACCCCTCCGCCTCCCCATGAAGACCCAGCGGAACCTGGCCCCTTCGAGGTTTTGGAGCAGGAGGACTCCTACGGCTCCGGCCTTTCCACCTCCGCCATTTGGATTCGATATCCCGAAGGACCGGGGCCCTACCCGGGCATTGTCCTCTCCCACGGCTTTGCCAGGAGCCCCGAAAATCACCTGACCCTGGCGTACCATCTGGCTTCTTGGGGATTTGTGGTGGTCCTTCCCGAGTCCCTGAGCCTTGCCGACCACCAGGCCAATGGGGAGGATCTGGCCGCTATTTGGATTCCATACATGATCGAGGACAGCCCGGCAGCAGGCGTGGTGGACGATGCCCGGATCGGCTTGATGGGTCATTCCGCAGGAGGTATGGCCACCCTCATCGGGGCTTCCATCGTGCCCGATCTCAAGGCGGTCCTCGGTCTGGATGTAACGGACTCGGGGAAGGCCGGAGTCGACGCGGCCCCTCTCCTTGCCGCCCCTACTGCGTTTCTCGCTGGGGACCCCTCGCTGTGTAATTCCGATGGCAATGGGCGCGCTGTGTATGAGGCCTCGGCAGCCTCTCCCTCCTGGTGGTTGGGAATCACCTCTGCCAGCCACTGCGACTTTGAGAGCGACACGGATTGGCTCTGCACCCTCGCCTGTGGGAGCGAGGACGAGGGGCGACAGACCCTCATCCGTCGCTACTCCACAGCGTGGATGCTGTATTACTTGGAGGGGGACCCGAGCCTCGCCCCGTGGCTTTACGGGGGATCGGCACTGATGGCCGACGAGGAAGAGGGTGTGGTGTACGAGGATCCCTGACCCACTGGAGGGATGACCTGGGCGGCTACCACCCCAATCTCACCTTTTGTCGAACAGAAATGGGACCGTTCATGACGACTTCCCTTCCACCCAACAGAGTCACTCGGATCTCCTCGACCTCGTCAGCCTCCCCCAAACCGAAATGAACCAACCGAGGCCGGGCGGCACCGCAAGCGGATTCGTGGGTGGACCACCCTCGTTGGATCTTCCCCCCTGCTCGCACGACAATCAGGCTTCCATCCGGGGCGTCTACTTCAATCCAAGAAGCCGCCGTGCATCCCTCGGAGAGATAAAGACGGGGAGGTTTGAACACCTCCGTCACCAGGAGGTCCACCACCCCGTCGCCGTTGTGATCCGCAGCCACTACCGCCCGATGGGATCCTTCCTGGGCCAATCCAAAATCCCTTCCAACTTCATCGAAGCGGCCATCTTCGCCCTGAATCATCAAGGAAATGGGAGCTTCGAAGTGGGGGAGTTCTGGCTCCTCTTCGTCCCATAAATCCCCCTCTGCGACCAGGATGTCCAGATCTCCATCGTTTTCCTGATCAAACCACACCGCCCCCCAGGCCATATCCGAGCCTCCCTCCAGAGAGTCCACACCCCGAGACGCGGTGGCATCCACCCAAAGTTGCACCGCCACCGACTCCAGCAGGACTGAATGGACCGAGGCGGACAAATACAGATCGGGAAGGGTATCTCCATTGATATCGGCAACATCCACCCCCATTCCCGACATGGGAGTTTCGCATCCACACCCCGCGTTTCCGTCTCGCAACTCCCCCGCGTCATTTACAAAAAGTCGATTCGTCCCATATTCATGACCCTGATCCTGTACCAGATAGAGATCCTGATCAAAATCCCCATCCACATCCAACCACCTGGCGTCAAAACCCTTCCCGGACTCTTCCGGGACGCTCCCTTCCTCCAGGAGGAACCCCCCATCCCCGATTCCCCTCAGCAGGAAATCCTGGCGAGCCCCCACGTCCTCACTGCTGGAGTTGACCACTCCGTATAGATCCACCACGCCGTCTCCATTCAGGTCCCCGGCTGCCCACTCCCTCACCCTCTCCGCCGCCGCTTCGGGGAGAGGAGGAAGAGCCATCTCTCGAAATGTCCCCTCCTCCTGAATCAGGATCGCGGGAGGACCCTGACGCGCTCCCCCCAGAATGTCGATGTCTCCATCCCCGTCCACGTCGGCGAGGGAAAGGAAATGGGGCGTGGCCGGGCCCACC
>CAYRTW010000130.1:0-15761 GCA_964426935.1 uncultured Rickettsiales bacterium
TCGTCGCTGACGGGGGTGGAGTCGTCGTCGCTGACGGGGGTGGAGTCGTCGTCGCTGACGGGGGTGGAGTCGTCGTCGCCGATGGGGGTGGAGTCGTCGTCTCCTGAGCTTGAATCATCATCCACAACGGTATCATCGTCGTCGTCATCGTCTCCAGGAACCTCCACATTTCCCGTGGAACATCCCCAAAGTCCCAGGATCAAAAGGGCGGCAGGCCAGCAGGGGGAGGTAGGCCAGCGAGGGGAATTGGGCACGACGAAACTCCGGGGAAGCCTTCAAGTGAGAGGCCCTTCATGCGCCAGACTACCACGTCCTGGCGGGGGCATGGCAGCTTCATCGTCTCGTTGGGTTCGGCCCTCCCAGTCGGCGGTGGGGAGAGCCATTCGGGTGCGATCGCTCCCTTGGAGGCCATCGGGGGCATCCCCGGTCAGGGCCGATAGGGTCTGTCCTCGCCTCCTCCCGGCGTTGACGCCCCCCCTTTTGGGCAGCTATCCTTTCCGCCTCATCGCCACGGCCTCCCTACCCGGGTTTCTCTTGGTTCTTCGCCTGTCCCCTTCGCTTTTCCCTCCCCTGCTTGCGTTCGTGGCGCTGATCTTGATCGGTGGGGGCTGTGTCACTGAGGAGGAAGATGAGACGGTGCAGATCGTCTCGGATTCGGCATCCATCCAGATCGGTGGCGCTGCCGACGATGACACGCCCTCCCCCTGGGTAGAGAATTCCATCGGGAAGCCTCGTCCTCAGCCCACCCTCCTTCCTCCGGGGGAAGTCCCTGCGGCGCCGCCTCCCCCTGTCTCTCCCCGTCCGGCTCCCCTGCCTCCCGAGCCCCAGGAATCCCCCCAGCAAAAGCAGATTCGCGACGAAATCACCCTGCAACTGCCCCAGGTTCAGCGTTGCTATGAAAGGGAGTTGCGGCGCAGGGAGAATCTCAGCGGTCAGGTGACCGTGGCCTTTACCGTCACCGCCTCAGGGGGAACCGAGGGGGCCCGCATCCTCAGGGACACCCTCAACGTGGCCCCCATGAACGCCTGCATCCTTCAGGTAGTGGCGAGGTGGCGCTTCAGCCCCCAGGAGTCTGGCCCCATCGCCATCGAGTATCCCATCCGTCTGAAACCTCAATGGTAGGGAAGGAGCCGGGCCCCTCGGATGTGAACCTGGATGTGGAAGTGGCTCCCTCCCTGAGAGGAGTGGAACCGTTCGTCTGGAACGCGTTGGTTCCCGAGGGGGAACCTTTCTTGGAGCACGGATTCCTGACCGCCCTGGAGGAAAGCGGCAGCGTGGGCGCCTCTTCGGGGTGGACTCCCTTCTACGTCCTGGTGCGCCAGGGCTCCCATCTGGTCGGGGCGGCGGCGGCGTACCTCAAGACCCATTCCTTCGGAGAGTTCGTGTTCGATTGGGCCTGGGCGGATGCCTTTCACCGGGTAGGAGGGAGGTATTACCCCAAGCTGGTGGTGGCCGCTCCCTTCACCCCCGCCACCGGAAGCCGCCTCCTGGTGGCCCCCGGTGCCGAGGTCGGTCGGGTGCGGGAGGCCCTGCTGAGAGGGATCGTGCGCCTTCAGGCGGCCACCCGCGCCAGCAGCATTCACGTTCTCTTTGCTCCCCAGGAGGAGGTGGATTTCCTGTGCAACCGGGGGTTTCTTCCCCGCTACGGCTTTCAGTTTCACTGGCAGAACAAGGGCTACACCTGCTTTGACGACTACCTGTCGGCCATGACCCACAAGAGGCGCTCTGAGGTGAGGCGGGAGAGGCGCCAGGTCCAGCAGCACGGGGCCGAGGTGGTGGAGGTGCTGGGAAGGGAGGCCACGGTTTCGGACTGGAAGGCCATGGAGGAGTTCTACCGAAACCAGTCGGATCGGATGGGAGGGAGTCCTTATTTGACGCCCCGTTTTTTTCAGATTCTGCGGGAGAGGGAAGCAGACCGGGCCATCCTGTTCCTGGCTCGCCAGCAGGGGGAGACGGTGGCGGGCACCCTGAACTTTCGCAAAGGCTCCCACCTCTATGGGCGATATTGGGGCTCCCGAGTCGAGGTCCCCTGTCTGCACTTTGAGACCTGCTATTACCGGGCGGTGGAGTACGCCATCACCCACCAGCTCACCCGATTTGAGGCCGGGGCCCAGGGGGAGCACAAGCTGGCCCGGGGGTTCCTTCCCGAACTCACCCATTCCGCTCACTTCCTGGGGCATCCGGCGCTTCGGGAGGCCATTGATGGATTCCTGCGGCGAGAACGCGACCACATTATTGGAATCGTTGCAGAATATCGGTCTCACTCCCCGTTTCGTCAGGAGCCATGAGCCCGGGGCGAATGCCCGTCTCCCCTACTGCATCCACGCCCCCCCGTTCATGTCCAATCCCTGGCCGGTGACCCCGACGGCGTCTTCGGAAAGCAGCCAGGCCACCATCCCTGCCACCTGTTCTGGGGTCCCCATCCTTCCCAAGGGAACGGCGGCCATGGCGCGACGGTGGGTCTCCTCCACATCCACCTCCATGGAATCAGCCATGAGCTGGATCCCCTCCTTGGCCATCTCCGTGTCCACCCAACCGGGGCACAGGGCGTTGACCTGCACGTTGCGGGGTGCCAGTTCCAGGGCCATCGCCCTCACCAGCCCCAGAATGCCCGCCTTGGAGGCGCAATACCCGGTGTACCCGGAAACTCCGAATCGTCCCAACACTGAAGAGGTGGCCAGCAGATGCCGGGGACCAGGACCCTCCTCCAGGTGCTTCTCTGCTCCTCGAAAGCAGTAATAGGTGCCACTGAGGTTGGTGGTGATGAGGTCTTCCCAGCGGTCGAATTCTCCAGGGTAGTTGGGTCCGCCAATGCCAGCGTTGGCGATAAGGGCATACAGGGGACCCAGGTTGTTGACCGACTCCGCCAGATCCTCTTCCAGCTGAGCCTTGTTGGTCACGTCACAGGTGGCGATCTGAACCTCATCGTTTCCAGCTTCGTGGATGGCCAGGGCTACCTCCGCCAGGGGGTCGATGCGCCTCCCCAGGAGGGTCAGGCGGGCCCCCTCGCGGCCCAGCCGCAAGGAGATGGCGCGGCCGATTCCGGTGCCGGCTCCGGTGATGACGATGTGGCGATTCAGAAAGCGGGGAGAAGGGGACACGGGGACACTCCTTGAGACGATGGGAAAATCAGCAAAAGTGGAGTTGTTTCAACCTGTTGATAAAAAAGCAGGGAGATCAGGCCGGTGAGAAAGGGGAGTCACTCTACGGCAACCCAACGGCGCATTCCCTCTTCAAAGCCGATGCGAGGCCCCTCCTCGGGGGTCCACTGCCCCTCTTCCTCTCCAAACGCCTTGTCCTGCTCGAAGGACAGGAGCTGCTCGGCGTGTTCCACCAGGAGGGGAGGCCAGCCCGCCTTGCCCAGCCATCCCAGGGGGCCGGCGAGGGGGAGGGACACAAACCTCCTCTGCACTCCCTGCACTGCGGCGATGGTCTCCAGCATGGTCCGCACTCCCACTGAATCGGGGCCGCACAGGTGGCGGAGAGGGGCCCCCCCATCGGCAGAAAGGCATCCGTCCGCCAATGCCCTGGCCAGATCCCCCACCCAGATGGGTTGCCTCAGCCCAGAACCGGGCCCGGGAAGGAGGCAGACCCTGGGAGAGCGCCGCACCAGGGTCAGCATGGCCCACACGTTCTTGCGATCCCGAGGACCGTAGATCACCGTGGGGCGTACCACTCGCAGCCGTGTCCCCAACACCGATTCCAGGGCCCTCTCTGCCTCGGCCTTGCTGTTTCCATAGGCTCCTTCAGGGTGGAACACCACGTCGGAGGAGGACACGAACACAAAGCGCTGCACTCCCGCCCGGACCGCCTCTTCCGCCAGCCGTCGGGAGCCTTCAGTGTTGACCTCGCGAAACTCCTGGCGGCTTCTGGCGTTGATGACTCCGGCACAGTGAAGGACGGTGGACACTCCCCTTACCGCTTCCCTGCACAGGGAGGGGTCTCGCAGGTCCCCCTGAAGGTCTCCCCCGGCCTCCAGGCCCCAGGTCCGGCACCCCACCCGGCGGCGACCCAACTCCTCCACCGCGTGCTCGCCCAGAAATCCGGTGGAGCCGGTGACCAGCACGGTGGTCGCCAAAGAGGCCTCTGCCTTATTCACCCTCCACCTGGGAGGGGGGACGGTCGGGGTTTTCGGTGGAGAAACTGGCCATGCGGGGGAGATCCCGTTCGTCCTGGAACCACACCCGCACCGCTCCCCGAGCCCCCACATCGGGCCTGGGGCGGAAAGGGGCCAAGGCCTCGATCGGAATGACACTGAACTTCTTGGGATTCTCCACCGGAGAGCCCTCTCTTCCCAGTGCAGCACCGGGAATCTCCCCCCTCCAGGAGGCCGAGGAAACCGATACGTCCATCGATTCATTGGGGGAGGCGCCTCGCAAGATCACCTGGGCGGGCAGGGCCCCGCTGCGGATCTCCCAGGTCCTGCCCTCATCCCGGCGAAGGACAGCCCCCTTGGGAAGGGGAGGGCGAACCGATATGAGTTGGAAGGGCCGAGTTCCCTTCACCTTCACCACCGAAGGGGTTCCCCCGGGCATGTCCAGGTTCATCAACAACTGAAAGCGAGCGGTGCGGCGAAGCCGATCAACAATACGTTTCGTCCAGGACGCACGGAGGATCTGGGGGTCGGGAAGGGTCCCCATCCGATCCAAGGTTTCTTTGGGGTCGGTGAGGGGCTGGTAGAACTGCATGACACCGCTCTGGGGCTGATAGATCACCTTTCCATCGGGGCAGGCCAGGGAAATGACCTGGTCTCCGTAAAGGAGATTTCCCGCCAACTGGCACTCCTCCCCTGCCTGGGGAGGCCCCTTTTTCAAAAGGGAACGAGCCTGCACCAGGGGGCCGGGATCCTGTCCCACAATCTGGAGCAGGGTGGGCATGAGGTTGAACTGCTCCACGTCCCGGGCGACGCGGGTTCCCGGGGCAAAGGTGGGGGGATGGCGAATCAACAAGGGAACGTGCAAGAGCTCAGCGTGAAGGGAATGGCCGTGCTCCCAGCCGCCATGTTCCCAAAATTCCTCCCCATGGTCCGAAGTGACTGCAACAACGGTGTTGTCCGGGGCTCCCCTGTCCCGGAGAACGTCCAGGATGGGAGCAAGGCGGGCGTCGGTTTGGGCGATGAGGCTGTCATAGGCGGCGATGACTCGGGCCCGCCCCTCTTCGGTGGCGGCGTCTCGCATCACCTCCTCTCGGTACCATTCCTCCTTGCCCTCAATGGCTGCGGGAAACCCCAGACGATCCGAGAAGGGGCGGGCCAATTCGTATGGGACGTGGGGCCCCAGGAAATGGACGTAGGTGAAGCGGGGCCCCGGAGGAGGATTGGCCAACCGGGAGGTCACTGCTTCCGCCAAGGCGTTGTCGCTGGTGTACAGGGTGTACCGGTCAAAGCCTTCAGAAAACCCCAAGGACACGTCCACATTGGGATTGTTGACATATCCCTCGCAGCGATAGCCGGCCTGTCGAAGCAGGGTGGCCAGAGTGGGTACTGAAGGATCCAGCCAGTTTCGAGCTGGCCTCCCCTGAAGGGGGATGTCGGGGTACCGACCGGTCATCAACGCCACCATGGATGGAGTGGTCCACGACGATTGAGCCCAGGCCCGATCAAACTGCGCCCCCTGGGCCGCCAGTCGATCCAGGTGAGGACTCAGTCGGCGGACATACCCATAGCTGCCCAGGTGATCGGCTCTGAGGGTGTCGATGATGATCAGCACCACGTCCGGCCGGGGATCGTTGCGGGTGGGAGTCGGGTAGCGCAGGACCGGGTTGCCCCACATGGGAGTTCGCAGGCTGGTATCCGCCACCGAGCCGCTGGGAATGGGGCGTTTCAACGTCGAAAACGTAAAGGTGACGTTCTTGCCTGCCAGGGAACCCACCGGGATGGATCGCTCCTGCCAGCCCTGGTGACTGGGGGAGGTGGGGCGATCGGGAGCGTCCAGGAGGGGGAGGACCTTTCCGTCTACCTCGGCGGTGATGGTGAAGTTGAAGGTGACGTCAGGCATCCCCGAGGGAGGGCCGGTGACTCCGAAGGCCACCACCAGGGAAGCATCGGGAGGAACGGCGGCGGGAATTCGCAACACCGAGGCGATGCCCCCCCGCAGGGCCCGCCTCGTGGATCCGTGGATCATCACCGGCTGGATCCGAGGAGCCATATCGACATCCCCCAGGGCCAGATCCAGGAGGGCGATTTCCCCAGGCCTTACCTCTCCAGGCCAGGCGGGGTTCCGGTCGGAGGTCTTGGAGGAGGCCGTGGTACCCAGGATCAGCAGGACAAAGAGGAGGCCGCCCCACACCATCAGCCTTCCCTTGGGAGAGGGGACGGAACTTGAGGGGGAAGAGGGAAAGGGAGGGCGCATGGGGTGGGCCAGTATAGCCTACTGTCTTGAGGCGGAACTGGACTTCTCAGCGAACTCCTCGGATGCTTCCCCTCTCCTTGGCCAGCTCCTTGGCCAGATCCGCCTCCACCTGGGCCTCGTCGCGGCGTCCCAGTCGAGCCAGGACGTTGGCCTTCATCATGTGACAGGCGGGGTGGTTGTCATCCAAGGCGAGGCAGCCTTCCACCGCCTGCCCTGCCTCCGCCCACAGCTTCTGATTGAACAGGGCCAGGGCCTTGGCGTGCCACAGATCCACGTCCTTGGGGCGGGCCTTCAGGGACTCTTCGATCTGCTCCTGTTGTTTGTCGTAGGCCTTCACCCTTCCATACATCTGGGCCAGGGTCGCTCGGGCGAGGAGGATGTCGGGATGGAGACGCACCTCCTCCAGGAGCTGCTCCTCCGCCTCCTCGGGCTTGTTCTGCTTGATGTAGAGAAGGCCCAGGTGATAGCGGGCGTATTGGATGTCGGGGCGCTGCTGAAGGGCGGTCTTGAGCTGCTGTTCCGCCTCCTCCAGGTTTCCCTCTGCTGCCAGCGCCGCCCCCAGAACCGCTCGGGCCTGGGGGATGTCGCTTCCGGTCTGGAGGGATTGGGTGGCCAGCAGCTTGGCCCGGGCCATGTCCCCGCTCTCGGCGGTCAATTCCACCAGGGAGGCCCAGGCCTGGGGCTGGCGGGGGTCGATGTTCAGGGCCGATTCAAAGGCTCGCGTCGCCTCAGCCTTCTTTCCCATACGCAGCAGGCTGATTCCCTGGAGGGTGACCAGGGGGGCGCTGGCCAGCTTTTGGGTGGCGGAGCGGCGAATCCCGTCTTCAAGCACCTGAAGGGCGTCTCCGGGCCGTTGCAGCTTCAGAAGTCCTTGGGCCAGGGCGGTGCGAGGATCCACCAGCTCGGGTACCCGCTGGATGACCGCCTGAAGCTTTTTGACTCCCTCCTCCGTCCTGCCATCTCGGAAGGCCAACTGGGCTTCCTGCACCTGCTTGAGGACGGGGAGATTTTCCCGGGGGTCGGGGAGGTGGGCTCCCTCGTCCACGGCCACCACCGTGTTCATGTACCCCAAGGCCTGCAGCTTCTCGGTGACGTCCGACCCCGTTCCCACCTCCTCCGAGATCCCCGCCGCCGGGCCCTTCATGGACTTCAAGAGGGAACCCAAGGAAGACTGCAGCCCCGTCACCGTGGGTGCCTGCTGGGAGGCCTGATTGGACAGCTCCTGATGATCCCCCACCGGATACAACTCGGGTTTCTCGATGGCGTGGAGCTTCCATCCTTTCTCCACCACCGCCTTCTGACCCGCCCAACCGTAGTGGCGCCGGGCGTACTCGCTCTCGATGTAGACGGGAACATCGGCCACTTTCCCGGGGGCGTCCCTCTGGAAGAGGGGAGAAAGATCCCTCCCATCCAACCCCGCAGGGATGGGGAGTCCCGCGACCCCCAGAAGGGTGGGGGTCAGGTCGACTCCCGACACGGGTTGTGCCACCGAGCGCCCCTGGGCCAGTCCACCCGGCGGCCTCACCAGGAAAGGGATGTGAACGGTGGAATCGTAGAGGAGCATTCCGTGGAGAGGTTCCTCGTGATCCCCCAGGCCCTCTCCGTGGTCCGCCAGGGCAATGATCCAGGTGTTCTCAAGGGTTCCATTTTTGGACAAGGCCTCCACGATCCGGCCCACCTGAGCGTCCATGAAGGCCAGCTCTCCCACGTAAGGGCGCCCCGGGAAGCGGGAGGCAAACTCCGCTGGGGGACGATAAGGGTGGTGGGCATCGAAGTAGTGGATCCAGGTGAAGAAGGGCTTGTCGGCGTGAGAATTCAGCCACGATAGAGCGTCGTCGGTCACCCGGTCGCCGCTCCGTTCCATCTCCCATTCGCTGTTGGTGGCCACCGCCTTGTTCTTTACCTCGTCAAAGTAGGCATCAAAACCCTGACCGAACCCCCAGCGACGGGTGGTGACATAGGCCCCGACTGAGGCCATGGTGGTGTACCCCCCCTCTTTGAACCTCTCGGCGAGGGTGGTGGCCCCCTCTCCCAAAAACAGATCCCCGTTGTCCCGGACCCCGTGATGGGGAGGGAGGAGGCCGGTAAACATGGAGGTGTGGCTGGGGATGGTCAGGGGGGTGACGGCGTAGGCGTTGTCGAAGCGAATCCCTTTTTGGGCCAGGGAATCCAGGTGGGGAGTCGCTCCAAAGGTCGCTCCATAGGCCCCGATCCGGTCCGCTCGGGTGGTGTCGAGGGTGAACACCACCACATTGGGACGGGAGGTCGAGGAGGAGGCGGAATCCACCTTGGGGGGAGAGGAGGAGTCGGTTCCCGAGCAGGCCAGAGTGAGCACAAGGAGGCCGGAAGCGCCGGAGCGAAAGGGACGGAAGGGCATGAGGTTCCTTGGGGAGCAGGGAGCGGGCCGGGTCCGGTTGATGGCAACGGGAGTGAACCCTATTATACGTCCCCCAGGCCGGGGTGAAACCGGCGCCTTGCCTCAACAGGTTTCATGATCGGTCCACTTTCCCGGCTTTTATTGATCCTGCTCCCCTCAGGCTTCCTGATCCTGGGAGGGATGGTGACCCCGTCTGTGGCTCAAGGCTCGGAGGGGGCGCCCTCCCAAGGGAACCTGCCCGAGGAAAGGGGGAAGGGCAGGGGAAGAAGGGGAGCTGTTCGGGCCGATGGCACCGCCGAGGCCAACCGGGCGAAGGGGGAAGCTCCCGGGAAAACCGGGACTGGCCTTCATCCCGAATCTCCCCCACCCACGTCTTCCCAGGATGCCCTTCAAAAGGCCCGGTCGGCGCTGGGGCGGGGCTATCCCCGGCGGGCCCTGGAAATTCTCAAGCAGGCCCGGGATCTGGGTTTTGACACCCCCGCTCTGGAGGCCCTGGCCGCTCAGGGATGGTTGGACATGGGTCGCCCCGATCTGGCCTCTCCGTTTTTGACGGAGGTGGAGGGCGCTCTCGGGGGGGATCCGGAGGTTCACGCCCTTGTCGCCCGCAGCTATTCCCTGGAAGGACGATATGCCGAAGCGGAGGATTCCTTCCTGCTGGCCCTGGATGGGCTCCGGGGAAAAGCCGCCGCCGAAGCGTTCATCGACCTGGGCAACAATTACCGGCTTTGGGGAGATCCCGCCTCGGCAGAGTGGGCCTACTTGCAAGCTGCCGACATTCCTGCCCAGGGACCCTCGGTGTGGGCGTCGGTGGGGATTGCCCAGGCCCTGCAGGGGAAGCTTGAGGAGGCCGAGGACTCCCTGGATCTGGCCCTGACGGCGGGGGAGAAGCATCCCATCTATCGGCTTGGGAGGGCCATGGTGGCGATGGCTCGGGGACAATTGACCGAGGCGGTTCACTGGCTCCTGCCCGTTTCTCGCCGCAACGATGTCCGGGGGATTCCTCGATTGTTCTACGGGGACGTCTTGCGAAGGCTGGGTCGCTTCGATGATGCGCGGCGCGTCTTGGACGCCTTCTACACCACCACCATCCAGGCCAACCCCCACAAGAAAACCCGTTCTCAGGGCCTTCCGCCTGTTCCCCGCCTTCATGCCGCCCGGGCCCTTGTCCTCCTCGCCCAGGGGGAGATCGAGCAGGCGGAGGCCGAACTTCGGGTGGGTCAGGAGATGGATCCCGCCGACTCTTCGGTCCTGGTGGCCCAGGCCAGGATGGGTGACGCTCTGGGGCATTCTCAGCAGGTGGAGGACGCCTGTTTCCTGCTGGAGCGTCTGGGGGTCAGCCCCTTGGATGTGGGAGAGGCCGACGGGGCCTGCCAGGCGTGGGCGGGGTTCTCGGCGACGGGCCATTGATGGGCAAGGTTCCTGTGGATGGGTCCATCGCTGCCCTCTGGAACTCTTGAGAGCCTCCGATTCCTTTTGCTGGAATTCTCCCCAAGGTGGCATCATGATGACCCCAGCCGATCCTGACTCTGTTCTGGGAGCGGCCTCTGGAGACTCCATGGACACCCGGACCCTGACCTCCGCCCTCCTCTTGGGAACCCTCGGGTTCGTCGCTTCGGCGTGCCTCATCTACGATTACGGTGACCGCCCCGGGGACCACCATGGGGGGGGGCCTGGAGAGCACGGGTACGACGACGACACCTACGTCGACGACGACACCACCCGGCCCCCCGATGACGACACCGCCCAGGACGACGATACCACTCGCCCTGACGACGACGTGTCCTCCGATGACGATGCCTCCTCCGACGATGACACCGGGGGAGACGATGACAGCCGTCCCGATGATGACAGCTCTTCGGATGACGACACTTCATCGGATGACGACACCACGCCTCCTCCTCCGGTCCCTCCTGTCCTGGAAGGGGTCTACCCCGACTGCATTCAGGTCTCCCTGGGGGTGACCGGGTGGGTGACCTTCACCGCCACCATCACCGATCCCGATTCTCTGGCGGTGTCCTTCGTGTGGACCCTGGACGGCATGGGGATCGCCAATGGAGTGGCCACTCCGGAGGTAGATGACTTGATGTTCACCCTGTTTGAAAGCTCTCTGGGGGAGGATGGATCGGGGTTGCTGACCCTGGCTGCCACCGACGAATCGGGAGGTACCGTCAGCCGCGCCTGGGAGGTGTTCCGGTCAGACATGTACCCACACGATGCTTATTGCCCCGATCTGGACGATGGGGGAGGAGGGGATGACGATGACGACACTTCTCCCGATGATGACACCCCCATCGACACCACCGATGACGACAGCGCCGGCGACGACGACAGCGCCCTGCCCTGAGCCCCGTCCCCCTGCTGTCCTCCGACTCCCTCCTTTTCCCTCGCCTCCTTCTATTCCGCTCACCATGCGCCCCCCTCTTCTCCTCCTCTGCGTCGGTCTTGTCCTGGTCGCTCCCGCGTGCTCTTCCTGGGAGTGCGGTCCCGGCACGGTGGGAATGAATGGTGAGTGCGTCCCTGATGGCTCCAGTGTCTCTTGCGGTCCGGGGACCCTGGCCGTAGATGGGGAGTGCCTGCCCGAGGCGGGAGGGGAGGTGATCTGCGGGCCTGGCACGGAAGAAGTGGACGGGGAGTGCCTGCCCCAGGATCCGGTTCTGGACTGCGGCGAGGGTACGATCCTGAGGGGAGAAGAGTGCGTCAGCTTGACCCTTCAGTACGTCTCACTCCCTTTCACCGAAGGGTTTTCTGCGAGCATCGGCCAGGGATATCACGGGTCTTTCTCTCATAATGGCACCGCAAAATATGCAGTGGACTTCACCGCCGAGGAGGGAACCGAGGTGGTGGCGGCCCGGGAGGGGAGGGTGTGGGCGACCCGGGAGGACTCGGACCAGGGCTGTGGGGAATCCACCTGCGCCGATCTGGCCAACTACGTCATCATCGATCACGGGGATGGCACCTTTGGCAAGTACTGGCATCTGGAGAAGGACGGGGCCTTGGTGGAGGTGGGGGATTCGGTGGGCCGGGGAGAGACCCTTGGGCTGTCGGGCAACACCGGATGGTCCACCGGCCCCCATCTCCACTTCGAGGTGGGGGATCTTCTCTACATGTCCCTTCCCCTTCACTTTGAGGAATTGGAAGAGGTCTCCGAAGGAGTTCCTTTTGCCGGGACGGCTCCAGTTTCAGAAAATTCTCCAGCAGATCCAACTCCTTACCTGGACTGGTCCACCTGCCCTCGGGATCTCTTCTCCTTCATGGGCATTCTTCTGGACAGCGACATCCCCTGCTCGGTTGCCTCCAAGGGGGTGAGCTACACCCTCTCGGGGGCTTCCGTGGGGGAGGACACCGGGCTGCTCATCGCTCTCTACAGGACTCCCCAGAACGCCTGGGACTATCAATGTCAGGGGGTGGAGGCGAATGGGGATTTCGACACCGTTCTGACCTGGCCTGCCTCCGGGCATGGTGACTTTTCCTACCTGATGCTGGCGGCGTCCGCAGGGGATTGCTGGACTGCCCAGGGGTGGTACTCGTCGCCCACAGTGATTCTTTCGGGAAGCTGATGGAGAGTATCACACGAAATACTGCTGCACGTCCGGATCGCGGCGTCGCGGGTCCCCCCAAAAATCCTCACCATGGTGCTGCGGCTTCGGCGCTGCGGCCGTTCGCACGCTGCGCTACGCATTCTGTGTGATCCTCGGAGTGGGCATGGTGAAACACCGATGGGGATGGATGCTGGCCGGGCTCTTGGCCTGTGGAATGGGGGATCCTTCCGGGGACGATGACGACGCTACGACCTCCGACGACGACACCCCCCTCGTCGATGACGATAGCGAGAACCCTGACGACGACACCCCCGTTACCGACGACGACACCGCTCCCTTGCCTCCCTGCTCCGCCTGGGAGGAGGCGGAGGAGGTGGGCCAACTGGTGGATCCTTCCTTGGATGAGGTGTCAGGAATGGTGGCCTCGGTGAAAAATCCCGGGGTCCTGTGGGTCCATGAGGACTCGGGAGGGGAGCCGGTGCTCACCGCCCTCAACTCCGAAGGGATGACCCTGGGGATTCTGACCTTTCTCGACGTGTCCAACGAAGACTGGGAGGACCTTGCCCGGGGACCCTGTCCTTCACCTTCGGGGACCTGCCTGTTTGTAGGGGACGTGGGGGACAACCTGGAAGAACGGACCGAAGTGTCGATCTTGAGGGTCGAAGAACCTGAGCTTCCTCGGGAATCCGGGTTTTCCCTCATCGCCACTCCCGAGGTTTTCCCGTTCACCTATCCAGACGGTCCCCAGGACGCCGAGGCTCTGGTGGTGGACGGGGAGGGCCGGCCGGTGGTGCTCACCAAGAGGGACGATGGCCTGGCCCGGGTGATGCGGGTGAACGAACCCTTCCCCGATGTCCCCCGGGAGGCGGAGTTTCTGGGGGAGGTTCCCACCTCGTCCCTCACCGGCCTTCCCGGTCGAGCCACCGCCGCCGATCTGGAACCTCAGGGAGGCCGACTTCTGGTCCGCGCTTACTTCGCCTTGACGGAGATCTTGTTGTCTGACGAGGGGTTGGATGATCTTTCCTCCCCTTCATGGCAATCGATCCAGGCCCCCATCGAGGCCCAGGGAGAGGCAGCGGCCTATGATCCGAGCACGGGGGGAATCTGGTTGGTTTCCGAGGGAGAGGAGGCTCCCCTCTACTTTCTGGCGTGTCGGGAGTGGGCCTCACGATAACTTCCATCCACCCGCGGAGCAGCCTTCAGCGCTGTGAGGATTTCTGGGAGGACCCACGACGCCGCAATCCACCCGCGCAGCCGCTTCCGGGGAGCGTAGCGAGCGGGTGCAGTGCAAGGAGTGGAGGGCCCCGGAAACCGGAGCAGCCTTCAGCGCTGTGAGGATTTCTGGGAGGACCCACGACGCCGCAATCCACCCGCGCAGCCGCTTCAGCGCAGGCGAATGATGTGGATCAGGAAGGCGGCCCCCAGCAACCCCAACCCTGCCGCCAGCAATGAAGTGGCCAGGGCCAGATAGGCCACTGCAGCCAGGGCCCCGAAGCCGGTGAGGAACCACTGGAGGGCCACCGCCGCCCACATTCCCCCACCGGTGAGGAGCAGGGACAGCCCCAACACGCGAAGGGGGCGGTCTCCCGTCCGACCCAGGAGGCGGGCCAGGGGGGAGTGCCGGAAGCGCATCCCGATGCTCCAGGCGTAGGCGGTACACACCGTGCCCAGCCCCAAAAGGGTGGACCCGGTCAGACAGGCCGCCACCCCGGCCAGGCTGGTGTGAACGTCCCAGGTGTGGAAGAACACCATCCGGGGGCCCGCCAGCAAAAGAATCTGGATTCCCAGACCGGCCAGGAGCAGGGCGGCTCCCGGCCACAGGAACAGCAAGGCGGGGGAGAAAACCAACATGTACTCGACGTGGCGCCAGGCATCCCGCAGGGGCATCAGTTTGGACTCGCCGATGCGGGGCCGATAGGGAATGCCCACCTCCACCACCCGAAGATCCTGATCCAGGGCCTTGACGATCATCTCGGTGGCGAACTCCATCCCCGGGGTCTGGAGGGCAAGGGGGGGGAGAGAGGTCTTGCGGATCCCCCGCATCCCGCAGTGGATGTCCTTCAGTCCCACCCGAAACAGGAGGCGGGTCATCCCCGACAGCACCGGATTCCCCAGGTAGCGATTGAGGAAAGGCATGGCCCCCTCCTCCATCCTCCCCGCAAACCGATTGCCCATCACCAGTTCGGCTCCGTCTTGAAGAAGCCGGTGAAAATCACCAATCATTTCTGATGGATAGGTTCCGTCCGCGTCCAGGAGGATGATGTGCTCCCCCCTCGCCTCCCCCATTCCCCGCAGATAGGCCGAGCCATACCCCCGCCGGCTTTCTCCCACCACCCGGGCTCCCGCCGCCTCCGCCAGGGAGGCGGAGCGGTCGGTGGAACCGTTATCCACCACCAGGACCTCCCCTCGGATCCCAGCGTCCTGGAGGGAATTCCGAGCAGCGGTGACGCAGCCTGCGATGGCCGCCTCCTCGTTCAAGCAAGGGAAGAGAACGGTCACTTCCACGGGCTCAGGAGGGGGTAAAGAGGAAAAAGGCCCGGCAGATGGCATCGATTCCAGGGGTTCCAGCCCCCCAACGGGGCGAAGAAGGGCGGGTTATATCATGGGCCTTTCGGCGTCGGCTTCGTCCTCCTCCATCTCTTGGGAGCGACGCAGGGCCCCGACCACTCCCAGTGCCCCCAAGGCCAGCCCGGCGAGGCCGACCGTCAGGGGCAGGAGGGGAGGGAGTGGCTGTTGCTCTTGGGGAAGGGTGGTCATCCACAGGGGCCAGGGGCGGGGCAGCCAGAAGACCTGGAAGCGGGCCATCCACCCCTCCGCCTGATGACGGCGATAGGAGGGGAGGACCAGGGTGGTGTAGGTGGGGCCGTGGGGATTGGCCTGGAACTGGGTCGCGGTGGGGGGCAGACCCTCCCGGAGGACTCGGGCCACCTCGCCGGGCCGGGCCAGGAGGATGGATTCTCGGAAGTGGAACAGGGGGTCGCTGTCCCAGAAGGCGTCAGGGACGCGACGGTTCAAATAGAAGGAGTGGTGGTCCAGGGACAGTCCCAGAAGCTGTACGCCCACTCCCAGGAAGATCAGCCCCCTCTGCAGGGCCAGGGGAACCGAGCCGAGGGGAACGAAGGGGAGGCCCAGGCAGAGGAGGGGCAGGGTGTCCACCAGGTAACGAGGGCCCCAGCACCAGTCCCCACCGGAAAAGGGGACCAGGCACACGATGAAAAAATGAGAGGCGGTTACCGTTGCGATGGCAGCCACCAGGCGAGGCGCCCTCCTCCACAGTACCGGCAGCCCCGCCAGGGCCAGAAGGAGGGGAGGGGAATAGAGCAGAGCGCTCTTGCCGGGCGAAAGAATCAGGGAGGCCAGCCCCAGAAGTTCGTTTTGAAGCAGGGAAGGAGGAACCACTGGCAGGCCGCTGGGGGAGGAGGGCAAGGCCCCTGCCTCGGCGTCGAGGCTTCCTGCGCGCCAAAAGGTGAACAGCAGCCACACCCCGACTCCCAC